>NZ_JACJTV010000003.1:0-300000 GCF_014698845.1 Coleofasciculus sp. FACHB-1120 | reverse complement strand
AACAACGATCCGGGTTTGGCAGTATTTAACAATTTACCTCGCCCGATTAAGCCTTGACGAGATTCTAACTGCACGGCTCCTTGTTCGCGCCCTTGCGAGTCTACTACGGTCAGAATGGCATCTTGATCGAAGGCGGCTAAACTTTGGGGGTTGAGTCCCCCTAGCCATAATTGCGCTTGGTTGCCTTCTACTTTAGTGATTACAGCTTCTGCTGGAGGCGTCTGTTGACCAACAAAGTAAATGGGTTGCTTGAGATTATTGCTGCCTGGTTTCCCCTCAAATTCTGGGTTTTGACGAGATGACATCCGTGTGGTGTTACGACCAATATTAGGTAGGGCGCTGGCAAAAGATTCGCTGCCAGTTTGTTGCCACAGATATTGAGTCATTAAATAAGTAAAAGCACCGGCATAAAAGTCGCTAAAGGGGGCATCTGCGGCATACTGTTCCCGCTTGGCGGAGGCGATGACGACACCTTTGGCGACACCCTCACGACGGCGGCGCACAAATTCAGCAGGTGAGAGATTCAAGCGCGATCGCCATTGCTGCTGATATTCTATTTCGGCGGGAACTGGTTGGAGTTGGGAACCGCCATCACGCGATCGCACCACTAAATTCCCCCGTTTGCCGCCGCCTGAATGACAGCTATCTAGCACTGCGGTCACGTTTTCGGTCTTCAGGGCATCCATCAACAAAAATAAGGTGTGCCCCATAATGTCCTCGACAACGCCTCTTTCATTGGGAAATCCGGTAGGCAGCGAACTATCGATGGGCACAAAGGTACTATTAAGACATTTCCCTGTCGTCGGGTCTTTGAAGTCGCAGTCGGGATCAGTTACTTGGGAACCATGCCCAGAGAAGTGAAACACCACGACATCACCGGCTTTAGCTTGTTTAATCAGGTGTTCTTCAAAGGCATTTAGGATGCCCTTACGGGTCGCCTGCCCATCAGTTACGAGCAGAATGTCTTTCGGATTAAAGCCAAATCGGTGAATCAGCAGTTGCTGCTGCAACTCGACATCTGTGACGCATCCTCGCAACGGTGCTGTTGGATAGGCATTAATCCCCACCAGCAAGGCAAGTTTCCGAGGCGTTCCTTGAGCGATTGCCCTCCCAAAGCGATCGCCTTGTTGCATAATATCCAGATGGCTCAAACCCAGCGTTGCCAAAGTAGATCCAGCAAACTGCAAAAACTGACGACGCTTAATGTGAGGCATAATCACTTCTAACTAGATTGGTATTACTGTCTTAACTCAAAACTCAAAACTCTTTAAAGTCCATTTCCTATCAAAATAAACGGTGCCCAATAATAGGGGTGAGAAAATTTTGAGCCGTTGCTGGGGGTTATCGGCGGTCGAGAGCCAGGTATTTGTTCGACAATAATGCCACCACGAGGATTGCTATTGGCTGCTGTTGAGACATTACCTTGTAGCAGATTGAGTTGAGCTTGGCGCAGTGCTTCCGCTTTGGTCATCGGTTTTTCAGAGGTGCCGTTGGCTAAATTTTTATAAAATTGCTGCATTAGGAAACTGGTACTGCTATCGTCCACAAGCCACAGGGAAGCCATCACCGCCTTTGCGCCCCGGTTTAAGAAGTGGTAAGCCATACTAGCAATTTCTATGCCGTCTTGACGGGGGCCAGCCAAAGCGGTTTGGCAAGCTGACAATACTACCAAATGAATGTTGCTTAACCCGGTTAAGGTTTTTATCTGGGGAATCGTGAGTTGTTCGCCGGTTCCTAATAGGAGGTAGGATTTATCCGCGCTATCCGGAACAAATACACCATGAGTCGCTAGGTGTAAAATTCTATAACCCTTTAGGTTATCTTGCAGGGTAGCGAAATCAAAGGAACGGTTCAGGAACTTTTGACCTGGATAAATTCCCTGGTTATTTTTGGTTTCTTGACGCACAATTGCATCGATTTCAGCAGGCACATTTGGTAGAGAACCGAAACCAGAGACAGCATCAGACAATCCCATTGCCAAAACAGGGCTATTTTGAGTACCGACAGGTAGTTTGTCGCGGGTGTCGGTATCCTCTGTCAATACATTGTAGACGGTGTATTTTTCAATTAAATATTGTTTTCCGTCATAAAGGGCACTCATAGGGATATAGCGCGTCACCCTATCAAGAGCAAAGACCAAGTTTTTTACCTGGTTATTCTTGTTCTGAAGTTCTACCTCTAAATCTCTGATTAGCCAGTTATAAAGTTTTAGGCTAACTGCTTGTATTTTAGTAGCTTCAGCAGAACTACAATGAGCAACCTTCTCACACTCCTTCATTAAATCGCGAAACTTTTTAACCGTCTTTCCTAATTCATTTCGGCCAACGTTAACTTTAACGGTTTTGACGGCACCTTCTTGGACATATAGTTGTAACCACAGTTCATTTTCTAGCACCAAAGGGTAAATCATTACCGTGCCTGGTTGTGCTTCGACAATTTCTTGAGCTTTTGCCAGTTTGTTTGGGTCAAAGAAAGCGTCATCTTTGGCACGGTTAGCGCGAATTTCTTGGTCAATTTTCTGCAATTGTTGGTCAAACTCAGCAATCAGAGAGGTACGGCGAGTAGTAAGCTCTTTAAGTTTGCTACAGTTAGTGCGATCGCATTCATTAATTTGTCTTGCTAAGGCAATGATTGACTCGCTTTGAGCAGGAATCTTTGTCTCCGTTGGAGAGAGTGGAATATTAAGTTTATCCCCCGTAGCACCTTTAGGACTGATGGCTTCGCGAATTTCCTGCTCTCTCAATAGTTGCTGCACTTGCAGCGCTTCTTTATCCCGTCCTTGGGAGAGCAACAAGGCTGCTAACTGACGATAAATATCAGATACTTTCACCTTGTCGAAATCAACTGTTGCATCCAAGAAAGAGTTTTGTAACTCTTGTGGTAAGCCTTCGATACCACGTCTGACTTCCTCAATTTTGTTAACCGATTGCTTGTAGTAAGTAATGGCAACACTTGACTGATCTAAATCTTGATAGATACGCGCTAACCCTGAATAAATGAAAGCATCAGCGCCAGGAGCTTGATTATCTGTTGCGATCGCAAGTGCTTGCTGATATACCTCAATGGCTTCTTCTTGGCGTCTAAATTTGCGATGGATATGTCCAACCAAAGTAAGAGCTTGTTTTTCCCAAACTTTATTTTGGACTTTTCTAGCAAAATTCAACCAAGTTTGGCCAGCTTCCATTGCTTGTTTGTCATTACCCAATTGCCCGTAACCAAGACTCAGCAAGATATTAGCAAATGCTTGGACTTGTGGCTGTTTAATTTCTCCAGCAATTGCTAATCCTTTTTGAGCGGATTCAATGGTTTTTTGGGGATTACCTTGGGCAAAATAGTTTTGAGCGATAAAAAGCAGCACCAGGCTTTCGTTAAAGCGATTTTTGAGTTGACGTAGTATGGGCAGTGCTTGTTGATAGAATTCGTTACTTTTTTGATAATCCCCCAGCTCAGCATAAACAATCCCCAGAGAAGTTAGAGGGAAGGTTTGTGCTGCTGGAATATTAGTTTCACGGGCAATTTTCAAACTTTGCTGAAGTGAATCCCATGTTTTCTGATATTCACCTAAATCTTTGTAGCGGTTACTCAATCGAGCTAAAGCATAAGATTCTAGCCTACGATTTTTCAATTCTCGCGCAATTGCTAATCCTTGCTCTCCTAACTGTTTGCCTTCTGTGGATTTGCCAATAATTCCGTAAGCGTTGCCTAAATTGATTAGTAACTCTGCTTCTTGTTCGCGATTATTTATTTTCCTTGCCTGTGCTAAACCTGGTTCTGCAACTGCAATTACTTTTTGGTATTCTCCCAACGCCTCATACATTTCACTAAGATTAGTTGCCGCCGCTACTTCTCCAATGAAATCTTTGTTTTTGCGCGATATCTCCAAAGACGTTTGTCCTACTGCTATCCCCTGTTCGTATTCTCCTTGAACTCGGTAGGCGTCGCTGAGAGTATTTAAAGCTAGGGCTTCCCGAGCAGAATTTTGTCTTTGTTGTGCTAAAGTTAAGGCTTGCTTGGCTGTTTCTACGGCTTTGGTAGTATCACCTAACAAGCCATAACTCTGGCTTAGAGACGTTAAAGCACTGATTTCATAGGTGTTCAGTTTTGCCTTTTGCACTACTGCCAACCTAGCTTGAGCAAACTCCACCGCTTTTTGATAGTTACCTTGGTTGGAGTAAATTTCTTCAAGAACATCCAAAGCACTGTGCTCTAGTTGGGGGTTTTCTAGCTGCTTGGCAATTGCTAAACATTGCTCAGCCGACTGCAGCGCTAAGGGATAGTTTCCCTGTTTGTTGTAAGCGCTGCTCAAGCTTGCCAGTGCCTTTGCTTCAAGCGAGGATTCTTTGATTTGCCGCGCAATGGTTAAGGCTTGCTGACTGACTTCAATGGCTTTCGGGACATCTTTGAGAGGTACATTGTATAAGAAAGCCAACCGCAGCAGCGCGTCTACTTCTAATTCAGGTTTACGGAGGGTTTGTGCACGCTTCAATAGCTGTTGCGCCCAATCAATCGCTTTGTCATATTCCCCAAGATTGCTGTAACTCAGGCTTAAGCCAGATAGTGCACTCGGCTCTATCCTTAAAGCGCTATCTTGTAAATTTGGCAATAGTTTAGCGATTTCGATTTGTCGCGCTACGGCTAATGCTTGCTGGTAGGTTTCAACTGCCTTTTGATTTTCTCCAAGTACGTTATAGGTGCTGGCGATAGTGAGTAAAACATCTGCCTCGCCCCGTTTATTATTTTGCTGTCGCGCAATTTCGACTTGTCGCAATCTAATTTCAATATATTTGTGAGAGTCATCCTGAGTGTTATAGATGCTGGCAAGCTGAGTCAGAGCTGAGTCTTCAATACCTAAATCCTTGGTCTCTCGCGCAATGTTCAGTGCTTGTTGTACGACTTCAACCGCTTTTCGCTCGTCTTGAAAAAAGCTGTAAGCTGCTCCCAAATGAATTAAAGCACCTGCTTCTGATTTTGGGTTTTTCAACTCTCTGGCAAGGGTTAGAGCTTCCTGTGCCAACTCTATCAGGCGAGAATAATCTGCTTTTGCTTGAGAATATATCCCTCTGTTTTGAGATAATATGGCTGTTGTGCTATATATTGCACTTAGCAATATTAGGCTTTCTAATTGCGCTGGTTCATCCTTGATTCCTCGGTGAATAGCTAATGCTTGCTGGTGAAATTCAATTGCGCGATCGCTATTGCTTTGCAAATAGTAAGCGCTTCCTATCAGAGAGAGAAGCTTAGCTTCTTGCGATTTGTTATTTAGAATTTCTCGCCCAATATTCAGTGCTTGTTGGTAAAATTCAATAGCGCGATCGTATTGATTTTGAAAGAAGTAAGAAATTCCTATTGAGGTGAGAATGGTAGCTTCTTGTGACTTATTATTGGCTTCTCGCTCAATTGGCAGTGCTTGCTGGTAAAACTCAAGCGCTCGATCGTATTGTTTCAGATTTCTGTAAGCATCTCCCATCCAGAAGAGAACACTAGCCTCTAATGAGCGAATTCCCGCTTCTTGAATCACGGGCAATGCTTGCTGATAAAGTTCTAAAAAGCGGTCATATTTTTCTAAATAGTAGTAAGCGTCTCCCAAGGCAATAAAGCTTTCGCCCTCACTAGCACGATTTTTTACCTCTCGGTTGACAGCCAACGCTTTCTCGCCCCATTCCAAAGCACGGGGATAGTCTTTCAGGCTCTCATAAACCCTGCCGATTCTTCGCAAGGTAATTCCTGCTTGGAACTTATCCCCTAGTTGTTCGTGTATCACCTGTGCTTGCTGTAAATTTTCTAAGCCTTTAGGATATTGCTGTAAGCCAAAAGCATAAGTCAGCCCAATATTACTGAGGGTTTGACCTTCCCCTGCTTTGTCTCCTACTTCCCGACGAATTACCAAGGCTTCCTGGAAGGTTTCTAAAGCTTTGTCCTGTTGCTGTTTCAAATAGTAAGCAAAGCCAAGGTTATCTAAGGTTTCCCCTTCTCCTCTACGGTCTTTTAATTCTCTACGAATTACCAAAGCTTGCTGCAAGACTTCTAAAGCTTTGTCATGTTGCCGCAACCAGTTGTAAACCTCTCCCAAATGGTTGAGAGTTTGCCCGATTCCGGTTTTATCGTTCAGTTTTTGGCGTATCTCCAGCACTCGTTGATAGGTAGCGAGTGCCTTCGGGTATTGCCCTAGCCGGTACTGCTGTACGCCTTGTTGAAAAAGTCGATCCGCTTCAGTTTTTCGGTCTTGAGACGTTGGTGCCTGTGCTAAAGCGCTTTCAGAAGGATCAAGGATCAAGGATGAAGGGTGAAGGGTAAGAAGCAGGGTAATCGTGAGAAGACTGAGGTGATAGACACGACGATGCATTTGGCAACTCCTCCACAAGCGGTTTAGCAGATGGCTGGCTTAGAAATTGGTCATTTCATCAGTAAGAAATCGGCAAAAAGCAGATGCTTTCTGAGGAAATCACGGTTGGCAAGCAGAAAATTTCTATGCTACCGGAAGAGATCCACGCTTGCGATCGCTTGTTACGGAAGAATCGCACTGAGAATAGCCCTCTCGCAGGCAGAAGAGTCATCTGAGGATCTCCGGAGGCGATCGCGCTCAGTCTAGAGGTACAATCCTCTAGGTGTACTGAGGACGATAGGCAACGTGTCAGAAGAACCACAAACCTCGCCATCACTGCCACCGACGGGCGCGATTGAAAGCGTATCTCTAACAGCTACGACAGAGAACTGGTTTGAATACCCAGTCAAAGCGCATCCTCACCATACTGACTATGCAGGGATTGTCTGGCATGGCTCGTATATTGCCTGGATGGAGGAAGCGCGGATGGAATGCTTGCGCTCGATTGGCATCGAATTTGCAGATTTAGTTGCCTTGGGATGCGATATGCCAGTTGTGGATCTTTCGGTGCGCTACCACCGCCCTTTGCGGATGGGAATGAGTGCTGTGCTGAAGACGCGCATGGCAGATACTGAGGGCGTCCGCATCAATTGGGATTATCAGATTCAATCTACCGATGGGCAAGAGTTGTACGTCACTGCCAAAGTCACGTTAGTGGTAGTAGATCGAGAGAAGGGTAAGATTATGCGCCAGTTACCACCCACCATGAAGGATGCGTTAGCACGCCTTTCGGCGGTTTAACTAATTGGTAAGCTTTTGTACCTAATGCTCCCTAAAATGTTAAGTCAATAGTTTTGATTGCAGGTAAAAGCTTAATTGTGAAGTTATTTGTCTACCACACACCCGAATTGACGCCCTCCGACAGCGTACCGGATTGCGCGATCGCTATCGACGTACTCCGCGCCACGACTACTATCGCCACCGCCCTGAATGCGGGTGCTGAGGCTGTCCAAGTCTTCAGCGATATGGAAACTTTGATGCAAGTCAGCGAACAGTGGCAAGCCGATCTCCGGTTGCGTGCCGGTGAACGAGGCGGTGCTAAAGTGTCTGGCTGCGATTTGGGCAATTCTCCCCTAGATTGTACGCCAGAGCACGTACAGGGACGGCGGTTATTTATCAGTACTACGAATGGCACTCGCGCCCTAACACGAGTACAGAAGGCTCCAGTGGTTCTGGCAGCAGCGCTGGTGAATCGTCAAGCAGTGGTGGAATACGTTCTCAGCAAGCAGCCGGAGACGGTTTGGCTGCTGGGATCGGGTTGGGAAGGTAGTTTTTCCCTGGAGGATACGGTGTGTGCAGGTGCGATTGCTCATTCTTTGCAAGAAAAAGGGTCGCTAGAATTAGCGAATGATGAAGGATGTGCTGCGATCGCTCTTTACCAGCAGTGGCACAATAATTTACTAGAGTTGTTCCACCACGCCAGTCACGGTCAACGCCTGTTACGCCTCGACTGTCAAGAAGACCTAAAATATTGCTCTCAAACCGATATTTTAGACGTGCTGCCGATCCAGCGGGAAATCGGAGTGTTGGTCAAGAATATCTAAGCACGCTTTTTCACTTTTCCCTGTCTGTACAATGTAGTTTATCAAGCGAATACGAACGGGAAATTTAGCGTTTATTGAGTCATGAGGCATCTAACTGGGTGGATTTGCGATCGCTCGATTAGATGCATCACGATTTTTAGAATCTAGCAGCTGTTTGATTTGATTCAAAATGATATCTAATCCTGCATCTTTCGCTAAAAAAGCATCTGCTTCTGGACAAATTTCCCGACCGAACTCTAACTCGTTGGCACTAATAAATCCGGTTGCTAAAACTAATAAAGGAGGATTTATCAACTTGTCTTTTATATGATTGATAATCTCGCAACCATCCATGCCTTTTTCATAAGGAGCCGGTGGAAGAGAAAAATCGATAATCAGTAAATCGTAACTTTCTATTTCTTGTAAAAATGTAAAAACTGTTTTATAAATATGAACTTCAAAATCTTTTCGTAAAAAGCGCTCTACAATCAAACACCAATTTTCATCATCATCCAATACACCTATCTTGTACATGGATTTTGATCCCTCTCTAATCAATGGCTGGATGAACCCAAACCTAAAATTTTATTTGCTTAAGCCAAGCAATCTCTTCTTAAAGAAACTTATCCTCTATTCTCTATTATAGTTTGGACATCAACTCAATGAATAAACGGATTGAGTATAAGTTGGCTAATCATTCCTTTCAACAAAGCTGAGGAAGCGTAGGGGAGGAACAATTTTGCTCCCCTACTGCCACTGAGAAATCGCAAGAATTGAACCTAAGGTCAAATGTAAAAACCCAACAAACGTTCCATTACACAAGCAGCAATCCGCTCCGCAGCTCCTGCTTCCCCCATGCGGCGGCGACCATTTTCAGCAATTAGTTGTAGCCGATCGGGATCGTGTAATAAATATTGCACAACCCCGGCAACTTTAGCGGGTTGTTCTACCAAAATCAGGGAAGGGCCCAGCAGGCGAGATTGAGCTTCGGCAAAGGCGTAGGTAAACTGAGGACCTTCTCCTGGAATCGCGATCGCGGGTTTCCCCAATCCAACAAACTGCTCAGTTGCTGTACCAGCCATTGCGATCGCTAAATCTGCTTGATTCAAACAATCGTTATAAGCGTGCTGAGTCAGAATCAGAGTGCCATTATCTTTCGTAAAAGTTAGGGCTTCTGGGTCAGAAATTGGTAAAGGAGATTTCTCACTTTCTCTCGGTGCATTGGATTCTCGCCAACCCTGAGCTTCAAGGGTTTGGCACAAAGGGTCTAAATTTAACCCAAGTGCGATCGCGCCCAGAAATAGGACGGGTCGAGGTGCAAACGCCTGCATTAACCCCACACAAGCTTGCATAATTTGCTGCCAATTGGCATAAGCTTCTGGAGGTCTAGAACCGGGAAGCAGCGCCACCATTAGCGATCGCCTCATCTCTTCTTGTTCAGCATTTGACGAATAAAATATTGCTTTTGGTCTGGGTGGTTGCAGGCCATCCATCATCGGGTTCCCTAAATCAAACGCCGGGATAGACCACTTCTTTAACATCTGAGTTGTCAGCCCATCTCTAGGAAACACCGCTTTACAACGCCGTTGACTCATCAGCCAACGTTCCCAAGGCAAGTAAACCGACCCAGACCAACCTTCCCAGCGCCCTCTTTGGTCGCGCCGTGGCAATGGCCCCGCTTCATCTCGCAAATAATATTCTGATTTAGCCGTACCCACAAAAGCATAGGGAACACC
Organism: Coleofasciculus sp. FACHB-1120; assembly: GCF_014698845.1. Taxonomy (NCBI): domain Bacteria; kingdom Bacillati; phylum Cyanobacteriota; class Cyanophyceae; order Coleofasciculales; family Coleofasciculaceae; genus Coleofasciculus; species Coleofasciculus sp. FACHB-1120. Next base: position 290,359 of record NZ_JACJTV010000003.1, on the reverse strand, counting down.
GCTTAACCAGCCAAACAATAGCGGGACAATATCCCCCACCGCCAGGATGACCCCTCTGCTTCGCTCCTTGGGTCTGCCTGGGGACGCCCACTTTCGGATCGCACGATGCTGGGCGAGGGTGAGCTGTAGTAAACCGCCCTGTACATCTCGCACTAGTTGACGCCCATCCATATAGATAAAGCCACCGGAGGGCATCGTTTGCACGTGACTAATGATGGGGATATCTAACTCAGCGTAAGCTCGCCCATCACCCACCAATGGCAAGGCTGCTAGTTCCAAAGAATGAGACTGTTGCTGAAGTTCTTGCAAAATCCGGACGGCAATAATGTCCTCCCCATGACCATTGCTGAGGCACAGTACCCTCATCCCAGACCTCCACAGATTTTAGATTTTCGATTGTTTCTCCATCGCCAATCCAAAATCCAACCTTCCTTGCTCCAGAGAAGCCAGGGAGAAATTTCAAAATTCAAAATCGACGAATGGAACCAGAAGGCAATAGCGAGTGTCAAATTTAACAAAACCTCATAAGCGATAAGCAATTAGCGATTTTACACTAGCTACCGTCTTATACCATTTCGCTGGATATCTGTATGCAATCTCCTTCTCCTCCTCTCTCTCCCTGGTTTTCTATAATGCGCGTTCCTTCTCTAGCTATTTGTACCTTAGCGGTTTTGGCTGCAAGCGATCTCGGTTCCCTTGCTAGCGCGAGTACAACTTCTACCACCCCGACCCAGACACCAAACGCTGAAGAAGTTGTCGTTGTCCCAGTCACTTCCGATGTGCCCTCCTCAACAGCCGCAACTCAAAAAATAGCAGATGCTCAGGTAGTTGTCCCGGTTACTTCGGGTACGCGCCGGTCATCCGCGCCAGCTCAACAACCCGTCAATAGCCAGGTAGTTGTTCCAGTTAATTCTGTCACTACCCGCCCCGCGAGAGCCATTGCTGCACCCGAAACCCGGACACTGCCTCAATTTACGCAGACGACTCGCGTTCCCCCAAAAGCGCCTGCTAGCTCTATCAATTCACCAGATTTGGTCGTAACCGCAACAGATATTGAGGTAGCGGGAGCAACACCAGAGTTGCAGCAAATTGTCCGTCAAACAATTAAAACTCGTCCGGGCGGCGATACCACTCAAAGCCAGCTGCAAAAGGATGTGACCGCGATTTTAGCGACCGGGCTATTTACTGATGCCAACGTAACCAGTTATACCGAGCCAAATGGACTGAGGACAGTCTTCGAGGTGAAACCCCTAGTGGTGCGATCGCTCAAACTTTCCGGTGCCCAAGCCTTGACCCCAGCAGTTGCCAATGACCTTTTCAAATCCCAACTGGGGACAAAAATTAGCCCCAATCTCCTCAACCAAAGTGCCGAACAAATCAACCAATGGTACAAGCAAAATGGTTATGTGGCAGCACAAGTGCTAGCCGTACAACCCAGCCGGGATGGGGTCGTCACCATTGAAGTTGCTGAGGGCACCGTTGGGGATGTGAAAATCCGCTTTTTAGACAGTGAGGGAAAGCCAACCAAAGGACGCACCCAAGAAAATTTCGTCCGTCAGGAGTTAAAACTGAAGCCGGGTCAACCTTTCCGGGTCGATGCGGCACGGACAGACTTGCAACGGCTGTATCAGTTAGGGCTGTTTGAGAACGCGGATGTTTCTCTCAGTGGCGATTCTCGAAAAGTTGACGTTAGCTACGACCTTACCGAACGCACTTCCCGCGCCGTCAACGTCGGTGGCGGTTACAGCGAGAACAGTGGCATCTTCGGCAGCATTAATTATAAAGACCAGAATTTCGGGGGCATTAACCAGCAGGTGGGTTTGAATGTCCAAGCAAGCCGCAGCGACTTACAGTTTAATGGGAATGTTACCAGCCCCTATCGCGCCAGCAATCCAGACCGCCCTGGATATAGTATCGAGGCATCTCGACAGCGGCAACTTTCCGAAACCTTTAATGAAGATGTCAAGTTGCCAAATGGGGACAAAGTTCGGGAAGGGCAGTTTGGCGGCGGTGTCACCTTCACGAAACCTGTGGGCGATGTGCAGGCATCGGTAGGAGTGAACTACACCCGCACCAGTATCCGCGATAGTAAAGGCAATCTCTCACCCGTAGATGAATTAGGAAATCGCCTTTCCTATAGCCAAAACGGTATCGACGACAAAGTTTCTGTGTCTGCTGGGATCGCACAAGATAAACGAGACAATCCGATTAACCCAACGAAAGGCTCGGTTGTCAGTCTCAGTACAGAACAATCGATCCCGGTTGGGAACGGCAGTATTTTGATGAACCGGGTTAAGGCAAACTACAGCCAGTACATACCCTTTAATTTAACCAACGGTGCAACTCCAGATGTATTAGCCTTCAACGTGCAGGGAGGCACAACCATCGGTAATCTCCCGCCCTATGAAGCCTTTAATCTCGGTGGCATCAATTCTGTACGGGGCTACGGAAGTGGTGATGTTGCCAGCGGTCGCAGCTATGTGTTAGCCTCTGCCGAGTATCGCTTCCCAGTTTTTAAGCCGGTAGGTGGCGTTTTATTCGCTGACTTCGGCTCCGACTTAGGCTCTGGCGATACGGTGCCGGGAGAACCTGGAACCGTTCGTGGCAAACAAGGAACTGGCTTCGGCTACGGAGCTGGTGTGCGCGTCCAGTCCCCGATTGGCTTGCTCAGGGCTGACTTTGGCATCAACGACCACGGTGAAAGCCGACTCCAATTCGGGATCGGTCAAAGGTTCTAACATCGGAAGGAAGAGAAATTTAAATGAGTTCAAATTAGCTCATCCTTCATTCTTGGTGATTGCATGGACACGCTAGTTGGCAAAACTTTGCAGGGTGGCAAATACACTCTCGATCGAGAACTGGGACGGGGTGGCTTTGGCGTTACCTTTCAAGCCACCCACCACTACTTGGGTCAACCTGTAGTCATTAAAACGCTCAACGATTCCCTCTGTCGGCATCCTGACTTTGCCCGATTTGGACGTCAGTTTCAGGATGAAGCAAGACGTTTGGCGTTGTGCGTCCATCCCAATATCGTTCGGGTTAACGATTTCTTTTTGGAAGCTGGGTTGCCCTACCTGGTAATGGACTATATTGCTGGTCAAACTTTGCAAGAGGTCGTGTTTCCGGACAAACCTCTGCCAGAGTCCGCTGCTATCCACTTCATGCAGCAGATTGGGGCAGCAGTCAAAGTGGTGCATCAAAATAATCTGCTGCATCGGGATATCAAGCCCCAGAACATCATTCTGCGCCAAGGAACTCAAGAGGTGGTGCTGATTGACTTTGGGATTTCGCGGGAGTTTACGCCAGACTCAACCCAAACTCACACAAGTATTGTTTCTGAAGGGTATGCCCCCATTGAGCAGTACCTACCCCAAGCAAAGCGCACCCCAGCGACGGATGTTTATGGGTTAGCCTCCACACTTTACGCGCTTTTAACGGCAACAGTTCCGACGCCTGCGGTACTCAGAGACAGGCAACCGATGCCAGCACCGCGCGACTTGAAACCTTACCTGAGTCCGGCGATAAATCAGGCAGTGATGCGCGGGATGGCTGTGGATGCTCAATATCGACCCGGCAGTGTGGATGAATGGCTGTCTCTGTTGCCGGATCTTCAGTTTGCAGGTTCCGTTGCCGAAATAATGCCTCCAACTCATACAGCGGCAACTGTGCCGGTTATCCCCATGTCACCGCCTAGAGGCGAAGCTTTGGCGGGAAAAAATTCGGGTTCAAGAAATGGAAACGCGATCGCATCGCCCGTCTCAGAAGCCAGAAACCATCAATCCCGTCCTTCCACCTTCCGAAGTCCCCGCAGTCTTTTCATTGCGACAGGAGTCGCGATCGCATCCGGTTTAGCGATCGCGTTGAGTTTTGTCGGGCGTCAGTCTCAACCGCCCGACGCCTCCTCTGTTGCCCCGGTTTCCCAGCCGCAAAATCAGCCGCAAGAGCCGCTAACTGTCACTCCCGAACCCATAGAGAAAATCAATAGCACCTCTGCTGAGTCTGAACGGAAACCCGTTGAAGTTCAAAAATCCTTCCGCAGAAAATCTCAGCAACAGCGCGTTAACCGGAATGTTCCAGCATCCAACGCTTCATCGAACTCCTCTAACTCGAACAAGCCGCAATCGAATGGTGAGACGAACAAGAACGCTGGACAGGCAGAAATAGAACCTCAGGAGCGAAAACAGCCGGTTCCTACATCCGAACAAACCCCACCGGCTGCTACCAATTCACAATCTTCTCCCGCTTCGGAACAGCCACCACCCGCCCCGGCTGCCACTCCACAGCCTCCTCCCGCTTCGGAGATAACGCCGCCATTCCCTCGTAGCGATCAAAAGCCGACGAATCCGGCACCCTCATCTTCTGCACCAGAGGCTTCCGCACCGCCGAGTTCAGTGGTTGTGCCCATTACAAAACCAAAACTAGAAACTCCATCCCAACCGGAATCGGAAAAGAAGTCTAAACCGGACAAACTGGACAAGCGGGATAAACCAGAGAAAGCGGAAAAGCAAGACAAGCAGAAGGATAATTAGCGACTGCTTGTATCACACGTTTGCACAGTTGGCAGTGATCGCGTTTCCCTCTAAATCTGGAATGCCAACTGGAATGCCAACGCCGATTAAACCGAACTTAATCGTTCGGCTATTACACCCCGAAAATCTCTCTGGAAATCTTCCTATCTCCAGCCACTCTTTCAACAAATAACTATAATAGGATATGTAAGACAGGGGGCCTTCATGGTTTCGACAGGTTGGCGAACGCTGCCCCGTGATTCAGGTCGAGAGTGAGTCTTCTCTCGTTAATACTGGACTCAAAAAAAAGTAACTGCGAAAAACAACATCGTAGCATTCGCTCGTCAGGCAGCTGTCGTTGCCTAAAAACCTCATCTTAGGTTTCTGAGCGTCTGTAGTCTGACTCCGTTAAGGGCTACAGAACAACCCCAACGGATGCAATAGCAAGTCGTCTCTGGTAGATTTGCTAGCTAAGACCTCATCAGAGAATCCTGTCATCCGGGATAATGGATGGTTCCCGCCTTGAGGATTAGATAGGCTAAACCTGTGAATGAGCGATAGGTTAATACCCAATTTGGACACGGGTTCGATTCCCGTAGGCTCCACTTTTAATTACTTTCTCAAACCACCTTCTACCCAAAAGTAGAAGGTGGTTTTTGCTTTGGGTAAAGCTCAGTTTTTATGATTTATACCAATTTTTCTGAGAAACAAACTTAGAAAAGCTTTTGGGTGCTGGTGCCCAAACTTCGTTAGACATCAGACTTAGGCTTGACATCTTGTTAAATCTTACTTAATCTATCATTAACTTATCCTTAATTATTCTACGTGTGGTTTCTACAAAAACACGAGCGGAACTCGTGTAATTTTTGCTGGAGATCGCCGCTAGCGGAGAAATCGTACACTTCTACTTCTTAATCGCCATTAGCACTCAAATAGCCCTTTAAAAATCAGGGGGATTTTTAAATCCTCCGTTTTACCGAGCTTAAATTTTTTAAGAGAGGTTTCAAAATGCAGTTTTTCATCTCTCCAAAGAAAGCTAGGAAATTTTTGACTTTTGTAGTAACGGGGTTCATCTTTGCCAGCCTTGCCAGCCAGTTAACAAGGCATTTCCTGTACCAGCAAGGCTATAAGCTCTTATGGTTAAATAAATTAGTAGAGCTATTCAACATCGATCGCGAGAAAAATTTTCCGGCATTGTTTTCAGCATCGCTGTTATTACTTTGTTCAATTTTGCTAGCGGTTATTACCTACGCAAAGAAAACTGAAAGCGATGGCTATACGTTCCACTGGGGCACTCTGTCGGTTCTTTTTCTCTTTCTATCGGCAGACGAATGGCTAAGTTTCCATGAAAAGACGATTGAGCCACTTCGAGATACATTTAAGGCTACCGGATTTTTATACTATACCTGGGTAATTTTCGGCATCGCTTTTGTAGTTCTTGTCTTGCTATTCTTTTTGAAATTTCTCGCCCATCTTCCTGCAAAGACACGGCGTTTATTTCTGATTGCCGGAACTTTCTTTGTTGGAGGCTCGATTGGCATGGAGCTAGTGAGTGGTTTTTACGTATCTAACTATGGTCGTTTAATTTGGGGAGCTACCTCAACCAAACAGACAGTAGAGGCAATCGTATATATGCTGATGTCAAGTCTGGAAGAGTGTTTAGAGATGGTGGGTGTTGTTGTCTTCATCTATGCACTGATGTCTTACATGAGTTCCTATGTCAAAGAAGTGCAAATCCGCATTGAGGAGGAAACACCGAAAGTTCCCTCCATCAAGTACCCAGAAAAAGTTTAAATCTTGATTTACCCAGCTTTTGATTCTGGTGCAGACTCTGCCTCTAAAGAGGCTAATTTCCCCTTGCTGCGGTGCCGCATAGACTCTCCCACCGTAACGTTTAACTGATCGCCAATCAGCAGTACCAGAGAACTCATATACAGCCATAACATTAAAACAATAACGGCACCCACTGCGCCATAGGCTTTGTTGTAATTACCAAAGTTAGAGACGTAAAGCCGAAACAAAGCTGATATGATAGCCCAGGATACCGCCGCCACTATTGCGCCTGGCATGATGGGAGTTCCGGCAACCCAGCGGCTGGGACCATAACGATAGATGAAGGCAAAAGCTGAGGCGACGATGCCTAATGCCAAAGGCCAGCTCAAAAGCCGCCAAATACTCAACAATTCCAATAGTCCACTTTGGCTGATTAATAGCTTCACAATCAAGTCGCTAATAAACACTAAAAAGGAAGCAATGATCAGTAGCACAATGGTGCCAATCGTCAGAGCAATAGAAATTAACTTGGCTTTCCAAAAAGGTCGTGTTCTTTCTGGCGGAATCTGATGGATTTGATCGAGGGCGGTCATAGCAGCACTCAACGCCCCAGAAGAAGCCCAAATAGCGGCAACAAAGCTGAGGGAAAACAGCCCTTGATTTTGCGATTGACTGATTTCGTGGGCAAAACCTTCTATGAGGAAAAGAGCTTCTTTAGGGGCAATTTCACCTAATTGCTTCGCTAACCCTTCAAAAGTGTCTGTTGAGGATTGAAACAGACCGATTGCAGTCAAGATTGCCAAAATAGCTGGAAACAAAGCTAACATGGCGTTGTATGCCATTTCTGCCGAAAGCCCCGTTAACCGCCGTTGACCTACGCGCTGGAAGGTTTTCTTTAAGGTTGTCCAGCTTAAATGTCGAAAGAAACGGAAAAAACGGATTGAGGCTAAGAACGAGCGCATTATTGTTTAATTCTGTATACAACGTTTTTTATACTGTGCCAAATCAACTACTAAGGTTACAGAGGTTTTGTCAAACTATCCATAGCGTCTATGACAAATCGGCAAATTTTGTTAAAAATTGATCGTTGTAATCGATGAGGAGTGGTTTTTAATGGCCCACGAGGTAGCGCAGTGGTTGGCTGAAATTAAGACGCTGAAACAGCAGGTAGCAGAGTTAGAGCGCGATCGGGATGTTGCTTTGGAAAGTGCGGCAAACTGGCGTCAACTGTATACCACAGAAGCACAACAACGCCGAACTGAGGCAAAGCTAGCTCAACAACAGATTGAAAAGCTCGCTAGCCAACTACGACAACTCCAGAGTTCACCGCAATCCACAGAGGACAATCCGGGTGCTGTGGAGGCGGTTCGTGCCGAAGTAGAACAACTAGAAAATCTGGAGGACTTAAAAGCAAAACTAACCGAGGCGATGGTTGAGCGCGATCGCCTTACCCAGGCTTTAAAATCTGAGCAGACCAACCATGCACAAACCCGCAGAAGTTTAACTACGGCGATTGGGGATACCCTCGATCGGCTCAGCCGAGAGCGTATAACCCGCCAACCAGCAGCAAATTCAGGTCAGTCGGTTCCTCGCGGTCAGTGGGTAGGGGTGACAACTCAAGCTAGCAAAAACAACAAACAAACCCCTCCGTCTTCACAAGAAGAGGAGGGGCATAATCCCCGGCGAAAAGCTTAACAAAAAGCTTTTCAAGACTTAGATTCCCTCCCTTGCCGCCTTGATAAGGGAGGCTTGGAGGGAGCGCACACGCTAAGAATAACCGATGAAACCGAGGCTAACTGCTCAAAATCCCATTGCCTGAGCCACGGTTGCCAAATCTGGCTCAATACCCTGTTTAAATGAATTTTTGCTGTGTTTAATTGCCGTATCGGGGTCTTTTAACCCATTCCCGGTCAGGACGCACACCACGGTAGCACCTGCGGGCACTTGATCTTTTACTTTCAGCAACCCAGCCACGGAAGCCGCACTCGCCGGTTCGCAGAAAATACCTTCTTCAGATGCCAAGAGACGATAGGCTTCTAGAATTTCGGCGTCTGTCACCGCGTTGAACTGACCCATGCTGGCTTGTTGAGTCGCGATCGCGCGTTCCCAGTTAACGGGGTTGCCGATGCGAATCGCCGTTGCCAGAGTTTCTGGATTCGGCACTGCCTGACCTGTAACCAAGGGAGATGCGCCAGACGCTTGAAATCCCATCATTCGGGGCAAGCGATCGCATTTACCTTGCTGATGGTATTCACAAAAACCCATCCAGTAAGCAGTAATATTTCCGGCATTTCCTACGGGGATGCACAGCCAATCGGGAGCATTCCCTAACACTTCTACCACTTCAAAAGCAGCAGTTTTTTGTCCTTCCAAGCGATAGGGATTTACCGAGTTCACCAACGTGATCGGGTAACTTTCTGCCATCTCCCGCACGATTTCTAGCGCCCGGTCAAAATTTCCTTTAATTGCCAAAACTTCCGCCCCATACAGCAACGCCTGGGCTAGCTTGCCTAGCGCCACGTAGCCATCGGGAATCAGTACAAACGCCCGCATACCGCCCCGACGGGCATAAGCAGCAGCAGCCGCTGAAGTATTGCCGGTACTGGCACAAATGACAGCTTTGGCACCCGCTTCCTTTGCCTTAGAAATTGCCATCGTCATCCCCCGGTCTTTGAAGCTACCAGTAGGATTGAGACCATCATACTTCACCAAAACGCGCACCTGTTTTCCCACAATCTGAGCGATCGCAGGAACCGGGATCAGGGGGGTATTGCCTTCAAGCAGTGTCACGACCGGCGTTGTGTCCGTTACTGGCAGATATTGCCGGTATGCCTCAATCAGTCCAGGCCAGGACTGCCGTCCAACAGGGTTGTTTAGGGCAGGGGAATTCGCAGCAGATACAGTTAAAGCCACAGGAGTCAGAGAGGGGAAAGGGATTGTCGGAGTGGGTTCCATCCAGAGTCGGTTTTATAGAAACTGACCCTTGAACTAAACCCACCCTTTTCAAACAGACGGAGAGGGGAGAAGGGGAGAAGTTCACCCCTGTCACTTATTGTCTCTCCTTAAACAGAAGCTAAGAGAAATTTTCCTTACCTAAGCTACTTAATTGCGAATTTCTTCGGGCTTCTGCCTTCTGACTTCTGTGTTCTCGGTTTTCGCTTCTGGTTTGGGACGCTTGATCAGCTTCGGCTTGCTAGACATTCCTCGGTCGTCCATTTGTGCCTCTTGTTCGCTGGACATCCAAGAGGGACGAGTTTGGTCGTACACCATTTGCAGTGCTGCTGCTGCGATCGCGTGGGCGTCGTATTCTTCGCTCAGTTGTGCCACAACGGGCAAGAACGAAGCCATGCGCTCCCCACTCAATACTTCGCGTACTTGAGCTTGCAGTTTTTCCAGACGTCGCCCTTCAATTTCCGCCCGTGTGGGGATTTGGACAATTTTCAAGGTTTGTCGAACTTTGCGCTCAATTAGCACCAACTTTCGGCGATCCATTGGGTGAATCAGGGAAATGGCTGTTCCTGCGTTACCAGCGCGACCCGTGCGACCGATCCGGTGGATGTAGCTTTCCACGCTATCTGGCAGATCGTAGTTGATCACATGGCTCAGGTGGTCAACGTCTAAACCCCGCGCCGCAATATCGGTAGCAACTACCCAGCGTACTTGGTGTTGGCGGAACCGCATCAGCAGCCGTTCCCGGGCTTGTTGATTGAGGTCGCCGTGGTACTCGTCTACACTGTGACCGGCAGCTTGCAGTTGGTTGGTCAGTTCAGCGGCTGTCTTGCGTGTCCGCACGAAGATTAAGGCAGATTCGGGATCTTCCAGTTCTAGGATGGGCAGCAAGGCGCGAGATTTTGACCAGCCACGGGGCACCATGTACACCGCTTGGTTAATCCGGGAGGGAGCGGCTTTGGGCTGCTCCACGGAGACGTTCATCGGCGATCGCAAGAACTTTGCAATCAATTTTTGAATCGTCGGCGGCATTGTCGCCGAGAAAAATGCCGTCTGACGTTCGGCAGGAACTTGCTTGAGGATGGTTTCCACATCGTCAATAAAGCCCATGCTCAACATTTCGTCGGCTTCGTCCAGCACCAGCCAGTTGACCTGCTCAAGCTTGAGATCCCCTCGATTGAGCAAATCAATCACCCGTCCTGGGGTTCCAACGACAATCTGAACGCCTTGTCTGAGGCGCTGGATTTGGCGGTCAATGGCTTGACCGCCATACACTGTCAGCACGCCCAACCGGCGATCGCTGCTAAAGCTACGGATTGCCAGAGCCACTTGCTGAGCTAGTTCCCGCGTAGGTGTCAAAATCAGGGATTGGACTGCGGGATTTTTGACATCGATCCGTTCCAAAATCGGCAGCGAAAAAGCCGCTGTTTTGCCGGTTCCGGTTTGGGATTGTCCCACTACATCCCGACCAGCCAACAGATGAGGAATGGCTTGGGATTGAATTTGTGTGGGTGCAGTAAAGCCTAGTTTTTCTAGTTGCTGAATGCGAGCTTCTGAAAGGCCTAGGCTTGTGAACGAAAGGGTCATAATTTCTTGTTAGTTGTTAGTGTTCGCGAATTGTAAATGGCGAAGTATGAAGTTTTTAAGTATGAAGTATGAAGTATGAAATAATACTTGCCTTGGTTCTTCAGCCTTCATTCTTGAGTTGTTATTCTTCATGCTTCGGGCTTGGCGACATGACCATAGAGGTCGTAGATGTCAGTGCTTGTGATTTCCACTGATGCTATAGAACCCAATGGAACGTCGCCTTGGACGTAGACTAATCCGTCTACCTCCGGAGAAAATCGGGCAGAGCGACCGATTAATTCCCCCGTCTCTGGATGTTCTTGCTCAATCAAGACATCAACAATCTTGCCGACACAAGCTTGATTTTTTCTCAATGAAATTGGCTGCTGAACCTCCATCAGGGCATCCCTACGGATATCCATGACTTCTTGGGGCAGTTGATTGGGCAAGGTGAAGGCAGGGGTACCTTCTTCTGGGGAAAAAGTAAACACACCTACATGGTCAAATTCATGGCGTTGGACGAACTGTAGCAAGTGTGCAAAATGCTCTTCCGTTTCGCCAGGGAATCCGACAATGAACGTGGTTCTTAACACAGCATCAGGCAGGTCTGCCTTAATCCGCTCAATAATTTGATCGTTGACCTGTCCCTGCCAAGGTCGGTTCATGGCGCGGAGAATTTCCGGATGGGAGTGCTGTAACGGCAAATCCAAGTAAGGCAATACGTTAGGAGTCTCCTGAATTGCTTCGATCACGGCTGGGGTTAAGCCAGTGGGATAGGCATAGTGCATCCGAATCCACGGAATATTTACCTTTCCCAATTCCCTTAGAAGTTCCGCTAGTTTCGGCTTCCCGTAAATATCCAGACCGTAGTTGGTGGTGATCTGGGAGATGAGAATTAACTCTTGGACTCCTTCGGAGGCTAGCTGGTGGGCTTCGGCGACGATGGATTCAATGGAGCGCGATCGCTGATTTCCCCGGAGATGAGGAATAATGCAGAACGCACAGCGGTAATCACATCCTTCCGCTACCCGCAGGTACGCGACACCTTCCGATGTCGTGCGGTAGCGAGGCGTTGTTTCATCGGCTATGTAGGTCGGCAGCTCTGAAACTTGCGTGACCCGTTCACCGCCTTCCACTCGTTGAACCACATCGACGATTTGGTGATAATCGCCGGTGCCCACCACGGCAACCGCTTCTGGTAATTCATCCAGCAGCTGCTCCTGGAAGTGCTGCGCCATGCAGCCTGTGATTACAATCTTTTTATTCGCTTCCGCCAGTTCTACTAAGGTGCGGACAGATTCTGCCCTTGCCGCCTCAATAAAACTACATGTATTAACTATAACATATTCTGCTAATTCTTCATTACTGTCTACCTGGTACCCAGCTTGTACCAATAGACCCAACATATGTTCGGTATCAATACGGTTTTTTTCGCAGCCCAAGTGAGAAATTGCAATTGTTGGCTTATTGCCCATGCGGTTTAAATACAGCTAAAGAAAATCTGGGGAAAGCTGAAGCCAAAATATTATACCCTATTCTAGGCACAGCAGTTTACTACCCAGTTGGACGTTGGTTGTCAAACTGGGGGGATTGAGTATGGAGATGGAGGTGAGTCGTTGAAGAATCTATCTTCCACTCACCAACCAGAATCGGGAACTGGATAGTGGTATCTTCCCCTGTCTCCATTCTAGATAAAATTCTAGAATGGCATCATCCGAGATGCGATTCATTTCACTGCTATTTTTGCCGCTTGAAGGAGAATAACCAACAGGTGTTGCAAGAATGCGCCGGTGTTTTCAGGTAGACAAGTGGACTTAAATCAAATCTTCAAGACACCGAATCCCATCATTGGCGTGGTTCATCTTCTGCCGCTGCCGACATCTCCCCGCTGGGGAGGTAGCTTGAAAGCGGTAATCGATCGAGCTGAACAGGAAGCAACAGCGCTGTCAGCGGGCGGTGTGAACGGCCTTATTGTGGAAAATTTCTTCGATGCCCCTTTTACCAAAAACCAGGTAGATCCAGCGGTCGTTAGTGCGATGACACTCATTGTCCAGCGGCTGATGAATTTGGTGACGTTACCTGTGGGCATTAATGTATTACGCAATGATGCTCATAGCGCGATCGCAATTGCATCCTGCGTCCACGCTCAGTTTATCCGCGTTAACGTCCTCACTGGCGTCATGGCAACTGACCAAGGGCTGATTGAGGGAGAGGCGAATCAATTGCTCCGTTACCGTCGAGAATTGGGCAGCAATGTAAAAATTTTGGCAGATGTCTTAGTCAAGCACGGTCGCCCCTTAGGTACCCCAAATCTAACCACAGCAGTGCAAGAGACGATTGAGCGGGGTTTGGCAGATGGCGTCATTTTAAGTGGCTGGGCGACGGGTAGCCCTCCGACTCAAGAAGACTTGGAACTAGCCACCGCCGCTGCCAATGGGACGCCCGTATTTATCGGCAGTGGTGCCAACTGGGAAAATATTTCTACGCTGATGCAAGCCGCAGATGGCGTGATTGTTTCCAGCTCTCTAAAGCGCCACGGGCGGATCGAGCAGCCCATCGATCCGATTCGGGTCAGCCAATTTGTGGAGGCAACCCGACGCAGCTTTGCAGGCAAAGCGGAACCCAAGCCAGTGTCCTCGGTCACTTATTAGTTGTTAGTTGTAGTTGTTAGTTGTTAGTTTTTAGTTGTTGGTTTTTTAATTAACTCCAGAAAACTAACATCTCAAAATTCTTGACTAAGCCCTCTCGCCTGCTAAAGTTTCACTCCTCAGTTTTCAATTCACTCTTCTCAGTCCTCCTACCTCAGTTTTGACATGAGCCGCCGACGTTCTACTCCTTGGATTCATCGCTGGTCCCGTCTACTGATTGCGGCGATCGCTATTTTAGGTGCCTTAGTGACAGGCTATCTAACCGTAGTCAAGCTAACCGGAGGCTCTGCTGCCTGTCCCACCAGCGGGTGCGATCAAGTCCTCTCCAGCCCCTACGCCAGTATCTTTGGTTTTCCCTTAACTTTGTTTGGCTTACTGGCTTATCTCAGCATGGTCGCTTTTGCCCTCGCTCCAATGGCAGTCAACCCAGTTGAAAATAAAGACCTGCATTCTCAACTAGACCACTGGACATGGCTGTTATTGTTTGCCGGTGGCACCGCCATGACGGTCTTCAGCGGCTACTTGATGTATTTGCTGGCATTTGAAATCAAAGCTGCTTGTCTCTACTGTCTTGCCTCCGCTTTCTTCTCCCTTAGCTTGTTAGTATTGACCTTGATCGGTCGCGCTTGGGAAGACTGGGGACAACTATTTTTTACCGGCATCATCGTAGGAATGGTAGCCCTGGTTAGTACTCTGGGCGTCTATGCCACTGTGAAGTCACCCGTCGCTTCAGGGGATGGCTCCGCCGGATCGCAAACATTTCCCATTACCACCGTCTCTAGCTCCGCAGAAGTTGCTTTAGCGAAACATCTTGAAGCGGTAGGAGCAAAGATGTACGGGGCTTTCTGGTGTTCTCACTGCCACGATCAAAAACAATTGTTCGGGAAAGAGGCATTCAGCCAAATCAATTATATTGAGTGTGCCGATCCCAAAGCACCACAGCAGCAGGCAGAAATCTGCCAAAAAGCAGGGATTCAAAGCTACCCTAGCTGGGAAGTCAACGGTAAATTGGTCGAGCCTGGTGTGAAATCTTTAGAAAAGCTGGCTGATTTATCGAGCTACACAGGTCCGCGCAACTTTCAGAACTCCTTGCCAGGGCTTTAAATTTGGCTGACCTAGGAAATAGGGATGTCACCCGAACTGGAAAAGATATTTGCCGTAGAAGTATTTGGCATTTTCGACATTTGCTAAAATGAAGCCCGAATACTTTAACGGCAAAATCTTGGCATGGTGAGGGATCTTTTCACGAGCTAGTTATGTTGCACTATCCTGAGCCTGAAAAAGTCTCCTAATTGAAAAGAGTTAAAGTTTTTTCCGAGCCATCCACACCTATTTAGGGAAGTTGTATCACGAGGGTGTACACAGCAAAATTGTTTGCATAATCCTGCAACCAGGTCGATGCTAAAAAAAAGTATATGGGCAAGATTGAAGCAACGGCTTCAACAAGATCGCCGGATCCCGATCGCTTCGTCGGCTGTTGCCAGCTGCATCATTATCTTGCGGATGGCTGGGCTGTTTCAGCCCTGGGAGTTGGCAGCCTTAGACCAGTTGTTTCGTTTGCGTCCTCCAGAACCCATAGACCAGCGCCTGGTAATTGTCGAAATTAATGAAAAAGACTTAAAGCAGGTAGGACAATGGCCCATTCCTGACGGCGTCATGGCAACTCTGTTGCAAAAATTAAATGCCTTTGAGCCACGGGCGATTGGTTTAGATATTTATCGCGATCTCCCTGTCCCACCCGGTCATGAAGAATTCATCAAAGCTGGTCAAACTATCCCTAACTTAATCGGGATTGAACTACTGAAACCTGAAAAAAGCTTGGGCGTCGCACCATCCCCAGTATTAAACCTTCTCAAGCAAGTTGGTTTTAATAATGTACTCATTGATGCTGATGGGAAAGTGCGCCGTAGCTTTTTATATGCACACGTAAATAACAAGCTATATACAAGTTTTGCGCTCCAGTTGGCGTTAATTTATTTGAAGGAAAAAGGAATTACTCCTCGTCCGTCGCGGGTAAACCCCGATTATCTACAACTAGGAAAGGGCGTCTTTCCAACCTTCAGGTCAAATGATGGGGCTTATGTGAAGGCGAATGCTACAGGTTATCAAATATTAGCCAACTTTAAGCAGCCCAATAGCTTTCAGATTGTTTCAATGGTAGATATTCTGGCAAACCGCGTACAACCCAGCCTTCTGCGCGATCGCATTGTTTTGATTGGTTCAACCGCACTTAGCCTCCAGGATTTTTTCTACACCCCTTACAGCAGCAGGCTCAACCAAAGCGCACAAAGGATTTCAGGTGTTGAACTCCAAGCCAATTTTACCAGTGCGATCCTGAGCGCCGCCCTAGACGGACGCCCCTTGATCAATACTTGGCCCGATCTAGCGGAATCCTTATGGATTCTGGTTTGGTCGTGGATAGGTGCTTGTATTAGCTGGCAATCGCGTCTCTCCAGGAAGTCTGGTCTAAGTATTCTATTGGCTGGGGCTGGGTTGCTGGGTATTTCTTACCTCGCCTTTCTCTTCGGTTGGTGGATACCACTGATCCCTCCACTTCTGGGGCTTGGGGGATCTGCGATCGCAATTGTGACTCATCTAGCTTATTTGGAGGAGGAGTTAAAGCGATCTAAAGAGTTTTTGCAGAAGGTAATTAATACTATCCCCGACCCAATTTTTGTTAAAGATAAAGAACATCGTTGGATTATTTTAAACCAGGCATATTGTAAGTTTATTGGCTATCCTTTAGAAACCTTACTTAAAAAGTCTCCTTATGATTTTTTTCCTAAACATGAGGCTGAGGTTTTTTGGCAGCACAATGAGCAAGTATTTCAAGGGGGTGAAGAGCAAGAAAATGAAGAAGAATTTACGGATATCTTGGGCACGACTTACTTAATTGCTACCAAGCGATCGCTCCACAAAGATGCTGCTGGTAATATCTTTTTAGTTGGCGTCATCCGAGACATCACTGAACGCAAGCGGATAGAAGAAGAACTGAAGCAAACGGCGGCAGAGTTAATCCGTTCTAACGCTGAATTAAAGCTTTCAGAGGATCAGATGCGGCATCTGGCTTATCACGATCCGCTAACTGGTCTACCTAACCGCAAACAATTCTATGAACGCATGATTCAATCTCTAGAATGGAGTAGTAGTAATAACCAGGTGTTTGCTCTTTTGTTTCTTGACCTGGATGGCTTTAAGCAGGTTAATGATACGCTCGGACATGACATGGGCGACCTATTGTTGCGAATGGTTGCTCAACGGCTCACGGGTTGCTTGCGGGGCAGCGATACCGTATCACGTTTGGGTGGTGACGAATTTACAGTAATTTTACCTGCCATTAGTAGAGTGCAAGATGCTGCCAGAGTCGCAGAAAAGACTTTATCAACTCTATCTCAGGCGTTCATCCTCAACGGACAGACTATCTTTTTAACTGTCAGTATTGGTATTAGTATTTACCCTCTCAATGGAAATACTGTGGATACCTTAATTAAAAATGCTGACTCTGCTATGTATCGTGCTAAAGAGCAAGGTCGGAATCGATTTGAGTTCTTTTGATACTGTTTTTTGCTGAGCTATACTTTAATTGCTGTTGTTAATAAAAAGTGTAATGATTCCTTAGTCCTTAACTTAATTCCTATTAACCGAAGATGAATCAATAAGGATGCTTAAAACCCTTTAAAAAGAAAATTCAATAATACATTAATGATCATTAATTATACGATAAATAAGATTAAATTATTCATGGAGATTGGCAAGGCTACGATAAGTGATTTTTTTCTAACAGGACTTACGCACTGAAAGCTTGAAACCTAGATGCTCCTAACCCCTTAAGAAGAGCATACGGAAAAGCCCCACTTTTTTCTAGCGTTAGTGATCGCATAGCAACGCGGATGCGCTCTCTTCGCGGGGATGTAAAGGGGCTCTCTGCGAAAGTGCTATATAAAGCCAGATATCTTAGGACTATTATGTCTTGACAGCGAACTTTAAATTTTTAGCAATTAATACCAAAGCAAGAGGCTCAATGATTTTTGAGCCAAAGATTTCGTTGTCGAGATGACCAAGATACGAAATATTAAGTTTATGAGAATCTTCCGGATTTATTGCTAGGCCTATCGTTGAAAATACTGAACACTAAACCTAAAAATAAACGTTTAGTGGACCACTACACAGAAGCGCCTGCTATTTTCAGAAAATTGCTGAAACAACTGCCAAACCCTTGCTTCCCTTACCTTCTGCAAATTAAAACTTTACAAAATCTTTGTGAAAGCTCAAGATTTCATTAAGAAAATGCAAAGAAAAAGATTTAATGAAGGTACTGGCTACCGAGGTTTTCAGTGGATATACTGATAATACTGGCACTCCCAAAAGTGGCACTCCCAAAAGTCTAGGAACTGTAACGGGTGTTATGAGTAATTACTTTCGACTCGCAGGAATAGCAACTTTACTGATTGGGTTGCAACTGTTCAGCCCCCAGGTGGTGTCTGCCAAAATCAACCCCAATCTTGCCAACAACAGCCCGTCAGATAGCTTTTGGAGTGCTGAGAAGACCCAAAATTCACTAAAGTCTGGTAGGGCAACGAAAGCATTTGAACCGAAAGATAACGGTCCCCCTCCTAATGATGGAGCAGGTGCAGGAACGCGCTGAATTAGGTAAAAGTCAGGAGAAAGAAGTTTGTTCTTTCTGGGAACTGCCTAGTTTTGTAGTGGTGGAGATTTCCACCAATGCTGGTGTTGAACTAAGGTGTGAACTTGCCAGTGTTGCGAGGTTTGAGGGAAGTCAGTTCGGTAGTGTCCCCCTCGGCTTTCTGTGCGAAAAGCAGCACTTTTGAGAATTAGATACGCTACATCTAGTAAGTTGTGAGTTTCTCCCCAAGTTCGCAGTTGCTGGTCGGCATCGGGTAAATCGAGACTAGCACTCTGACCAGGAATTAAATTCATCAGATACTGACTCAGAGATAAAGCAGCAAATTCTTTTTGCCAGACTTCGATTTGAGCGATCGCATTCTCTAAAACCTCTTGCGATCGACAAATTCCAGCACTTTGCCATACTAAGCGCGGTAACTCTTGCCGTAAAGCTTCAATTTTGTCTCCTTCACTAGGATGACAGATGAAGGATGAGGGCTGAGAGCGAGTTAAAGGGGAAATATCTCCCATTCTCTCAGTGTCCGATTTTTCCTTTGTTTTTTCATCCTTCAGCTTTCCTGCTTTATACTTTCGAGTCTTTCCTTCTTCTTTTTGGCTGTTTTCTAAATGAGCTAGCTGGGCACCAAACACCAAACATTCCAGCAGCGAATTACTGGCAAGACGATTGGCACCGTGAACGCCAGTACTGGCTGTTTCCCCAATTGCATATAAACCGGGAATCGAGGTGCGATTCATCAGATCGCTGGCGACGCCTCCCATCCAGTAATGAGCCGCTGGCGCAACTGGAACGGGTTCGTGAAACAGATCAATTCCCCACCGCTGACACACCTGGATAATATTAGGGAAACGGTGGCGAATCTTTTCTTCTGGAATCGGGCGGAAATCCAAGAAAACATGACCTGTGGCAGGATCGGCGGCGATTTTCTGTAAGTGACTGAAAATCGCTCGACTGACGACATCTCTCGGTGCAAGTTCACCGGCTGGATGGTAATCAAAGGCAAATCGTCGCCCTTGAGAATCGACCAGATGAGCGCCTTCCCCCCGGACTGCTTCGCTAATCAAAAAACGAGGCGCACCCGGCTTGGTGAGGGCTGTAGGGTGAAATTGGACAAATTCTAAGTCTCGCAGGATAGCCCCAGCACGCCACGCGATCGCTACCCCATCTCCCGTACTTACCGATGGATTTGTCGTTTGAGCAAATACTTGACCTCCGCCGCCTGTCGCCAGCACCACCGCACCCGCTCTTACCCAGCTAATATGATTTTGGTAAACCAGGCAAATTCCCTGACACTCACCAGTTTCAGGATTCAGCCACAGACTTAGCGCAAATGCTTTGGAGATCACTTGGATATTCTGGCGGCGCAGCACTTGTTCAGTTAAAGTACTCACCATTGCTCGACCCGTTGTATCGGCAGCATGAAGCACGCGGGGACGAGAATGAGCCGCCTCTAAGGTCAAAGCGAGATGCGTTCCTTTGCGGTCAAAGGCGACGCCCATATCCACTAGCGAATCAATGCACGAGGCTGCCTCCTCTACAAGAAACTGTACGGCTTTTTGGTCACACAAACCCGCGCCTGCCCGCATTGTGTCCTCAACGTGCAGCGAAGATGAGTCTGCCGGGTCAATGGCTGCTGCGATGCCGCCTTGTGCCCAGTCGCTGGCAGAAAGGGGCAGAGAATCCTTTGTAATTAAACCAACTTGATATGAGTCTGGCAGACAAAGCGCCGCATAAAGTCCTGCTGCACCAGCGCCTACTACCAAGACATCAAACTGGATGGGTATTTCCTGCTGAGATAAAGATTCTGAGCTTATAGAGTTCAACGATACGTTCCTTAATACTTTTACTCATAATAAATAACCCACTCCATTGAGGAGTGGGTGATGAAAATCGAGTCGTGAGGGGCGAATGTTCTTTTTGTGACCTAGATTCCGAGTTTGAGATGAGTTTATTTAGCTCACCCGACTTAC
Source organism: Coleofasciculus sp. FACHB-1120 (assembly GCF_014698845.1). NCBI lineage: Bacteria > Bacillati > Cyanobacteriota > Cyanophyceae > Coleofasciculales > Coleofasciculaceae > Coleofasciculus > Coleofasciculus sp. FACHB-1120. Next base: position 270,303 of record NZ_JACJTV010000003.1, on the reverse strand, counting down.
GGAATCTTTTCCTGGATAGTCACGACTCAGCACGATTAGCAAATCGCTAAGTTTATGCTTACAGGGCTATAGCACTTAGCACCTTATCAGCACTTTAGTAGTAGCCGTTGTTATAGCGATCGCCACCTTCCACGAAGCTTGATTCTATTTCCGTCACTGTGAAATTATCCAGATTAGCTTGGAGCCGTTCTTTTTGGCTCTCACTCAGCCCTGGAATTTGCAGGACATCTTCTACCTTCTTGTAAGGTGCATGATCGACAACTTTGCTAGCCAGAGTGGGGTACAGCCCTGGATATTGCCGAAACGCTCTCACGTTGGTATTGTTCAAGTCAATCTTTTTCCCAAACTCAGTGGCTAGCTTATCGTCCGCCCGGTTCCGGAGGGGTGCCTCGACTGCTGCCAACACTGATGAAGAGTGCAGTGCTACACCCATCAAATCGGCTGCAATAGCGCTTTTAGGCAGTCCCATCCATCCGAAGCAGCTCACTAACATAGCCAAAACTGTCAGCAGACGAACCAATCGTTTCATAAACTTAAATCCTCCTGACACAGCATGATTGAGGGTACCATGTCCTCAACTATTAGTTTAATTTTTGTTTTCTATCCTCTCATCTTATTACCTCTCGGCACCCACTCCACTTCGACTCTGGAACAATTGGGAATTAGGTATTTTGCCCAAATCTTAATAAAGAGCTAAACTCCGACCGGGAAACTGGGGTTTTGTGGCAAGATAGAAGATCGTTCCTCAAGGTAGTTCACAGGAAATTCGATATGGTTCTTAGATTAGGCGACCAAGTACCTGACTTCACTCAAGATTCGACAGACGGCACCATCAACTTTTATGAGTGGGCTGGCGATAGCTGGGTAGTGCTATTTTCTCACCCCGCCGACTTCACGCCCGTTTGCACCACAGAACTTGGCGAAGTCGCCCGCCTCAAGCCAGAATTTGACAAGCGCAACGTGAAGGCGATCGCTCTCAGCGTCGATGATGTTGACTCCCACAAAGGCTGGGTAGGGGATATCGAAGAAACTCAGAGTGTTGGTCTTAACTACCCAATTCTGGCAGATCCGGATAAGAAAGTCTCTGACCTTTACGACATGATCCACCCCAACGCCGCCAACACCGTAACGGTAAGATCGGTCTTCGTCATCGATCCGCAGAAGAAACTGCGTCTCACCTTCACCTACCCCCCCAGCACCGGACGTAACTTCGATGAATTGCTGCGGGTAATCGATTCGCTGCAACTAACGGATCACTACAGCGTGGCCACTCCAGTTAACTGGAAAGAGGGAGACGATTGTGTAATCGTTCCTTCCCTGAAAGATCCGGAAGTGTTAAAAGAGAAATTCCCTAAAGGCTACACGGAAATCAAGCCTTACCTGCGGATGACTCCCCAACCGGACAAATAGTTTTGGGTGGATCAGTGGGGGTAAGTGGGCGATCGCTTACTAGATTGCTGACTAGATAATTAACAATAGCCTGATGGATCTAATAGCTAATCGTCCGTCGGGCTATTTTCATTGGTTTGAGTGAGCCAACAGTAAAATTTTGGAGTAGGCTTTGCCCACTCTAGCTAAATCGAGGAAGTCCAGAATGTTTTCTTCTCCTCTAGTTTTGAGAATTCCGCCATCAATGCCAATGACAGACGAGCAGTTTTTTGAGTTCTGTCAGATTAACCATGACTTACGCATTGAACGGAATAAAACTGGAGAAATATCAATTATGCCCCCGACTGGTTCAGAGACAGGAAACCGGGAAGGTAACATATTCGGGCAGCTATGGTTATGGTCAGAACAAGACGGTACCGGGATAACTTTTTCTTCCAGCACAGGATTTACTTTATCAACGGGTGCAGAAAGGTCGCCTGATGCTTCATGGATAAAACTGGAACGATGGAATGCTTTATCCCCAGAACAACAGCAAAAATTTGCCCCCATTTGCCCGGATTTTGTGATTGAACTGAGGTCAGCTTCGGACAACTTAAAGCCTTTGCAAGAAAAAATGCTCGAATACATGAGCGAGGCAGGATTCCAGCTAGGTTGGCTGATTGACCGGAAAAACCGCCAAGTTTATATCTATCGTCCCGATCGAGAAGTGCAATGTCTAGATAATCCCGACAGAGTGAGTGGTGATCGCGTTTTACCTGGATTTTTCCTCAACATGGCTAAAGTTTGGTAAAAGTCGAGTCGGACTACCGGGATACGCCAAAATTTTTATAGGGAAGAACTTAGGTAATTTCAGAATGGATATCAAAAAGGGTTTTGTAGAGACAGTTGGCAACACGCCGCTCATCCGCTTAAACAACTTCAGCGATGAAACAGGTTGCGAAATTCTGGGAAAAGCAGAATTTCTCAATCCAGGCGGTTCTGTGAAAGACCGAGCAGCACTTTATATGATTGAAGACGCCGAAAAAAAAGGTTTGCTCAAACCTGGCGGTACAGTCGTTGAGGGAACCGCTGGTAACACTGGCATCGGTTTAGCTCATATTTGCAACGCTAAGGGCTACAAATGCCTGATTATCATCCCCGATACCCAGTCTCAGGAAAAGATGGATGCTTTGAGGACACTTGGCGCAGAAGTCCGTCCGGTTCCAGCCGTACCTTACAGCAACCCCAACAATTATGTGAGGCTCTCCGGCAAAATTGCGTCTGAGATGGAAAACGCAATTTGGGCGAATCAATTTGATAATTTAGCGAATCGACAAGCTCACTACGAAACTACCGGAAAAGAAATCTGGGAACAAACGGATGGGAAGGTTGATGCTTGGGTTACAGCCACGGGGACTGGCGGCACTTTAGCGGGTGTAGCGATGTACCTGAAAGAAAAAAATCCTGCGGTTAAAACCGTCTTAGCAGACCCGATGGGCAGCGCCCTCTACAGTTATATCAAGACAGGTGAAACGAAGAGTGAGGGCAACTCAATCACAGAAGGGATTGGCAATAGCCGCGTCACCGCCAACATGGAAGGCGTACCCATAGACGATGCTATCCAAATTGATGACACCGAAGCTGTACGGGTTGTCTACAGGCTGCTGAGAGAGGAAGGACTGTTTATGGGTGGCTCCACAGGAATCAATGTAGGAGCAGCCGTAGAACTCGCCAAGCAGATGGGGCCAGGTCATACGATTGTGACTATCCTCTGCGATAGCGGCGCTCGTTATCAGTCGCGGCTGTTTAATCAAGAATGGTTAGCATCAAAGGGACTTTCACCAGATTAGAAAGCGAAGCAGGGGGAGGCGGTGAGAATTTTCACCGACTACCTACCCTCAGTATTTAGCCGTTTTTATCCACCCATTGCCAGCAGCGGGTGCAAGTGCCACTTCCTTCCACAGCCAGAGCGGCTATGTAGTCGAGTTCCGGTGTCAGTTCTTGGAGTGACCAGCGATCGCATTGAAAGCGATCGCCTTCAATGCTCAGCAGCATCGCTGGTTCCTCTGGAGCCAGCGTTACTTCAATTTGATCTAGAGGTCGAGCTAGCCCTTCTCCAATTGCTTTTAGATAAGCTTCTTTGCGAGTCCAAGCGTTTAAAAATGCCTGCTGCTTCTGATTTGCAGGCAAAGCACGCAAAACGGCATTTTCTCGCGCCGAAAAGAACCGTTTAGCGATCGCTTCAACTTCAGTAACAGAACGAATGTATTCAACATCGACACCGATCTGGCGATCGCGTGTTATTGCATACAGGCAGATATCCTGAGAGTGAGATAAATTAAACCGAAGGTTACTTTCTGCGTGCGTTCCAGCCAATGCTGGTTTGCCACGGGAGCCATAGCAAAATTGCACCTCGACTGGATTGATTTCTAAGTAGCAACCCAGAATTGTCCTGAGCAGACCCCGCCCAATGATGAAACGCTTCCTGTCCCGCTCGAAGTGGAAACGCTCAGCTCTTATTTGCTCATCTTCAGAAAGGATTTGTTGCAGATGCTGAACGTGAAATGCCGATTGGTCGAGGGAAGCACGCCAGACATGGACATCATTGCTCGATAGCACTAAGTCGGTTGGTGGAGGACGCCACACACAATCAATATCACTCATCAATCCGATCTATCATCAATCTGAGCCTGTCGTTATCTCCCATAGGGAACCAATCCCTCAAAGAGAATTTTAGGGCGATCGCATTCCCAGTCACAAAACCGCAGATTAACCGAAAGTCAAGGGTTCTGTAAGCTGCTCGCAGCCGGTTTCGTTTTTGTGCTTGCTGTCGCTGTGCTGTTTCAACCGCTAAGAGCAAGAGGTGAGGTTGTCCAACTCCAATCCTGGACCATTTTGAGTCCGGAGAATTACTGAAGGAAAGCTCCTGCCTCAGTGTGCCATTATCATTGAATCTATACGAAACTGACAAAAACTCTTAAGCCTTTTCACGGGTTCGACTCATATAGTTCGCTTCACTTGCTTTGTGTTGGTAGATTTATTGAGAAGTCACCTATCCCTTCCCCTTTGGCTTTTTCAGTATATTTGTTCCGCTCTGTGTAAATAAATATACATTTAGAACATTCTTTTATATATCTTGACAGTTATATAAAAGAATTTATATATTTTCTGATTGCCAATCAAAAGCGTAGTCAAAAAAATTATCTGAATCTAGATTTTAGAAGGTTACTTCAGTCTAGGCTTCAGAAGTCCTTGCCAGTAAAGGGGATTGTCACTTTTGTCATCTTCCGTGCTGTCATGCATGGCAGCGAAGTTAAACCCCTTTGCTGGTAGTTCCGTCTTCGACAAACCAGCTGGTGCAGTAAAGATTTTATGGTTTGTAATTTAGATGACAGATTAATCTGGTTTAACAATGAAATAACTTTACAGAATCTTCATCGATTTTTCGGGTGTTATCTCAAGAAAAGCAATGTAGGATAAGTTATTTGACGTATTTAGTCTAGGGATTCAAATATATTTTTTTGGTGAAGATTCGTAGAATTACTAGGCTTAAAGATAGACATCAGACCAAAATTGGAAAACTACCTAAAGTTAGATTGATATTTTCACTGCATTTTCGCTGCAAGACCTTTATCTGTATCTTCCAGGGTTTTTCAAGTTAGACGCTTTTTTAAAATCTGAGCAAAAACAATAAAGAAAATGAATCGTAGTTGTTAGCCTAGTTATTCAAGTTTCTGGTGCCACGACCACTTCCAAATAAAACTAGCAGGTTTCCATTAGTACTTATGAACACCCTTACACCTGGCGATATTAATTCTTCTACAACTCAAAATTTTTCTACCCTAGTTGAACTGCTGCGGTGGAGGGCACTCCAGCAGCCGGAAAAGGTAGCCTATACTTTTCTGATTGATGGCAAGAAAGAAGGTTCCCAGCTCACTTATGCTCAGCTCGATCGTCAAGCGAGAGCGATCGCTGCCTTGCTACAACAGCATAATGCAAGGGGAGAGCGGGCACTACTGCTTTATCCACAAGGCCTAGAGGTTATTGCCGCTTTTTGCGGTTGTTTATACGCTGGAACGATTGCTATTCCCGTACCCCCACCGGAAGCGGGGCGACTGAAGCGAACTTTGCCTAGACTGCAAGCGATCGCGAAAGATGCCCAAGCCTCATTGGTGCTAACTACCTCTGGAATTCTTTCCCTAGTTGAAGAGTACGACGAGAAGATTCCAGAATTTCAGGCAATGCGCTGGATTGACACCGAGCAGGTAGACCTGTCTCTGGCTGAGACCTGGAAAGATCCCGCTGCAACCAGCGATATGCTGGCGTATCTCCAGTACACCTCAGGCTCTACCTCCACTCCCAAAGGTGTAATGCTCAGCCACGGCAACGTGATGTTTCACTCAGCGAACCTCCAAAAAGCCTGTGGCTACACTCCAGACAGCGTAACTGTGGCGTGGATGCCTTACTTCCACGATTACGGACTGGTCGAAGGACTCCTCCAACCCCTCTACAACGGCATCCCCTGCTACGTGATGTCACCCTTCGCCTTTATCAAACGTCCGTTCCATTGGCTCCAGGCAATTTCGCGATACAAAGTGACCCATAGCCAAGGTCCTAACTTTGCCTACGATCAATGCGTGCGGAGGGTTACACCAGAACAACGCGCCACCCTAGACTTGAGTAGTTGGCGTGCAGCAGGCAATGCCGCCGAGCCAATTAACCCCCAAGTCATGGAAAGTTTTTACGAAACTTTTGCACCATCTGGGTTTCAGTGGAATGCCTTTTGTCCTGCCTACGGATTGGCTGAGGCAACTTTATTAGTATCCTTCTCTGCACAAACCGCAACGCCCGTTTTGTGCAATCTCGATCCGGCAGCATTAGAGAAAAATCGCGTTGTTCCAGCCTCCAAAAATCAAGATATTGTGCGGACAGTTGTCGGATGCGGAACTAAAGTTTGCGACACCAAGATAGCGATCGTGCATCCTGAGAAATTCACCCGATGTGCTGCTGATGAAGTCGGAGAGATTTGGGTATCCGATCCTAGCGTGGCTCACGGCTACTGGCAGCGACCCGAAGAATCGGAACGCACCTTCCGGGCACGCATCGCAGATACAGATGAAGAACCATTTCTACGTACCGGCGATTTGGGATTTTTAAAAGATGGCGAGCTGTTTATCACGGGGCGCATCAAAGATTTAATTATCATCCGAGGCACCAATCACTATCCTCAAGATATTGAATGGACGGTGCAAGAAAGTCATGCAGCGCTTCGACCCGAACATGGTGCAGCGTTTTCAGTGATGGTGAACGGCGAGGAGCGACTGGTAATTGTCCAGGAAGTCGAGCGCCATACCCAGAATCTAGACAACAATGAGGTGATCGGAGCCATCCGTCAGGTGGTATCGGAACAGCACGAGCTACAGGTTTATGCTGTGGTATTGGTGAAGCCTGGGAGTATCCTAAAAACTTCTAGCGGCAAGATTCAGCGTCAAGGTTGCCGAGCCGCTTTCTTGGCAGGAAGTCTGGATGTCGTCGCGGATTGGAGCGAAAATCCTCAAGCTACGGCAAAGTTTCAAAGTCTCCAGGGAGAAGTAGAATCCCTGTTACAGAAAGTGCAAACTCCTAAATAGCGATTGGGAATTGCTAATTGCGATTACCGATTACCGATTACCGATTACACGGAGAATTCAATGCATCAACTAAAACAGTACTGGGTCGCTGAAGCGCTCGAAAAGGATTTAGGCGATCCAACACAGCCGGAAAGCGTGATGTCCTTCAAAAGCGTCATGGAGTTAGATGAGCGCGAAGAATTTCCAGAAAAAGACGTTGAATGGCTTTATAACTGGAATCTTCATCACTACCACATCCCCGTGGAATATGGTGGAGAGCTGAAATCTTATGAGGAATTCGTCGCTTTTGTTAGAGTTTTATCCAGACGTGACCTCACGACATCGATAACTTTTAGTACGCTTTTCTGGTCTGGTTTAGTTTGGATGGCAGGCACCCACGAACAGAAACAAAAGCTGGCAAAGTTTATTAAAGATAAGCATGGTGCCATGTGTCTTGCTTATTCAGAAAGGGCACACGGCAGCGACCTGGTTGGCAGCGATGTCCAGGCAACTAAGGTTCCTGGTGGTTATCTCCTGAATGGGGAAAAATGGCCAATTAACCGAGCGACCATTTCTGGAATCTCGGTTGTGCTTGCCAAAACAGATGATAGTGGCGGGGCACGTAGCTTGTCTCTGTTTGTTGTTGATAAAAGTGAAATCGATCCAGCGGGTTATTCCAATCTTCCTAAGATAAAGACTTTGGGAATTCGCGGTTCTGACATGAGCGGAATCCGTTTTGATAATTGCTTTGTGCCTGAAGAAATGCGTCTGGGGCAAGAAGGCGCGGGTTTAGAATTGGGGCTGAAAGGCTTTCACCTAACCCGGACGTTGTGTGCAGCTTTTTCTTTAGGCTCTGCGGATACAGCACTTAGAACGGTGCTGAAATTTGCTCTAGGCCGGAAACTGTATGGCAAAACAGTTTTCGATATTCCCCACCCTCGGACTACTTTAGTAGAGGCTTTTTTAGATATTTTGGTCTGCGATTGTGTCACAATTGCGGGGGCAAGAAGTTTTCATGTCGCGCCGGAGCAATCTAGCGTTTCATCTATCTTCGTGAAATATTTTGTGCCGACGGCTGTGGAAAAGGTTGTTCAAAACCTTTCCGTAATTCTAGGGGCACGCTTTTATTTGCGCGAAGGTCACGATGAAGGGATTTTCCAAAAGGTTGTTCGAGATAATGCCATTATTAGCGTGTTTGATGGCAGTACGGTTGTCAACTTGCACGCGCTGATTTTACAGCTTCGTCAGATGGCGAAATACCGGGCGAAAAGAAATGCTGCCACTTATGAAAAATTGCGATCGCGTCTAGAATCCAGATTTTCTCTAGAAGCACCGCTGCCGCCCTGCGAACGGGCGAAATTTGAGCTGTTCAGTCGGGGATGCGATGACGTTTTACAAGGTCTAGAAATCTCTCTAGAACACTTGTATGGTTTAAAGACGGATGCTAGTGTCGATGCTGAAGTGTTGCAGAAGCTGATAACACTGACAAGCACTGTTCTCGAAGAACTCGACGCCCAGGATGAATTCTTGGCAAGCTCAGGCTTTGAATACGGGCACGATCAGTCTCCAGAGTCATTTGAACTAGCCAAAAAGTACTGCACATTGCATGCAGCAGCAGCTTGTGTACATATGTGGGTTTACAACCGAAAAATCTTAGGTGGCTTTTTTGCTAAAGGTGAATGGTTGGCAATTTGTCTTAACAGACTGCTGATGACTTTTCGTCCTTCATCAGGTATCATTCCTAGCATTTACATCGAAAATGTTGCCCAAGAGCTTCTCAAGCTTGACAGAGAAAACAAGATGTTTTCGATTGTCCCCCTCCAACTAGCCCAAGCCCAATCACCAGAGGAGAAAACCCATGCAGCTTCAGAACTCCAGCTCCAAGCCTAGTGAAGATTTAAGCAAAAACCATTTACAAGACGACAATATGATTGTTGAAAACTCCCCGGCTGAAGCGATTCAAACTTGGCTAGTTACCAAGCTTTCTAAGCAACTTTCACTCAATGCAAAAACCATTGATGTTCGCGAACCTTTGACGCGCTACGGTCTAGATTCCATCGATGCTGTCACCTTGGTTGGCGATTTAGAAGATTGGCTAGGATGCGAGCTTCCTTCTACTCTGCTGTGGGATTATCCGACTATTGAAAAATCTGCTGAATACTTGGTTAAAGAGTTTGATGTCTCAGCGGCAGTTTCTCCAGTTGCGTCTAGCAATGTCAAGGATGCTGGTAGCGACAAAACTGAAAAAGTAGAGGCATCTTCCAAGTCTTCTGGTTGGGGCGGTCTGTGGAACCGGATTAGCGGCAGCTAGAGAAAGATAAATGGGTTGGTAATTGGGAATCGGTAACTGGTTAAAAATTTTGTCCGTTATTGTGGAAACTGTAAATCTTCAACTTTGGACAATAAACGATTACCCATTCCTGATAACTAATTACCAATCGCTAAAAACTCGATAAGATACTAACTTTTAAACCCTAAAGAATAGGGAGGAAACAGTCAATTGAATTTCTCTGATTTCTCCTTCTGGTGGGTACTTCTTTTAATCAGCGTTCCCCTCTTCACGGTTCGCTATATCGGCAAGTACCTGAACATTTGGCGAGATTACTTTGATAGCATTGGGTTGATGGTGCTGTCGCTGATGCTGTTTGTAAATGCGTCGCGATCCAGCTTTATTATCTTCGCCTTTGAGATTATCTTGAACTACTTGATGGTGCGGCTGATGTTGCGCCGTCGAGGTTGGGAGTCGCAAGCGATCGCAGCCGTGGTAATCGGGATCGACGTCGCCATCCTTGCCTACTTCAAATACGTGAACTTCTTTGTGGAAGATGTTCTGGGACTATTTGTAGGGGGGGTTGCTGAGAGTTGGCAGCAGAGAGGCGGCATTCCCGGCGCAGGTGCAATTCCTCCAGGCATTTCGTTCTACACCTTCCAGATGGTTGCTTTTGTCGTGGATTCATTCAAAAGCAAAAAGAAGCAGCCAATTGGAGTTGTTGATTACATCAACTTTGTTTCCTTCTTCCCGCAAGTCGTCGCTGGTCCGATTGAGCGTCGAGCTGATCTGTTTCCTCAAATTGAATCATTCCGCTTTAAGTTCTCCGCAGAAAACTTTGAGGATGGTCTCAAGTGGCTGTCTTTGGGCTTGTTTATGAAGTTGGTACTGGCAGATAACTTGTCGCCGTACATCAACTTGCAAGAAACAGGAAATGTCTGGCTGGTGTGGTTATCTATCTACTTGTTCACTCTGAGGATTTACTTTGATTTTGCTGGATATAGTTTCATCGCACTAGGTTTAGCTAAATTTGTAGGCGTTCAGCTAACACTCAACTTCATCGCCCCTTACACTTCACCCAGCATCCAAGAATTTTGGCGTCGCTGGCACGTGACGCTGAGTACCTGGTTTAGAGACTACGTTTTCCTCCCCCTAATGGGCGCAAAGAAGCAGTGGGCTGCCTTCTATCTGTTCGTCACGTTTACGCTCTCAGGCTTTTGGCACGGAGCCGCTTGGAATTTCATCATTTGGGGTGCCTATCATGGCTTGTTACTGCTAGTTTTGCGATATGCGGGTCGCCCTTTTTACCGATTCGTTGGCGAACGCCTATTCATGCCTCAGTTCTTATCGTGGGCGCTAACATTTGGTTCGGTGATGCTTGGCTGTCTGTTCTTCATGGAGTCAGATATGACTCGACTGGGACAGAAGCTGCAAACACTGGTGACGCCTTGGGCGTACTCGTTCTCCAATTTGGGGGAAGCAATGAGTTCCTTTAGCCAGAATGAGGGAGCTGTCTTAGTTTTGATCCTCTTTCTCACAACGGTGGAATTGTTCCTGGAACACCTGGCTGTTTGGCAGAAACGGACGAATGAATATGATTTGCTGTTATCTCCTTGGGTAACTCGCGTTCTGTTGGGTTTGACCATCTTGCTAGCTGCAAATACCCCCTCTAAATTTATTTACTTCGAGTTCTAATGTGGAAACCTCTAAAGCTTGCGAGTTGGATAGCGGTTGCTGGCTTAGCCTGGTCTGTTGGGTACCTTTATAACGTTCGCTACGGCGGAGAACTGAGCTGGCTGCGTGCTATGTACGAACGCAAGGTGGCGCTGGCAAGCCAAATTGAAGCACCCCACCGCCTGCTGATAACGGGTGGTTCTGGAGCGCACTATACGTTGAATACCAAGCTAATGGAGCAAGAACTCGGCATTCCCGTATTCAACATGGGGTTAGATGGCCCAATTGGTCTAGATGTCATCCTTCCGAGCGTATTGAGCCAAGTTCGCCGGGGCGACATTGTACTTCTGATTCCAGAGTACCTACTGCTGTTGGATGAGGATGGGTTGGGCGATCGCTCTGGTTCATTTGGGATGGCAATTGGACAGCCCGGTTTAGGAGGTATCCCTCCCAAGCAGTTGGCTCTAGACGCAATGATGCTAGGGGTTCCCACTCTAAGAGGAATTACTAAGTCAAGCTTGGAGGTGATGGAAAATGGAAAAATGACCGGCTACTACTCCGATCCGGTTGACGAACGTGGCGACCCCACAGTGACGAAAGAACGCGCTGGGAAGTGGTGGCAGATGACATTTCAAGAACCCGTATCCAAACACGCGCTTCAGCGGATCGCTAAATTCCGCAAAGAAGTCGAGGCAAAGGGAGCGACTTTAGTGCTGTCATTGCCGTGGGTATATGCGAACAGCAGCGACGAGAAGACGATTCGTAACGTTAAAAAGACGGCTGAGGAACTGAGCAAAATCGCTCCTTTGCTCTACGAAAAAGACTCGTTGAACTTGAAAGATGACTCTAGCTTGTTTGCCGATACCCACTATCACTTGAAGCCGGAAGCCAGAACCATCCGGGCAATGGAGCTGGTTCAACAGCTAAAACCAGCGATCGCTTCGCAACTGACAACACCCAACTCCCCAACTAAAGTGCCGCAATAGTGAATCGCTTTAGCCATTTGCGTTCGATATCAAGCTTATTTATCTAAACCCCTGTCAATGGTATGGACGGCAAGCTAGACAGTACAAGGCATCAGAGAAGGGTCAGTTCTGCCCCTTCTAACTCTGGGAGCGCCACTCCCACCCGGATTTGCATTCTCGGTGGGGGCTTTGGCGGTCTTTACACTGCTTTGTACCTGCGCCGTTTTCCCTTACTCAAATCAAGTCAATGCGAAATTACCCTAGTTGAGCAGAAAGATCGCTTTCTGTTTACCCCCTTGCTATACGAACTGGTGACAGATGAATTGCAAGCGTGGGAAATTGCTCCTTCTTATCAAAAGCTATTAAAGAACACTAATATTCGGTTTTGTCAAGACACAATTCAGGAGGTTGATTTACAAACGCGCCAGGTAAAGCTTGAATCCGGTGAGGGTCTTGCTTACGACTACCTCGTTTTGGCAGTCGGGGGAGAGACGCGCTTAGAAGGCGTTCCCGGAGCTGGTACTTATGCCCAAACCTTTCGCAGTTTGGCGGATGTAGAGCTTCTGAAACAACAGCTACGCGAGTTTGAGATGTCCGACCGGGAAAGCATTCGGATTGCGATCGCGGGCGCTGGTCCTAATGGCGTAGAACTCGCTTGCAAAATCGCCGACCGGCTACAGAAACGAGGGCAGGTACTGCTGATTGACCGGGGCAATCAAATTTTAAAAACCTTTTCCGCCCATACTCAAGCTGCGGCTCACCGTGCTTTATCAACTCGTGGTGTGGGTGTAGAGTTAGAAACAAGCATCCACTGCATTGAACCTGACCAAATTACCCTGATTCGGGAGGGTCAGATTAAAACTTTGCCTGTAGATTTAGTATTTTGGACGGCTGGAACCCGTCAGATCGATTGGGTGCGCGAACTTGATTGCCAGCATAATAACCAAGGACAACTGATTTCTTGCCCTACCTTACAGTTAGTTGACTATCCAGAAGTTTTTGCTTTGGGGGATTTGGCGGAAATTTACAATCCTCGTGGCTCACGGGTGCCAGCAACCGCTCAAGCCGCTTTTCAACAGGCAGATTGTGCTGCTCGCAACATTTGGGCAGCGATTGCAGGCAAACGCTTACGGCGCTTCCGCTACTTGCACTTGGGAGAGATGGTGACGTTAGGAAAGGGTGCAGCTGCGGTTTCTAGCTTTGGTCTGAATTTAGAAGGGCGCTTGGCATCGATTACCAGACAAGTCGTTTACCTCCAGCGGTTGCCAACCGTGCCTCACCGCCTCCAAGTGGTGAGAAATTGGATTCACCAAGCGATTCGACGGGTTATCTTAACAGTCTGGAAGTGGCTAGCGGCGATCCAGCGGCAGTTAGTCAGGCTGGGGTTCAAGAGTTCGAGAAAGCGGTGATTTAGCGGTGAACCACTCCCGGCGATCTAAGGATTAAATTTAACAAACAGCGAGTCGGTGACTACTATTAACCATGAAAAAATTTTCCCCTAAGGTCTAACGTTTTATGGCTTCTACTCAGCAAAAATCTAAAGCCATCTTTACTTCCAAGCTTGAGCAACTGTTTGGGTTAGACCTGCGATCGCTAGCCCTGTTTCGGATTGGCTTGGCGCTGGTTGTGCTTGCCGATTTAATCATTCGGGCGGGGGATCTGACAGCACATTATACCGATGCTGGGGTGATGCCGCGATCGCTACTAGCTACTATCTTAAAACCTTGGTATTGGTCAGTTCATGCGCTGGGCGGTCAAACCTGGTTTCAAGTTATTCTGTTTTTGTTGGCTGGATTCGTGGCTTTAGCGCTGTTGGTGGGATATCGAACTCGGTTGGCAGCGATCGCAACTTGGGCACTGATGGTATCTCTCCACAACCGGAACCCAGCTTTGATTTTTGCGGCGGATGATGTACTTCGCGCCCTGCTTTTCTGGTCAATGTTTTTGCCCTTGGGTGCTTATTACTCTATGGATAGTGCCCTGAATACATCCACCCAAAAATTACCCAAGCGTATCCTCTCCGGTGCCACCCTAGCACTGACGCTACAGCAATGCTTTATCTACATCTTTTCGGCGGCTTTTAAAGCGAAGAGTCCGCTTTGGTGGCCTAATGGCAGTGCGGTTTACTACGCTTTGAGTTTCGACCAATACGCTACACCCTTTGGTCAATTCCTACTTAGTTTACCTTCTGCACTTTTAGTCCTGCTCACCTTTAGCGCCCTATCGTTGGAAGCAATCGGTCCCCTGTTCCTCTTCGTTCCCTTCCGTACCAGCTTTTTCCGCTGCTGTGCAATCATCTCGTTTATCCTCTTACATATCGGGTTTGGCTTGTCGTTTGTGCTGGGGATTTTCCCTTTTCTCAGTACAGCCAGCTGGCTAGCTTTCATCCCAACTGAAGTGTGGGACTCGGTATCTAAGCGGCTGTATACTCCAGAAAGAGCCGGACTCCAGATTTACTACGATGCCGACTGCGGCTTCTGCAAGAAGGTTGTCCACCTGATTCGCACTTTCTTGATATTGCCTGCACAGACGCCACTGCTTTTAGCTCAGGACGATCCCTCGATTTTTGCAGATATGCAAGCGAAAAATTCTTGGGTAGTCGTGGATTGGCAAGGAAACAGGCATTTTAAGTGGGAAGCGATCGCCTACGTCTGTAGTTTATCCCCAATATTTAAACCACTGGTTCCCCTTCTCAAATGGGGACCCGTAATGTCTGTAGGAACGAAATTTTACGAGACAATTGCATCTAACCGTAGGGCTGCTGGTAACTTCACCAAACCCTTCAAGTTCCGTCCCCTTGAGGTGCGTTCTTCACGACCGATGAATATAGTGACGTTACTCTTGCTAGCTTATGTCACTATCTGGAACTTCAGAAGTTTTTCCCCGGAAAAATTTAATCGAAAAGCATTAAATTCGATTGACTGGATTAGCCGCATTTTGAGGGTAGACCAATCTTGGAGCATTTTTGCCCCTGCTCCCCCCAGAGATGATGGTTGGCACGTAATCCCAGGCAAGCTTCAAGATGGAACTGAAGTCGATGTTCTGAGAAATGGCGATCCTGTGAGTTGGGAGAAGCCGAGTCGAAAGATGCGAAACACCCTCTATCGAAATATGCAATGGCGCACCTATTTCATAAATCTCAATCGCGCCATCGGCAAAAAGCTTTATCCCTACTATGGGCAATACCTCTGCCGCGACTGGAACGCTCGGCACCAAGGTTCAAAACAACTAGATAACTTTGAAATTGACTTTATGACCGAGAGAACCGTGCCACCCGGTCAACCTCAAAATGTTGAAAATAAGCCCGCTTGGCAGCAATCCTGCTCTCAGAATCCCGAACTAAACAAGTGAGACCATTATAAAAAAAAGCTGCTCAATGTAGGTTCCGTGAAGTTATATTCAAAAAAAATTCCTACTCGTTACCGATAACTTAGTTCGCTTCTTAGTGCCATCTTTAAAAGAGTATCGCTTTTCAGCAAATCCTTTCAGTTTAATTTTGGCAACTTTCACACCCAAAACACACATTGAGCTATTTAGCTTTATCGCTCTTGTATAAGTTCCTCAGTCCAGATATAGGCTTAAAAAATTTTATCTTCCTCTCTCACCTAACGAGCTGAAAATCATTTATAGCGATAAGATGCTAAAAATTATGGAAATCAAATTGAGAAAGGATAGTAAGCTTACTCTAACTGCTTTGCAGTTTTTAATTGTCAGCTTGTTAGTATTAGGCGTGTTCTTCCGATTCGTCAATCTCGATCGCAAAGTTTACTGGATTGACGAGACTTCCACTTCCTTAAGAATTTCTGGTTATACCGAGTTAGAGCTTATCCAAGAATTCCGCAATGGAGATTTTCGCAATGGAAAAATAGTTAGTGTTGATGATTTGCTAAAGTATCAGCGACCCAATCCTGAAAAAAACTTGGGTGATACAATTAAGGTTTTAGCAGGAAGACCTGAGCATACACCACTCTACTACCTGATGGCTCGATTTTGGGTGCAGTGGTTTGGTAGTGATGTAGCAGCGATCAGAAGTTTGTCGGCTTTGATTAGCTTGCTAGCCTTTCCCTGCATTTATTGGTTATCCAAAGAATTATTTGACGCATCGTTAGTAGGATTGATAGCGATCGCATTGGTAGCGATCTCACCCTTCCATGTTCTTTACGCTCAGGAAGCGCGGCAGTATAGTCTATGGATAGTGACTATCTTGCTATCAAGTGCGGCACTGTTGCGAGCAATGCGCGTCAAGACCAAACTTAGTTGGGGAATTTATGCAGCAACTGTATCGTTAGGCTTATATTCTCATTTATTTCATGCCTTGGTTGCAATTTCCCATGCCATCTATGTAGCGGTAATTGAAAGGTTCCGCTTAAGTAAAACGTTTATTGCCTATTTAATATCATCGGCGTTGGGAGCTCTAGCTTTCATCCCGTGGGTTTTAGTTATTCTTACCTATCTGGATCGGTCTAACTTGCAGGAAGCGACCTCATGGGCTTATTCGCATCCGAGCCTGTCATCTTTAATTAAAAGTTGGCTTATTAGTCTCAGCCGGATTTTTTTCGATTTAGATCGAGGCTGGTGTTTTGGTTTGGAGACTTCATATTGTCGGTATCCTCTCAATCTGCGCGAACCACTACTATATTTGAGTCTCGCATTTGTAATTTTGGTGGGATATTCACTTGATTTCCTCTGTAAGAAAACTTCTCAGCGGGCTTGGCTATTTATCTTGACTCTTATTGGAGTTACAGCGTTAGCGATCGCTCTACCAGATTTAGTTTCA
Organism: Coleofasciculus sp. FACHB-1120; assembly: GCF_014698845.1. Classification (NCBI taxonomy): domain Bacteria; kingdom Bacillati; phylum Cyanobacteriota; class Cyanophyceae; order Coleofasciculales; family Coleofasciculaceae; genus Coleofasciculus; species Coleofasciculus sp. FACHB-1120. The sequence continues at coordinate 253,641 of NZ_JACJTV010000003.1, read as the reverse complement.
GGAGGGCAACGATCGGCTATGACTCGCTATTTCATTCCTTGCCTCTTGGGAATTCAGCTAACTGTTGCTTATTGTTTCGCCGTTCAAATTAACTCTATCGCTGCAAGTATCTGGCAACAGAAGGTATGGCAGTTTGCTTTAGTTTTACTACTTTCGGGCGGGGTTTTATCCTGTGCAGTCAGCTCTCAATCAGTAGCTTGGTGGAATAAAATTCATAACTACGACACTTACTCGATTAGCCATATTATTAACAAAGCTGAGCGACCTCTTTTGTTCTATCGATTTTCCGATAAATTTGGCACAAACGGTAACTATATAATGCCTATCGCCCGTTTACTAGAACCAAAAGTACAAATTCAGTTTCTGTTTCAACAAAAAGACATCCCACAAATTCCTGATAATTTTAGTGATGTATTTATCATTCAACCTAATAAAACATTTAGAAGTAATCTTAATAAGCAGCCAAACTATACAATGAAGCTTGTTTACGATCCTCGTGTGGAACTAAAACCTGGCTTTAATATGCCTACTAGATCGATTTGGAAAATAGAAAAAATTTTAAAAAATAATTAAAAAAGTTATGCATTAAGACATTGGAGTTTTATCCTCATCTGGGAATTCAACAAATCAATTGCTACGTTATGTACAAAAAGAGAACAATGCCAAGCAGTTAAAAGTTAAACTATTACCGATAAAATTTAAAATAACTTGCCTCAATATAAAAAGAGCCAAAATGATTAAAAACTCAAGCTTTAAAATTTGTTTAAGCATATTTTGTTTTTTCTGGGCATTTTTTGCTCTTACTAATTGCGGATTTGATTATGCAGAAGGCTCCTTTCACTACAAACTTGCAGAGCATATTGTTACTACAGGAGAACTAGGTTTTGATACTCCACAAGAGGGAATTTTTTCAATAGCGCCCAATGGGAGGACCTATGCTTCCCAAGAAATTGGAAATACAATATTTTTTCTACCCACTGCCTTTTTTAATGTAATTTTAGAAAGAATTTTATCTCCTTTCACTACGGTGAAAGCTATATCTATAACGAAAGAATTTATACGTTCGTTTCAACCTGGATTTTATTCGGCGCTTACAATCACTGCTTTTTTCGGTATCTTGCGGTTTCAGTTTGGTCAAGCTATCTTACCCAGCTTTCTAGCAACCTTGTCTCTAGCTATTAGCACTTATTTTTGGACTTATACTAGGGAATCCTTTGATGGAGTTCTCTGTTCTACATTATTGACTACATCTTTTCTGTTGTTATTAAATTTTAGAAACAACAAAAAAAATCAATATTTAATATTGGCTTTTATTTGTTTGGGGTTTTCTTTGATTACCAGGATCTCAATGATTTTAGCTATAGTAGCTTCACTTGGTTATCTAGTGCTTATTAGCAGACCATCTTTAATAAGCCGAGTAAAGAATGTCGCTACTGCATTACTGATAATCTTCCCTTTTTTAGTATGGCAATCTTGGTATAACCATCTAAGAACTGGATTTTTCCACCTTTCTCCGGTTCAAACAGATGCCAAGTATTTGGCTAACAATGCGTTGGATGGAAATATTTTTATAGGATTAACAGGTCTTTTGCTGAGTCCTGGAAAAAGCCTATTTATATATGCTCCTTTATTAATCCTATCTGTTGTTCTATTTAGAAAATTTTTTAAGGAGCATAAAAAAGAAGCTTTGTATATATTGGTACTTACAATAGCTTGGTTTCTACTCCATGCAAGGTTGAGGAGTTGGTATGGTGGTGGGGGATGGGGTCCCCGTTATCTAGTGACTATCATACCCATTCTCTTTTTGCCCTTTGCAACTAATATGGAATATGTTTTACAAAGAACCTCCTTAAGGCTCTCAGCAATTTTTCTAGCTGGTTTTGGTTTCATTATCTCATTGTCATCAATTATTTCACATTGGTACTGGAGACTAGAATTTGCTCGAAAAGATGAAGTAGCCTATGTCTGGAAGTTCTCAAATAGCCAGTCATTGGATATGTTGAAGAGTGCAGCGAGAAATCTTCTCACTTCTTTTAAAATTGCTACCCATTCTCCAGGAATTCAAAACCAAAATTTATGGTATTTAAATTCTGGCATAGAAGCATACGGTAGTCATACTGTAAATCTCTGGCCTAACTCTCTTGTATTTATCGGTATTCCTTGGTATCTAGTAGCGACTTCAGTTGCTTTTTTATTGTTGATGATGTACCTATCTATTCGGAAAATTTTCAATCTGGAAGTTATTAGCAAAATGGCAGATTAAATTAATTTTAGCGACAAAAAGAAAAAATAAATTTTTTAAGGAATAGGGTTAAACTAGTGTTCAATCTTAAGAAGAATCCAGCCAACATTACTGCATATACTTTAATCGCATTATCCTTACTTCTTGGCTTTTTGATACGCCTATTCAGTGTTCTCAGATATACCACTTTTTTTTATTACGATCAGGCCAGAGATGCTGAAATCTACATGAAGATGTGGCAAGGAAATTGGCCTATATTAGGTCCTTCTGCCTCGGTCGGAGGATATCATCTACCGCCTCTTTATTATTATCTAGTTTTTCCTTTTACTATATTTGGCTCAGATCCAGTTTTTACAGCTATACCTAATGCTTTATTCTCTTTTTTATCTATTCCGCTTTTAATATATTTAGTTTATGAACTATTAGAAAATGTTGAGTTTTCAAAACGCCTTCTTCTGGCAGGCTTAGCGGGTTTATGGTACAGTCTAATTTTTGGAGAAATTTTTATAAGTACTTTTCAGTGGAACCCCAGTCCTATTATATTTTTTCTGCTTTGTTTTACTCTACTCTATAAATACCAGTTGGAAACTAGATTTTCTCTGGTTCCTCAATGCTTCTCCTGGATACTTTATGGAATTGTTTTAGCAATATTAATTAGCTTACATTCCACAACTCTTTTTGTAATGCCAGTAGTTTTTATTGCCAGCTCTATTTTATTCATCTCAAAAAACCGCAGAACTCCTATTAGGTTTTTACTACCTATCTTGTCCGTTTTAGCAGCATTTGTAGCTTTGTTTCCTTATTGGAAAGGAGAGCTTAGTCGCGGTTGGTTAAATACCAAACAAATTATTGCTACTTTAACCAGCTCTAATCAAGAAGCTCCTTCTAATGTTTTGAGTAAGATGGGTAGGCTGGTCTTTAATTATGTTGAACTAGGACAACAAGCCTACTTTACCGGAGAAGGTTGGTTTTATATTTTAATTTCTATTATTTTCTTAGCAGTGGTTTTAACGGTAGGAATAGCCAAATTCAAAGGAAACAAAACTATTTTTGCTTTTTTAGCATTTACTTGGTCTATTTATTTATATGCTGCTTCAAATTATCAAGGAGTTTATTACATTCATTACAAGCTTTTAGTTTTAATTTCCCCAATAATTTTGACTATTTTGAGCCTAGCTTACTTAGATTTATCTAGGAAAACGGATAAGTCGTTGGGGGCTTTTTTAATTACAGGTATTGTGTTGTCAATCTTGATTAATACAAGCCATGACTATCAGTATTTAACCAGCAAATATAGCCAAAATAGACTGGTATCTACTTCTGATATTACTCAAATTTTAAGTCAATTACCTGCAAACTCAACAATCTGTACATTTGATCCGAAACCTGTCGGTTGGATGTCCATGTACCAGCCTTATAAATATATTGATCAATACATTACTAAAAAGAATTTCAATATTGTTAAAACTTTTTGTCAAGCAGGTAACTACCTAATTTATCCAAAATCCTACATGGTACAACGTACTGATAACCTTTTTCCTGTTTTTAATGTTTATAGAAATCCAGATTTAACACGAGCTCATAGTACGGTTTTAGAAACTCAAGTTGCCGAGGTTTATCTTCTCCAGTAAAGAGACCTTATTTTTAGCTAGGTTAAATATTTAAGGACTGAAATGAAAGGACTAACCTCATGATAAGAAAACAGGAAGGGAGCAACGGTTTTTACTCAAAAGAGTTACGATTTTTTATCGCAATCTTGTTAATCATAGGTTTTTTCTTTCGATTTTCTAATCTTGACAAGAAAGTTTATTGGGGTGATGAGAGTAGCACTTCACGTCGGATTTCGGGTTATAAAATAGAAGAAGTTAAGCAGGAAGCTTCTCATACTGGTGAAATCTCTGCTAAAGATTTGCAGAAATATCAGCGCCCTAATGGTGAAAAAGATTTAACTGATATGATTACTTCATTAGCAGCAACTGCTGAGCATCCACCACTCTATTTTTTGCTAGCTCGATTTTGGGCACAGATGTGGGGGAACTCAGTGGCAGTGATGAGGAGTCTACCTGCTTTAATTAGTCTACTTGCGTTTCCTTGTATTTATTGGTTATGTGTAGAATTATTTGAGTTGCCTTTGGTGGGGTGGATGGCAACTGGACTGATAGCTATTTCACCATTTCATATCTTATATGCTCAAGAAGCGCGTCAGTATAGCTTGTGGACAGTAGCGGTTTTAATATCTAGTGCATCGCTTTTGAGAGCAATGCGAGTAAAAACAAAATCTGCCTGGAGTATTTACGCAGCAACCTTAATTTTAGGTCTTTATTCTCATTTATTTTTCCTATTGACTGCAATTAGTCATGGAGTTTATGTATTTTCGCTAGAAAAGTTTCGAGCAAGTAAAACATTTGTCTCCTATCTGCTGGCATCTTTAGCTGCTATCTTACTTTTTGTACCTTGGCTTCTGATTGCTCTTGCTAATTTATCAACAGTTGATGAAGCAACAGAGTGGACTCGATCGAGTTTTCCGATACAATCTTTAGTAAAAACGTGGATTTTAAATCTTAGTCGTATCTTTATTGATTTTAATTATAGTTTTAAGTATAGAAATTTTGGGTTATATATTGCAATCTTTCTGTCGTTAATTTTAGTAAGTTATGCAATTTACTTTCTTTGCCGTCAGACTGAAAAGCGCGTTTGGTTGTTTATCTTGACGATGGTTGGAGTTACAGCGATCGCATTGACACTACCAGATTTAATTTCTGGAGGAAGGCGCTCCGGCGTTGCTCGATATCTCATCCCGTGTTACTTAGCTATAGAAATAGCAATTGCCTACCTTCTTGCTGTCAAAATATCCTCGCTTTCTGCTGAAATATGGCAACGGCGGCTATGGCAAATTACTACAGTCGTAATCATTACGGGAGGAGTTTTATCTTGTGCAGTCAGTTCTCAAGCACAAGAATGGTGGAACAAATATAACGGTTGTCACTACAACGAAATTGCTCAGATTGTTAATCAAGCTACTCAGCCACTCTTCATCTGGTACAACTTCCCTCCTCTTTCTCTGACTTATCTGCTCGCTCCAAAAGTTCGACTCCAGTCAGTATTTAGCCAACCTCTCATAACGCCCAATGAAGAGATTGAAAGCAAGATACCTATAAATTATATTGCTGATAATTTCACTGATGTATTTGTTAATTCTAAAAAAGCTTTGAACGCTATTCTCGATCAAGAACCAAGCTACCAGATAAAGAAAGTATATGAGTGGGAGCAGCAGATAGATCCTGTTTACATCACTAAGGCTACTCTCTGGCACTTAGCTAGAAAAGTTAATTTTTGAAAAATTGTCTGCTTAGCAAATTACAAGGTGATCGCATACTCTCTCAAGAATGCCATTAATCTAGCATCGTCGTCTTGTGCAATTGCCTTGCCCTGCGTGGGAATCTGCCTGAGCTACCCTAGAATTGTAGGCTTCGGCTTCTTTCCCAAGGAGCGGAAATTTTTCTAATCCTTACCTTGTCTTGCTCTAAAAGTATTTTAATTTGCCAAAACCGCAGCTGCCGCAAGCAAGGTGCAGCTAAGGTTTTGGCAGCTTTCCAGGCGTCTGAAGTTCCCGGCGTCACTGTAACAGGTAGCCAATGTTTAGGACAATGTGGCAATGGCCCGATGGTAGTGGTGATGCCAGAAGAGGTTTGGTACAACCACGTCCATCCTGATGAAGTGCCAACAGTGATAGAACGACATTTACGGGGTGGAAAACCTGTTGCAGCTATGCTTTATCGCAAATTTCACCAGCGTTCGTAGCAGTATTGTCCCTAAACGTAGTCGTGTGTCACGAATGGCACCGCAACGAGTTCACCCTGGCTTTCCCCTACTTGTACTTTCAGCCCTTCACCACCGGCTTTGGTGCGGATGTAGCCGAGTCCAAAGGAACCTTGGTCGGTTTTGGTGTAGCTGGTGAGTTTGCCGACTTTTTCTTCTCCAATCGTAATTACACTTCCTGGGTCGGCGGGTGCGTTGAGTCGGACACCCCAAAGGTGTTGTTTGACTCCTTTATAAGTGTTTAAACGGGCAATTGTCTCCTGTCCGATATAGCAGCCTTTTTCAAAGGAGATGGTTTGCCACAAGCCTGCTTCTAGAGGATTGTAATCCTCAGTTAGCTCAAGGTCAGGTGCGGGGCGTCCTTGTTCAATTCGCAGATGTTCCCAAACGCGATCGCTCATCGGCACTGCCCCAGCTTGCGCTAAAGTATTCCACAACGTTTCCTTATCAGCAGCGGAGAGGATCAGAGTGTATCCCGGCGTTGCCAAACCGCTGCCCACAGCTACCCGCACCTCGGTATCCCCCACTGTCAATTGCTGATGAGAACCATCAGGTTGACCAATCATGACACCCGCACCCAACTGTTCTAATAGGGCATCACTCCCTGACCCAATCAAGCTGAAGGTGGCAGTATTATCAGTTATATCGGTTAATTGCACCTTGTCAGCGAAAAAAATGTATTGGTCTAGCCATTTCATCAGCTTCTCGCGCCGATTGGGTGAAACCAACAGCAGGACTGCATCTTCCATCACATAGGCGGTGGTTAAGTCAATCGTTCGCGCTGTGGATGTGACAAAAACCGTATCGCAGCCTTGTCCTGGCTTGAGTCGCTGGAAATCGTTTGTACTCTGGTTGTGCAAAAATCGGATGCGATCGCCTTCGGAAACTTGAATCCGTCCCCAATGAGAGCGATCGCATACAGCAACCCCCTCCCGCGCCGCTTGGATAGCTGCTGCACTCTTGTCGTCAAAATTGCCGTCAATTGCAGATGTAGGCATGGTGATTGTTGCTAATAGTTTCAATTTTTATCTAGCATTTCTGCTAGTTTCTCTGACTTGAAAATCTTATCAAATAAGACTAATCAGCTTCAATCCGCTATTCCATATGAAGCTAACAACGTATCGAGACATTGATACTATTGCCGATTGAACCAGATGAAGCTTGAAGAAGGATCGTGCTTTGTAAAGAGAATGTGCTCGCTTCCCCAAATGTAGTGTAATTTCTGGGAGAGCGAGCGCTATGCCTGGATTTGATGATGGAGGAATGACTTTTAGTGTTATTTTTTTTACACTTTCAACATCGCTAACCTCTACGAAAAAAGATTAATAATTTGTGTTAGCTTCATCCTGGCAAAGAATTTTTCTATCTGGGATGTTCATGCATAACTTAATATCAAACATATTTTTTCTATTTTATAGGATAAAACTGGTGTAATCGTCCTTGTTTTACTCCTAGTACATAAGTTACGCCGTTCACAACTCCATTAACTTGAGCAGTTCCAAAGCCGATTCTGCTAAGCTTTTGGCGATTTTGATTCGCTACTGATATGACTGCATTAGAAATAGAATCAACTGTCATATTTTCTCTAAAGAAGGTTTGTACCTTCTTTTTTTTATTCGGGTTTCCTAGGTTCCAGAACCTAGGGTGATGTTCCCGAAGGATGTGTCGCATATCGTTTGGACCCAAAGTGAAGTTTGTAGAGCCAATTTTTACTCTTCTGGTTCTAAATGTGGATAAAGCGGCTCTTAGCCTGTTTGGTTGTATCCGTATTGATGGAACCTTCCTAGCTAGGAGTTGCTCTTCATTCATCTGTACACTACCAAGATCGGCTGTGAACAGATCGCGACTGTGTAGATTTTTCGCTTCAGCTTGTAAAGAGACGCTGAACAGTAAAAGTAAAGATGTGGTAATTTTGATTGATATTTTCATGTTGGAGGTTATGAAAACTTAACTTGAACGATAATATCTCGGCGGGGTTGACCGCCAGCTTCAACTATAAGCTGAACTTCACCACGCCCACCACGACCGGGTTGGATGAGGTCATAGCGAGAAGTAACTTCGCCTAAAAGTGTGAGGTAGTTTGTGAAACCCACACCATAACTTGCACCGATAGATGGATCGTTGTCTCCTTCCCACGTTCCCCAATCATCAAACTGCGATCGCACTGGCATAAGCGATCCTGCTACCTCACTAGGTGAAAGTCCTTGTTTCGCCAGAAATTGAGAAGCGACGTGAATTCCTGTCATCGTAGGGCCAGAAATTTTAGCGGTGCTAATCTCATCCTGATATTCCTGAACAAAGCCGAACCCGACATTTGGTCCCCACTTATCTTGCCTTTGCTGACCCCAGAAAATAGTTGATTCAGCTTGTGCGAACTGAGTTCTATTTTGAGTAAATCGGCGCTCTATAAAATCTTTGTCAGCTAGTTGGATCTGTAAAAGTTCTTCTTGAGAAGGACCAAATGCGCCGGATAATGCACCTCGAATTACTCTGCCAGCGGCAAAACGTACCAGACTGCCAAAAACTCCAGGAGCTGTTAATCCCCTCAGCGCCAAGCCCCAGATAACTGCTTCAGATGGTTTTGGGAAAAAAATACCAGAACTAGCTGCAAAAGAAGCCCCGCCTATAAGTGCAATGCGAGTAAACTTGCGTCGGTTAAGTGTCATGGTTATCTTCTCTGACCTGGGCGTGAAGAAATAGGCTCAAGAAGTGCCTGGAAGACATGAACAAAAACTGGACATTTGCTAGAACAACTTGTTTCTAAGGCAAGGCTACTTGCTTTAGAAACGTCAATTAATAGCAATTCTTTCTCTCCAGAAGAAATGGTTCGAGACGCAACTTGATTCCCATCTAAATGAACAGAAACTGTGACTTGACCTTTCCTGGCACTGTCGTCAATCCCAAATGCTAACCGTAGTGTTTTAAATTTAGATGCGGAGCCAGCGGGTCTAATTCTACAGGTCATTGAGGAGGGCTGACCATCCCCACCATAATAACCAGATGTTATATACATAACAGAGGTAAAAAGTTCTTTACCTACAGAAATTTCTTCACGAGATGTCCCCCACCTGCCACTCGTTTTAACACATGTATTTGACAGTAAAAAGGCAGGCTTCTGTGCGTGTGCTACTTCTTCAGCTATTCCAGCACCAGCCAGATATATCGCACTAACTACGGCAATTTTACGGATCAACTTCATTTTATTCATGGTTACTGCGGCTCGTGAATTCTGGCTGAAGATACGGCATTGTATCTACGTGAGCCTAAGTTAACACTCCAAAAATGGTTTGAGGTCAGTAATATTGCGTAATTTTAATATCTCCAGTTGCAAATTGCAACGTCGTTACAATAGATTCACTGATGCGCGATCTCATCCTTTCCTCACCTTTTAACTTGCGGACTTTTTAACTAGCTGGTAAGTCCGCAAATACCTTCTCCACCAGATGTCGTGCTTTAGCGTCTAAGAGGTTCCAGTCTACATCGCCAGTGTCCTCTTCAATTAAGCTAGTATCAATCTCGACTTGCTGATTTTCGGGGTGAGCGATCGCTCGATCGTAATTGCGAAAACAGACTTGATAACAAAGTTCCCATAAATCAACAGTAACTTGCTGGTCTTGATGCTTCAAACAAAGGAGATAACCAGGATAGGGATTGGGCATTGCCATCAAAGCTTGTTCTATCTCCGAAGCTTCTTCTGGAGAAGCCGCTGCCATCTGTTCTCTTAATAACGTAAAAGTGGTTTTAGTTTCCTCCGGCGTCCCCTCAGGCCAAATTAACACATCTTGGTAAGTTCCCCTCCAGCTTGATTCGTCTAGCTGTTTGCGAATCTGGTCGATGATTCGGATAAAAGCTGGTTGCATAAGCAATTCAGCTTGTTCCCAACTGGTAATATTTGTGAACTTTGGCATCATTTTTATCTTAAAAAATTGAAAAAAATGTGATAGAAAAAACTTAAGGTTGAGGTGAAGAGGGTGACGAGGCTGGCTCTTCTCGTTGTACCGTTTCAACTTGACTAACTTGAAAAATCAAGGTAAAAGGTTGACCCATCTTTTTGGCAACAAACTCTTCCAACAACCGCACTTGTTTAGGGGTTAAAACTTGCTGAGCGCGAACAGTGAGATAAACTTCAGGGGGGTTCGTTAACCAGTTGGACTCAGTTTTAACCAGTTCTACTCGCTGAAAAGTAATCGTATTCTTCAGTAGCGCCTGCTTCAAACTCGCTTCCAGTCGGGCTTGCCGGAGTAATTCTACAAAACTGATCCCTAAAGGAATCAAAAGTATCGCCGTCAAGGCAAGCGTCCAACTTAGGGCTTTCCTTGCTTTCGCTAGGGGGGTATAGCCTGACAATAAAAAAGTCAGCATACAGGCAAGAGTAATCCCCAGCAAGTTCGTCATGTACAGCAGCGCTGCACCCAGACTCAGCGACCAATTCGCTTGGGCAAGCCCCAAACCGATGACACAAATCGGAGGCATCAGTGCCACAGCGATCGCTGTCCCCGCCAAAGTCCCAGAAATTTTGGGCTGCACTTTCGCAAAGCCACTAATGCCCCCAGCGGCTACAGCAATTCCCAAATCGAGTAGAGTCGGTTTAGAGCGAGACAGCACTTCGCTGCCAAATTCTGGGAGTCCAACAAAAGAACCCAGAAGCATCGCTAAAACAATCGCCAGACACGTCCCCACAACGACCGCAACCAAGCCTTTGCGAAACAGAATCACGTCGCCTTCTAAAGCGGCAAAGGCTAATCCTCGAATGGGGAACATCAACGGGGCAACAATCATCGCACCAATAATGACAGCCGCACTGTTAGTCAACAATCCCAAAGTTGCGATCGCGCAGGAACCAATAATCAACACGATGTAGTTCAAATCCATCGTGGATTCTTCCAACAGCCCCTCTCGCTGCACGCCTAACTCCTGCTGTGCCTTTTGTCGCCATCGCCGATATTTCGACCACTTCCAATGAATATTTTTTAGCAAATGAAAATAGTACCCTAAAATTCTATCTGAAGCCTGATAAAAGCTCCGCTTGATGCTCAATATTCACAATGATCGCAATCCCTCCGCAAAATTCAGCTACTTCTCTGGGTGGAAATCAGCAGTGAATCATCGGTGTTTACAGGCACGCTTCCCGAACGCTTCACACCCCAAGCCGCAAAAATTAGTGAAATCTTTGACAAACTCTGCGGATTCGTTGAGTTTATCCGAGTGGTATTAATATTGAGCGTACATTCTTTTTTCAGCAGGTCGCACCATGATCGGGCGTTTATTAGACCAGCGTTACCAAGTTGTCCAAGCCTTAGGTGCCGGTGGATTCGGAAAAACTTACATCGCCAAAGACACCCGCCGTCCTGGTGCCCCAACTTGTGTTGTCAAGCACCTCAAGCCTGCTAGTAGCGATGTTAATTTTTTGGAAACGGCTAGACGGTTATTCACCAGCGAAGCCGAAACCCTAGAACAACTAGGAAATCACGACCAAATCCCTAGATTATTAGCCAACTTTGAAGAAAACCAAGAATTTTACTTGGTACAAGAGTTCATCGATGGGCATCCCCTCAGCGCCGAACTCTCACCCACTTATCGTTGGCAAGAAGGTCAAGTCATCCAAATGCTACAACAAGTTTTGAGCGTTTTGGAATTTGTCCACTACAACGGCGTCATCCACCGCGACATCAAACCAGACAACTTAATCCGACGCAACTCAGATAACAAGTTAGTTTTAGTTGACTTTGGCGCAGTCAAGCTACTGCGGACTCAAACCCTCATCAATCAAGCACAAGCCAGTGCCACCGTTGCCATTGGCACTCCCGGCTATATGCCAACTGAACAAGCGCAAGGCAGACCCCGCCCTAATAGCGATATTTATGCTTTGGGCATGATTGGCATCCAGGCGCTGACGGGGCTAATGCCACTGCAATTGCACGAAGATCCCCAGACGGGCGAGACTCTCTGGCAGCATCTGGTGGCGGTCAGTCCAGGGTTAGCAGGTGTTTTAACAAAAATGACCCGCTACCACTTCAAAGACCGCTATCAGTCAGCAACGGAAGCACTACAAAACTTGCAACAGCTACTCTATGGGGGTGGACAGCCAGGAGTGGGGGTTGGATATCCACCCATCGAGTACACACCCACTCCCCCACCGCCGCCAACTCCACCGTCTGAACAGAAAACCTTTGCAGTCGTTCCTCCACAACCCACATCACAACCTACTCCAAAACCAATCAGTCACGAGTACAGTCCTCCTGTTGTTGCTCCCTCGTCTAATAAATTTCCCCTAGCGATGGGGGTCATTGTGACTGGTTTGGTTTTTGGCGTCGGGGCATTCTTCGCTATTTATCCACAATTTCAACAAAAGAGTGATGGAGGGTCTAAGAGCAATCCGAATGAAGTGGTAGACAAACCACAAGAAACTTGCAGAGTTTCAGAGGGTCCCTTAAATGTACGTTCTAGCCCTAACGCTAGGGTAGTAGGCAGCGTCAAACAAGGGACAAGTTTATCTGTTACCGGGACTGAAAAAAATGGGTGGGTGCCGATTAGTTCGCCCGTAAAGGGATGGGTCTTTAGCAAGTTTATCGATTGTGGCTCATCTGCCTCAGCAACTCCCAAGCCTTCTCCCACAACCACTCCTAAACCTTCTCCAGAAACGCCGAAACCTGCCGTCGATCGGGGACGGGAGATTATTGCACAAGCAACGGAAAAATTTCAAGCGGGAGATTTCGGCGGCGCGATCGCTCTCGTTAGATCCATTCCTGCTAACAGTCCTGCTTTCGGACAAGCGAGGGAAGCGCTGCAAGAGTGGCCCCTGAATTGGTCAGTTGCAGAAGGGATATATAAGGATGCCCAAAGAGCTTTCGAGCAAGGTCGGTGGCAAGACGTCATTGCTGCTGCAAAAGACCCTGGACTTCCGCAGATTAAATTTTGGCAAGATCAGTTACGCCAATTAGCTGCACAAGCCGAGCAAAAACAGAACCAACAAACACCTTCTCCCAGTCCCAGCGAAAGCCCCACCGAGAGTCCCAGCCCCACTGAAAGTCCTAGTCCAATTGAGAGTCCCAGTCCCAGCGAAAGCCCTAGCCCGACTGAGAGTCCAACAACTGAGCCTTCCTCGTGACGACACTCATATAAGTGCAAAGTGATCGCTCTCGACAAGAGGCGATCGCTTTGCGCTCAAATCGGGCACATTTCCTTACTTGCTCTCATCAGGAGGTGGAGGGAAAGGCACCAGCGCCGCTTGGAAAAAATAAACGCGACCGCAATATTGCGACCTGTTAGAACAGATCGTTTCTATCGCCACATTATTGACATTAGTCACATCAAATGACAGGGAATCTTTCTGCCCAGGAACAATCGTGCGAGAATGCTTACGCTGTCCATCTAAATAAATATTGACCGTGGTGGGAGGACTACCGCTGTCGTTATCCCGCATTCCATATTCCAAATTCAGAGTTTGGAAGTAAGTGTTATAACCCTCCGGCATGATTCTACAGGTCATCGACACAAAAGCGTTGCCTGGAGCCAGACTGAGACGGCTGGTGTAGACGGCTCTACCCACAGCAACATCTGACTTATAAGGACGCCAACGACCAGGGCCAGTACTCACGCATTTAGTCTCTGGTAGAGAGACTGTACGCCGTGCCTGTACAGCTTGATTGCCCAGAGTCGCCAAGACAAAGGACAGCAGCCCGCCAATAAGAAGTTGACTGATCAACTTGGTTTTTTGCATGGAGAGATCGCCAAGTTAAAAGGTAACAATCTTTACTAATGATACCGAATCCCCAGCCCCTGAATTGGCACCGACTCCAATAATAATCAGAATGGGAGCGCTTGAGTTAGAGAGAGCGCGATCGCGATGTGCTGACTGACAAATCAGATCGGACTAAAGGCAAAATCCCGGACTTCTCAGAAGTCCGGGATCTAAACCGCTGGCATCTCACTACTCAAATAAGACTGCAATATAAAATGCCTGCAACTATCCAAACCCCAAGAGACAGCTCTAGTGGGTGCTAAATACCCTAGCGGCAGCGGCAACACCGGCTCCGGGAGTAAAGCCTTCGTATCCGACTTCTCGCAGTGTCGCTTCCAGAGCGGCAACGGCAGCGAGGATATCGCGATCGCTCACAAAGCCCAAGTGCCCAATCCGGAAGATTTTGCCTTTGAGATGGTCTTGTCCGCCAGCCAGAACGATGTCGAACCGCTTTTTCATCACGCTACGGATTTGCTCGGAATCCACCCCAGTCGGTGCCACAGCGGTAATCGCTGGACTACCTGCACCTTCAGGCGCAAACAGCGGCAACGAAAGCGCATTCATCGCCTCGCGGGTCGCAGTCATCAGCCGCTGGTGACGGGCAAAAATCGACTCCAAACCCTCAGCTTTCATCATTTTCAGGGCAACGTGCAGCCCCACAAATAAGTTCACCGGCGGGGTAAAAGGAGTCGTGTTTTTGGCGGCATCTTTGCGGTACTTGCCTAAATCCAAGTAGTAGCGGGGCAACTTAGCCGTTTTGTAAGCTTCCCAAGCTTTCGGGCTGACAGAGACAAACGCGAGTCCTGGGGGAATCATGTAACCTTTTTGGGAACCAGATCCCACCACATCAATACCCCATTCATCAATCGGCAGATGAACAGCTCCCAAGCTGGTAACAGCATCAACGATCGTTAAAGCTTCACCGTGAGCTTTAACGTGACGAATGATCGTTTCCAGATCGTTGAGAACGCCGGTAGAGGTCTCGCTATGGGTGACAATGACCGCTTTGATTTGTTTATCGGTATCGGCTTCGAGTTTTTCCCGGAATTGTTCTGGGTCGAGAGCTTGACCCCACTCAGCTTTTACCGTATCAACATTCAAACCAAAAGCTTGGCTAAGTTCCGCCCAGCGATCGCCAAATTTGCCATTACAACCAACCAAAACGCGATCACCTGGACTCAGGAAGTTAATGATGCCAGCTTCCATCGCCCCCGTGCCACTGGCAGTCAACATCAGCACGTCATTCTCGGTTTGGTGCAACCATTTCAGGTTTTGCGTCACCTCAGCCATCAGTTTGCTAAATTCACTGCTGCGGTGCCCAAATGGATGCTTGGCTAAGGCGAGTAATACCTGTTCCGGCACGGGTGTCGGGCCGGGAATCATCAACATTAACTTATCGTCCATCGATCTGTCCTTAAACTTGAAGAGCGCATACTCCAGAATCGCATATCTTTTCCAATCCATTCACCAATTAGCAATCAGCTTTTTAGCTTTTCGGAGTAATTGAGTAATCGGTAGTCGGTAGTGGGTAATCGGTTTACGGTCTATTTACGAGCTAGTACTGACAAGTAAGGAGTTAATGAATACTGAAAGATTGACAAAAAGCCAAATCTTTACTCTAATTTCTCCGGTGGATTTTTTCTTAAAAAAGCCGGAAGGTCTACCTGTAAATGTTTGTTGGGTTGAGGGGATGGAAAAGGAGTTCGGTTGATTGGCTGAGGAATCTCAGCCGCAGTTGGGGGTTCTATTGCCATTAGCAGTTCTTCCAGATCCTCAGGGCTATCTGCTAGCACTCGTTGCAAGAAATCCTTTAGTTTTTGAGCGCTGCGAAGGCTAGCATTGCAACGGTCTTTCCAGTACTGGATGGCGGCTTCGTACTCATTTGCTTGCTGGGCTTGCATGAGAATTTGCTCTTGCAGCGTCGCAGTGTGAGTTTCTAATTCAGTTGTCTGGGCTTGATAGCGATCGCGCGACTCTGCCAAGTCGTGGCAAGCTTGTTGCAATCGAGCCTGAATTTTTACTTGCTTGTCTAGCTGGTTTTCCAGGTCTTCAATCTGGCGGTGAAGAGCTTTAATGGCTGCATCCTGTTCCGCAACCAAGTCTTCAGTCTCGAAGAGGTTTGCCAACAGTTGTTGCTGTTCTTCCAGAGTTTCGTTGGCTTCTTGGAGTTGATCTTCTAGCTGATTGATAACTATAGCGCGATCGCTACATCGACGATAAAGCGCCTGCATTTGCTGCTCCTGTTCTAGCGCCTGCACCTCCAAACGCCTGACTACAGTTCGAGCTTCCAGAATTTGAAATTCTAGCTCCTGCACTCGTTGTTGCTGGGCTTCTAAGGCGGTTTGCCGGTTCGCTAGCTCTTGTTCCAGCAGCGTTTGACTGTTTTGGATAGTCTGGCGGCTCTGAGCCAGCTGCCTTCGCAAACCCCCTAATTCCCCTTGCTGCGCCTCAGCTAAAGTTTCAATTGTCGCTAACAATTCTTGAACCGTTTCGTCTTTGAGAACCGCTTGCGATTGATGACTCTCTAGCGCTTGCTGCTGCTCGAAAAGCTGTTGCTTGAATTGATCGAGCGCCCGCTGTTGAAGATTCGCGGCTTCCTCTGTCGATGCCAGCTGAGTTTCTAAAAGATGTTGCTCGCTCAGTTGGAGCCTCAACTCACTGACACAAGCTTGGGATTCCTCCAACGCCTGCTCTAACTGATGAATGCGAGCTAACTGCTGCTGTTCTTGCGAAGGCGATCGCGCCAATTCCAGCGGTTCTGGAGGCTCCTGTTCCCAGGATTGTCCTTGTGGGTCTTGCGGGGATAATTCGCTGGGTTGAGGCTGTGCAGAGGCAAGAGCATCCCTTGCCTCTGCGTCTGCTGAAGCTTCCTCTGCGTTTAACCAAAAACGATCGGCTGAATCTGGTTCAGTCACTCCGAACCTCCCAGAAGTCAATAACGGTCTTGGAGAATCCAACAGCCATCTCGTATTTCCGAGTGATGAATTAGCAGTTATCTGTTCTCGGAGCTTTTATCACCAAGTTAAGTAGAAAGCATTGACCCTAATTCTATGGCTTTCCGGCGATTTTTCTGCATTGAGGACGAAGCATCAGTGCCAGCATCTAAACGTAAAATTCAGGTATTTAAAAACTCTTGTGCCCCTACACCCTGTTCTAATCTCGAAATCTTTTATACCTTGGGTTCCCGGTGTCCGGTGACAATATCCGGGGACGGTGGTTGATCGAATGGTTGCTCGAAGGCAATATTATTCAGAGACCAACGGTAATCAACCGGCAAATTTGTTCGTTCGCAAGTTTGTTCCAGTTGCTTCTGTTGAGCCATTGCTTTACGGAGAGTGCTAATTAGCTGGTGAACTTGCTCTCGCACTGCCGGTTTTTGACTAACCGCAAATGCAGTTTGGCGCTCTAACACTTGCAAGAGTAGTTCGTAGTGGATACGAGACGGAAGAGGAATTGGCTCCATGAAACCTAATTTACCTATAGAAGTCGGGATATGGGGCAAGGATGAAGGCGGAAGGGGGAATGAAAAAATTCTGGATTCCTCTTTCATCCTCGATCCGGCAAAAGCGTTCTAATTTTAAGAAAACAGCTTGGCAATGCCAACAGCAGGGTCGGACTGTTTCACCAAAGACTCACCAATCAGCACCGCATCAGCACCCGCTTGCAGAACCAAGTGAAGGTCAGATGGGGTGTGCAGACCTGATTCGCTAACGACAGCGATCGCCCGATCCCGCAACTCGCTACCTCGCGCCGCTAAAATCTGGCAGGTTGTTTGCAAGTCTACGGAAAAATCTTCCAGATTGCGATTATTTATACCAACTAGGGTAACGCCTTCTAGGGATAATACCCGGTCTAATTCGGCTAGAGTATGCACCTCAATCAGCGGTGTCATCCTCAAAGCATTGGTAATTTTGACAAAGTATTGGAGGTCTTGATCGCTGAGAATTCCTGCAATCAGCAGCACGGCATCGGCTCCGTGGCGTCGGGCGAGATAAATTTGGTAAGGATATATCAAAAAATCCTTACATAAAACCGGCAAGTCTACGGCAGCGCGAACAGCCGTCAAATTTTCAAAACTCCCAGAGAAAAATTTTTGATCGGTTAAGACTGATAAACAGGTGGCTCCCCCTTGCTGGTAAGCAGTCGCGATCGCCACTGGATCGAAATCTTCCCGAATCACTCCTTTGCTGGGGGAAGCCTTTTTGACTTCTGCAATTAAGGCAGGTTTTGTCTTCCCTTGTCGCAAAGCTCCGATAAAATCGCGAGGCGCAGGCGCATTCTGCACTTGACGCCGCAACTCCACTAAGGGGAGGCGTTCTCGCATCTTGTCAACTTCCGTTTCTTTCTGCCAGACAATTTCCTCCAGAATGTGGAGTGGTTTGGCATCAGGTACGGCAACCTGGTAGCGTAAAGTGCTGATGGCAATCGATGGATTTGGGGGACGACGGCGAATTTGCATATTTCTTAGTTTGGCACAATTATTCAGAGGGAATCGGAGATAGGGAATGGGTCATTCGTCCAAGCTAATTCGTCATTAGTCGATTGCGAGTGACTAATGACGAATGACGAATGATTTTTAGCCTTAATGAGAACCTACAGCGCGTTTGTATGCTTCATCCAATACTTCTGAGAGGGTGGGGTGTGCGTGGACAAAGTATGCCAGAGTCTGGACAGAATTGCGTTGGGCGATCGCGTTTGCGGCTTCGTGAATCAAATCCGCTGCGTGCATTCCGATGATGTGGACGCCCAGCACTTCGCCTGTATCTTTGCGGTAAATTACTTTTGCCATCCCATCGGCTTCCCCTTCTGCGATCGCTTTCGAGTTTCCTTTGAAATAACTCTTCGCCACCGCAACTTCAAATCCTTCCTCTTTCCCCATTTCTTTCGCCGCGAGTTCTGTCTTGCCGACAAAGCTAATTTCTGGGTGAGTAAAGGCGGCAGCGGGGATGCTGTGATAATCGATCAAACGGTGACGCCCGCAGATATTCTCTACCGCCACAACACCTTGAGCAGAAGCCGCATGAGCCAGCTGCATCTTGCCCGTAGCATCTCCAATCGCCCACAGGTGAGGCACGGGTTCGCCGCCAGACAAGACTGCCATCCGGTCATCAACAGGGATAAAGCCCCGGTTTGTCTCAACGCCGATAGCGTCCAGCCCTAAGTCCTTCGTATCCGGAATGCGACCTGTAGCGACCAAGCAAGCGTCTACTTCCAGCACATCCACAACTTCTTTAGTTTTGGCGTCGGCTAGCTCAATGACCACGGGAGAACCGGGTTTAACGCTCTTCGCCAAAGTGCCTACTTTCGTTTCAATGTCGCGCGGCTTAATCAAGACTCTTTCGGCAATTGTGGCAATATCCCGGTCAAACCCTGGCATCAGCTGGGGTAAAGCTTCAATCATGGTGACTTCAGCGCCTAATGCCGTGTAAACATCTGAAAATTCTAGACCAATGTAACCGCTGCCAATAATCGCAATCCAGGAAGGTAGCGACTCCAATCTCACGCCGTCGTCGCTGGTAAAAACAGTTTTGCCATCAATTTCAATTCCGGGTGGTACCCAAGGAATTGATCCAGAGGCAATGATAATGTCTTTTGCCGTAACGGTTTTTTCACCCGATCCCGTGCTGATGGTGACTTTTTGCGGTCCCGCGATTTTCCCCCGACCTTGGAGAATCTCAACGTCCAGCCGTTTCAAACTGTTTGTCAAATCGCCGCGAAGCTTGGAGACAAGGTTATTAGCATGGTCTGCGATCGCTTGTCGGTCAAACTCAACGCCTGCAACTTGAATCCCCAGCGATTTCAGATGGTGGGCATTGCGTAACTCTCGCACTCGACCGGATGCTGCCAACAAAGCTTTAGAAGGAATGCAGCCCCGATTCACGCAGGTGCCGCCCATATCGGCTGCTTCCACAATGGCGGTTTTGAGACCGCAGGAAACGGCGTGTAGGGCAGCGCCATGTCCGCCGACACCGGCTCCAATAATCACTAAATCGTAATCAAATCCTTGAGTCACGTTACTCTCCCCTAGACGACGATGCCCTCCTCATTTTCAGCTTGACCAACGGTGAGCGCAAGTCCCCAATCGGTTGTGGAGTGAAAGAGTGCAAGTTATTCTCCTTACAATTTTCTCTAAAAAAATTACGAATGAGTCATCCCTTCAGCCGCGTGTTATATCTTAGAAACTAAAAGAAATCCAGCGATCGCTTGAATTGAGCGATCGCTGTCAATTACTAGGGTGCCCTGCCATCAAAAGCAGTGTTTGTGGAACCAGCGTAATGAATCAGAGTGACCAAGACCATCGTCGCGCCGCTGATAAAGCGTTTAGCGAATCGCTTGAGCAATTGCAGGATTTATTGGAATTGCCGGACAATCAGACGGCTCGATCCCAGTCAGAGTCGGACAGCGGTAATCATCAAAAAGAATTGACTGAAGCAGATGAGCTGGAACAAGCCGCTGCTGACATTGAGGAATATATGCAGAAAAAGACTAAATCATCGGGGAACGGATAGCAAGTAATTGGTTGGGAAAAGCGAAAAAAACACTAACCATTGTTGACCCATAACTACTGATTAGTGCCTACTTCCTAACTTCTGCCATTCTGACGCTTTACTTCGTACAACATCAAAGCAGCTGCTACAGCCACGTTTAGCGACTCGACTCCTGGACTCAGGGGGATGGTCACTTGCACCTGTGCCAGTGAAACTAACTCTGAAGACAATCCAGCACCTTCATTGCCCATCAAAATCAGCGTGGGACGGCGTAAGTCTACCTCCCAGTAGGTTAAAGTCGCACTAGGCACAGTTGCCACGACTTGCATTCCTCGTTCCCGACACTGAGAGATATCTGCGATCAAATCGGAACTGATCCGCATCGGTAGCCGAAACCATTGTCCAGCAGAGGCTCGCAGCACCTTTGGATTGTCCAGATCCACACTATCTTCACTGACACACAACCAATCCGCACCCGCAGCGGCGGCAGTACGAATCATCGTGCCGAGGTTGCCCGGATCTTGCACGGTTTCCAAAATTAGCCCCAAACCCGTAACTGGCAATGGGGACACCTGGCGGCTCATCCGGGGTGCTGTCGCGATGACACCATCGGGTTGAATCGTGGTAGCGATCGCTTTCACAATTTCCTCGCTCACCACTTCCGCCCTCTGACACCGATTACAAGCTTCTTCCCACAGTTGCTGGTGACGTTCTTGCCATTGGGGTGTACAGCATACCGTCTCTAACGGATAATCAACCGCACACGCTTCTTCCAGCAAATGCGTTCCTTCCAACAAAAATATTTGCTGCTCCCGCCGTTCCTTCGAGCGGTGTAACTTGCGAATTTGCTTGACCAGAGGATTCTGGAGACTCGTCAACATCAACAAGAATTAGGACTGACCTAGTAGGACTGAAGGATTGAGGTATCAGGACTGAGGGTTGAGAAAGTATCAAAACAAAAGAAAGAACTTTTTCCCAATCCGGCAAAGGATTGAGTTCTGAGTGTTACATAAGTGACGAAATTCTTTGTTGCTTCTTGCTACCCTATCTTGATCGCCGCTTTCTTCTACTCAGTCCTAATCCTTAGCCCTGTATAGCTAACCCCTAAAAATGCGGAACCCGGGACTTGAACCCGGAAGTCCTTGCGAACACTAGAACCTGAATCTAGCGCGTCTGCCAATTCCGCCAGTTCCGCTTAATCTCGATTTATATCACCGATTTACTATCCTGCAACATATTCCATAATTTGTCAACTCCTTTTATCCGGAAAAGTGAACCGATACAAGGTACAATGCTTCATCGATTGACAATGAAGCTAGATCGCTAATCTAGACATTTGAAATCTTTCCTGTAGAATCAAAACCAAATTTAAAAAAAGCCACCCTATTCCGTGAAATTTGGAGGACAGACCTATTAACCCCCCTCTCAGCCTGACCGATACCCAATCTCTGCCCGAAGAAGACAAGTCCGTTTTGCACATTTGGGGTAGAGCTTCCTTGCAAGGGCACGTCAAGATTAGCGGCGCAAAGAACGCGGCACTAGCGATCATGGCAGGAGCCTTGCTGTGTCCTGAAGATTGCCGAATCCGTAACGTTCCCTCGCTTGTCGATGTCAAGCGCATGGGTCAAATTCTGTCGTCCCTAGACCTGAAGCTGGAATGGAATGGCGACATCCTCGACATCAACGCTAGCCACATTGGACAATCAAAAGCGCCCTACGAGTTAGTTTCTCAGCTACGAGCCAGTTTCTTTATCGTTGGCCCAATGCTGGCGCGACTGGGTGTAGCAAGAGTTCCACTCCCAGGCGGTTGTGCTATCGGTGCCAGACCCGTCGATCTTCATGTCCGAGGTTTGCGGGACATGGGGGCAGATGTCCAAATTGATCATGGGATGGTCAATGCCCATGTAACCGGCAGCAATCGAAGATTAAAGGGAGCCAAAATTTATCTAGACTATCCCAGTGTTGGTGCGACAGAGACACTGATGATGGCGGCAACCCTAGCAGAGGGAGAAACAATCCTAGAAAATGCCGCTCAAGAGCCAGAAGTCGTGGATCTGGCTAATTTCTGCATTGCAATGGGAGCGCGGATTCGTGGTGCAGGCACCAATACAATTGTGATTTCTGGCGTCCCCAGCTTACATTCTGTGGACTACAGCATCATTCCCGACCGGATTGAGGCGGGGACATTACTCGTTGCTGGGGCGATTACCCATTCAGAACTGAGCCTGTCCCCAATTGTTCCAGACCATCTCACCGCTGTGATTGCCAAGCTGCGGGAAATTGGGGCAACGGTACTCGAAGACGCACCCGACCGCCTGCGGATTATCGGAGGGCAAACACACGCAGCAACAGATATTGAAACATTGCCCTATCCTGGTTTCCCCACGGATATGCAGGCACAGTTTATGGCTTTGCTAACCCTCAGTGAAGGGGACAGCGTGATTAGCGAAACGGTTTTTGAAAACCGATTGCGTCATGTGGCAGAGTTGAATCGCATGGGTGCAGACATTCGCGTCAAAGGCAATCATGCAATCGTGCGAGGGGTGCCAATGTTATCGGGGGCACCTGTATTGGCTACTGATTTACGTGCTTCGGCGGCGTTGGTTTTGGCAGCGCTGGCGGCAGAAGGAAAAACAATCATTCGAGGATTGCAGCATCTAGATCGGGGTTACGAAAAGCTGGAGGATAAACTGCGGCACTTGGGAGCTAAACTACAGCGGGTGCAGGATGATGACAGTTTGCCAGTTGAAGGTTTGAAGGTTGAAGATGGCAGCCTGCCGGTTGAAGGTTTGAAAGTTGAAAATTGAAGGAAGGGGAATCGGTAACAAGTAGAGTGATGAGTGATGAGATATTAATTCAAAACTCAACACTCATCACTCAAAACAATTACCTTTTTCCCAATTATCTATTCCTTCACAATTTCCGTCAGCGCTGGTTTTAGGGTCGGATATTGATATTCAAAACTTTGTGACAAGGTGCGTTTTGGAAGAACTTGTTGCCCTTCCAAAACCACTTGGGCACCATCTCCTAAGAGACCTTCTAAAACAAAGCTGGGAACTGGCAACCAGGAGGGTCGATTTAACACTTCCCCCAAAGTTTGAGCCAATTCGTTCATCCGGACTGGATTTGGAGCTGTACCGTTTAGGACACCTTCAATTTCCGGGTGGCTGAGGGCCAATAAAATCAGATTCACCAGATCGTCTCGGTGAATCCACGAGAACCACTGACGCCCTGTACCAATAGGGCCACCAGCAAACATTTTGAACGGGGGAAGCATTTTGGCAAGTGCGCCTCCCATTCCTAGGACAATTCCAGTTCGCACAATTACCAGTCGCGTGCCGCTGTCTTTGACTTTTTGGGCTTCTGTTTCCCACTCTTTGCAGACAGTGCTGAGAAAATCATTACCGGCTGCGCTGGTTTCATCAAAGGCAGCCGTTTCGCTGGTGCCGTAGTAGCCAATTGCAGAAGAATTAACCAAGAGAGTGGGCTTAGGATTGGCTTGATTAATCGCTTCTACAATTTTTTGTGTCCCTAGCTTTCGGCTATTTAGAATCGTCTGCTTTTGTTCGGGAGTCCAGCGTTTTTCCGCAATCGGTTCTCCCGATAGATTCACCACAGCATCACATCCAGTAATGGACTGTTGCCAGGAGCCTGATTCAGTGGGTGTATAAGCAATAATTTCGAGATTGGGATAGGTGTTGGCAGGAAAGACTTGCTTTGCTTTAGCAGGGTTACGGCTAAAAACCAATATTTGATTTCCTTGAGCGTGCAGTCGTTCTACCAGCCGAGAGCCGACAAATCCAGTTGCTCCTGTAATGGCTACTTTCATGCTTCTCTCGTTGCCTCTCTATCGAGGGTTTTTTTCGTGTCGCTGTAAGCCATACCATTTACCTCAGCATAGCGATTCATAAACCGCATGAATCTCTCCCAGTGGTCTTCTCGCTGAATTTCAAATTCGCAGTCCAGCCGCTGAAAGTCATCTCCTTCTGGCCCGCTGAAAACAAATTTTACAGAAGAAGGCTCAACGCTGATTTCACCTTCTTCATCCGTTAACCGCAGCCCATTAGAAAACTTATTTTTAAAGCTGTTGAATTTTTCTATGGCTTTCAGCTCGTTAAATGTCATCAATACAGTGCGGACGCCAGAACTGCGATTCCGCCGTAAGCTGACGTTACTGATTTCTTCAGGAATTCCTTCAAAAAATTGAATTAAGGGTGTATTAGAAGTCATGCACAAAATTAATGAAACTCATAAAGTAGTATACAAAAGTTAAATGCCCTCCGAGCATTGAGTCGGCGAGCTAGAGAGGTTAGAAGCGATCGCCTAAAATGTTTTTAGCAAGTGGTAGGTGTTTGTACCACAAGCGATCGCCTTCTGCCTCTACTATTACCCTACTTGTGCAGTTTCACTCCCCGAATTGACAAATCCAACAACTCAACGGGGTGCATGATGGGAATCGCCTTTTCTTGCAGTTCTAAATGCTTACTAATTTGGATCGTACAACCGGGATTTGCCGAAGCAATTAATTCAGCACCCGTATTGAGAAGGTTCTCAACTTTTTGCTTACCCAATTCTCCAGCAACTTCAGGTTGCAGCATATTGTAAACCCCAGCACTACCACAACACAAAGCTGCATCAATGGGTTCCCGCAGTTGAACGCCTGGAATTTGTCGCAATAATTGGCGCGGTTGTACGCTAATTTTTTGCCCATGCAATAAATGACAGGCATCTTGATAAACTAAAGTCAACGGTTTATCAGAAAGCGGGGAAAGTTTCGCAGTTATTCCGGCTTCGTACAGAAACTCTTGAGCGTCTTTTACTTTAGCGGCAAATTTTACGGCTTTCTCTTGATAATCGGGGTCATCTTGTAGCAGGTGTCCGTATTCTTTTAGAGTATGACCGCACCCGGCAGCATTGATGATGATGGCATCAACGTTTGTACCTTCAAAACTATCAATCATTTGGCGAGCGATCGCTTTTGCTTGTTCTTCCTGTCCTTGGTGATGTGGCAATGCAGCACAACACCCCTGAGACTTCGGAATCACGACTTCACAGCCATTAGCGGTTAACACCCGCACCGTTGCTTCATTGACCTTTGAGAAGAATAGACGTTGCACGCAGCCCAAAATAACGCCTACGCGATAGCGTTTCTCACCCTCAGCCGGAATCATCTCTGGTAGAGTGTCTACAAAGGTACTGGGAGTAATTTCTTGCAGATTTGATTCCATCGCTGCCAAGCGGGAAGAAAGGCGTTGGAGTAATCCAGTCGAACGAACCAATTTTTGCAAACCTAATTTCTGATAAACCATCAGAGGCGCTAGCAAAACTCGCAGCCGATTAGGATAAGGAAATAGGGAAAAAATTAGTTTTCGATACAACTTGTCTGGCAAACTGCGCTCATAATTGCGTTCAATCTGGGGACGCATGGCAGTAATCAACTTGTCATACTGCACGCCAGAAGGACAGGTTGTGACACAGGCAAGACATCCTAAGCAAGAGTCAAAATGCTGTACTGTGGCAGTATTCAGAGAAATCTCACCTTTGTTAATAGCATCCATGAGATAAATTCTGCCTCTGGGAGAATCCATCTCTTTGCCAATCACCCGATAGCTGGGACAAGTAGACAGACAAAAACCACAGTGAACGCAGCTATCAATTAACTTGGGATTGGGTGGATGATCGTCATCGAACCCATGAATTTTAATTGGGTTTGAGTCATCTGAATTTGTTAAAGAATTCTCTGATGTTTGCATGGATGGGTGTAATCTTCCCTACTTTTTAGACGGTATTTTCTGCGATGAAAGCGCTTTATTCACATTCCACCGACAAACCGACTTGGACTTAAAACATTTCCTGGATCAAATTGGGTTTTGATTTTCTGCATTAAATCCAGGGCGTTGCCGGTATAACCCCAAACATCTAGTTGCTGCTTCAAGGAGATCGGCGCTTCTAGAATTGTCAGAAACCCGCCGTGAGATTCACAGAGCGATCGCATCTGTTGTAGAAACGCGATCGCTGTTGTCTCTACAACATCACCATCGCACCGCAATAGCCCCAACCCACTTCCAGCATGGACGAGACACATCACCGATGGGGCATGGATTTGCAAATGAGTCAAAATGGTCGCCGCGGCAGTTGGTAATACTCCTATTTTGCAAGCGATCGCTGCCTCTGTGTGGGATGCCCACATTTGTTCTTGTAACTTCTGCCATAACTGGGTCTCATCGGCATCTGAATAGAGGACACCCTGTAAACCCAGATGCTGCCCTACTTCCAACCATCGAGCGCACTGTTCCTTCACGCTCGGCGATACACTTTGAAAACGAGCAATCGCGCCAATTCCCTCCCCTAAGCCTAAACCAGCCACCATCTGAGTGGATAGCAGGTCAATCGCCGTGGGCGTCAAGGCTGAAGCGAGCAAAGTTTTGGTGGCTGCGGCAATTTTTTCGGCTGTACCAGTCAGCACTACGGTTGCAGATGCCTCAGGCAGGGGATAAACTCGAAACGTCACTTGAGTGATAATCCCTAGGGTTCCAAAAGAGCCAGTAAATAGCTTCATCATGTCGTAACCGGCAACATTTTTTACCACTCGACCCCCAGCCTTGGCAATCTGACCATCGCTGCGGATAAAGGAAAGACCCAGTAGCATATCCCGAACCCCGCCATAGCGTTGTCGCCAGGAACCGCCCCCAGCCGTCGCAACAATACCACCAACTGTGGCGTCTTCTGGATAGGCTGGATCGAGGGCGAAAAACTGACCTTGTTGCGCTAGAATCTTTTGCAGTTCGGCAAATTTCATGCCTGCTTCGACCGTAACGGTTAAATCGCCAACCGCATGAGCGATTAAGCGATTCAGGCGTTCGGTACTGACAACTAAATTGACCCCATCAACCAATCCGCCCCAACCCAGTTTGCTGGCGCTGCCACAGGGTAAGACGCTCCACCGTTGCTGGTAGGCATAAGCCATAACCTGAGCGAGTTCTTCCTCAGTGCGGGGATAAACAATGCAATCAGGGTTCTTTCCCGGTGCAATTGCTGGCGAGATTTGTGCTTTTTGGGTGCCTTCTATCTGTTCCCACTGCACAATGCCGGAGCTGGGGAGGAGACTTTCAAGTTTTTGGGCTACGCTATTCATTGCTTAAAAAAACATCTGTGCGATCGCACTCAGGTGGACATGAACACTAGCAAAACATAAGCGCGGTACGCAAGTAGCACTGAGTTATTTTCATAACATCATTAAAGTATTTAGTTACAAATTTATTTGTCTATCTCTCAGGATAGATGCCACACTTCATACTGGTATTTATAGGGTCTATTTCTCTCTAGACAGGTTTAATTGAATGATTCGACGAAAGAATATACCGGCATTACAGCAAGCAGGAAAGACGGGAACAAACCGATCCTACGATAGAGAAAGCTTGCTAAATCGAATTACAACGCGAATTCGCCAATCTTTAGAGTTGCAAGAGATTTTGGCGACAACGGCGCGGGAAATTCGCTCATTTTTAGACATGGATCGGGTCAAAATTTACCGATTCCATCCGGATGCCAGTGGCGAAGTGATTGCCGAATCCATAAATGGCGATCGCTTACCCTCTATGATGGGGCTACGGTTTCCAGCAGAGGACATTCCTGCCCATGCTCGTGAGTTGTTTGTCAAAGTCCGCCAGCGCGTCATTATCGATGTTACGGCTAGGCAGAAAACCCAAGAGCAGTTAGATTGCCCATCAACCGGCAAAAATCTAGCCATTAGAGATATCCGCTATTCTCCCGTCGATCCTTGCCATGCTGAATATCTAACGACGATGGGGGTGAGTGCTTCTCTCGCCGTGCCAATATTGCATCAAAACAGCTTGTGGGGGTTGTTGGTGTGTCACCAGGTGTCCCAGCGCAAATTTAGCGAACAAGAATTACAAATTGTTCAGCTGCTGGTAGATCAGGTATCGATTGCGATCGCTCAGTCCCATCTTCTCCAAACTGCACGTGAACAAGCTCAGCATGAGTCAACGATCAACCAAATCAGCAGTCTGCTCCACTCCCCATTAAAAATCTCAGAAATTCGTCAGACTGTTTTAGAAAAAACCGTTAACGCCTTACAAGGTGCCTCTGGCAGATTGTATATTACAGCAGATACAACGGGTCAACCGGCTCAACTTTATACCACTGGCGAACAGCCGATCCTACCTTGGATTGAAGAAACTCCCTTCTGGCAACAAATTATTTCTGGGAAACTGAGCAGTGCTAGCATCCCAAGCAATCCTACTACAAACAATTACAAAGACAGCAATCAAGATTTCAATCCTCAAAATCCCATCAATCACTCTTCTGATTCTTGGTTTCTGAAGTCGGAATTTAATCCTCAAAATCATTCTCTTGAATCTTCGCGTCACGGCTACAAAGCAGCTAGCGAACTATCGAATTTTAAAGTTCAAAATTCTCTTTACACTATCCCCGATTTATATCAAGAACCCCAGCTAAAATATATAGCCTCTGCTTTCGGGCGAACAATGATTCGCTCGATTCTGATTGTGCCGCTCAGTTATCATCAGCAATGCGTGGGGTGCCTCACCATTTTCCGCCCTGAGATGAATACAGAAACCCTCTGGGCAGGTCGTCAGAATCCCGACGAACGCAATGTCCGCCCCCGTCAGTCATTTGAAGCATGGCGAGAAATTACCCAAGGACAGGCTAAAGAGTGGACATCCGAAGAACTCAAGCTGGCTCAAGCGGTGGGAACTCACCTCTATATGGCGGTAATGCAAAGACGGGTAGAGGATACCATCCGACATCAGGCGTCTCATGACCTCTTAACGGGTTTGCCAAACCGATTGCTATTTAATGACCGGCTTTCTCTGGCGCTGGCAAGCACTCATCTGAATTGCGGCGATATGCTGGCGGTGGTGTTTCTCGACCTGGATGGCTTCAAAACAATTAACGACACGCTCGGTCATGCCGTGGGCGACCTACTGCTGCAATGTGCGGCTCGACGCCTCACAGATTGCCTGCGAGAAAGCGACATTGTTGCCCGCTGGGGTGGGGATGAATTCACCCTTATGCTGTCACCCATCGCTTGTCTAGAAGATGTTACCAAGATTGCGAAAAGAATTCTGGGTGCCCTGAATGTTCCTTTTCATTGTGAAGATGTAGAGACCTATCATGATACCCCTTTACACATTAAGGCGAGTTTGGGGATTGCTTTGGCTCCTTATGATGGGGAAGATGCAGAAACGTTGTTAAAAAACGCCGATGCTGCGATGTATAGAGCCAAGCAACAAGGTCGCAATAATTACCAGCTATACACACCAGCTCTGGGGGCAAAAGCGCTAGAACGGTTGAGGTTGGAAAACAGACTTTACAAAGCCTTAGAACGCGAGGAATTTCTATTACATTACCAGCCGCAAGTAGACCTAAAAACAGGTCAAGTTGTGGGGATGGAAGCACTGATTCGCTGGCAATCTCCCGAACTAGGATTAATTTCTCCTTATCAATTTATTCCCGTAGCAGAAGAAACGGGTTTAATCTGTCCGATTGGAGAATGGGTTTTACGGAAGGCTTGTCTGCAAAATCGTTTTTGGCAATCAATTGGGCTGCCACCAATCCGGATTGCCGTGAATCTTTCAGGGCGTCAAGTTCAGCAACCCACTTTAGTCAAAGTTGTTGAGCAAGTTCTGGCTGAGACTGGGTTAGAGCCTCGTTATCTGGAACTTGAAATTACTGAGAGCATTGCAATGCAGGATGTGGAATGGACAATTTCTGTGTTGCAGAAGTTGCAGAAGTTGGGAATTCACATTTCAATGGATGATTTTGGGACGGGTTATTCTTCACTGAGCTATCTAAAACACTTTCCGCTCAATACGCTAAAAATCGATCGCTCATTTATTTGCGATCTCATGACGAATACTCATGATGCTGCGATTATCAAGGCAGTCATGGCACTGGGTCATGGACTCAATTTAAAAGTGATTGCTGAGGGTGTTGAAACAATAGAACAATTGGATTTTTTGTACTCAGTTCAGTGTGATGGTTTGCAGGGTTATCTGTTTAGTCCCCCGGTTCCAGTGGAAGCGGCAACAGAGATCCTTAAATCTAAAACGTTAAAAAATCAAAGTTAGAAATTCTCAGCTTGTAGGATGGGGCGACGCTCTCAATGATTCTGGTGTACTCTAACGCGAAGAGCAGCGTCTAGCAGTATCCTCTGACGCGAAGACCGGCTAGACGCCGCATACGCTGACGCGATCGCGTCCCTCTTTTTTCGCTTGATACAACGCCTCATCGGCGGCGGCAATCAGCGCTGCCGGTGAAGACGTTAAACTGGGAACGATGCTGGCAACACCCAAACTCAGCGTGACGTAGGGGCTGACTGGTGAGTGGACGTGGACAATTTCTAAGCTTTTCACCATTGAACGGATCGACTCAGCAATGTAACCGGCACCCGCAGAAGGAGTATTGGGCAAAATGAGAGCAAACTCCTCGCCCCCATAACGGGCAACTAAGTCGCTTGAGCGCTTTAGCATCAAGCGAATCGCACCAGCAACCTGTCGCAAACAGCTATCTCCAGCTTGATGACCGTAGGTATCGTTGTAGATTTTAAAACAGTCAATATCGCAGAAAATCAGCGAAATCGGCACTTGTTCTCGTGCCAGCCGCCGCCACTCTTGGGCGAGATATTCGTCAAACCTGCGTCGATTCGCCACATGAGTTAAGCCATCCAAAGAAGCAATACACTGCAACTCCCGGTTAGCTTCCTCTAGCTGTTTGAACAGAGAAGACTGCTGAATTGCGATCGCTAACCCGACGGACAATTGTTGCAACAACTTAATTTCATACGGCTCCCAGTGACGAGATCCAGAGCATTGATGGACGCAGAGGATTCCCCACAAATGAATTTTGGCGGCTGGATTGGATAAAGACGGACGGATAGGGGCAGGATTTTGGGTTTTAAATTCATTCTTCGCTTCTCGGTTTCCCCCTACCTGTTCCCGAATCAAGATTGGCACCATTAAATTCGCCCGAATTCCTGCCCCTTCCAGTAACTTCACGTAACTCGCAGGCAGATCCGCTTGGTAGATATCATCCACCGCCGACACATACCCGGTGGTTTGAAACTTTTGGATATATTCTGTCTCAAAGCAGGGGTCATACAGCGAGACATCCAGAATGGATTCACAACCGGGTGCGACAGATTCGACCACAAAACAGGCACCGCGAGGATCGAGCCGATAAAGAGCAACTCGCTCCGCTTGCAGAAAGTTTCGCACCTCCGCAACCGCTGTGTTGAGGATTTCGTTTAAATGCAAAGATTGGCGGATACGCCCTTGTATCCTCCCCAGCAAACGCTCCCGCTCAATAGAAGAGCGCAATGCCTCCTCCGTTCGCTTCCGTTCGGTAATGTCAAGAAAGCTCCATACTCTGCCAATGATTTGTTCGCCGAGTCGATGCGGTGCAGAGTAGCGCTCAAAGATTCTTCCATTTTTTAATTCCAGAATGTCGTATGCCTTGGCTTCCGGTTGCCTGGAAAGTTCCTGAATCCGTCTCACAAACGCTTCTGGCTCTTTCATCTGGTTTTTAAGGAAGACGAGTCGTTTGTCAGCGCGAGGCGAGCTTATCAGGTCTTCTGGAACCTGCCACATCTGAAGAAATTTCTGATTGTAGCTGACAATATCTCCTTCTAGGCTCACTGCAACGATGCCGTCTGCGGTTGATTCGAGTGTGGTGCGAAGCAGAGAAAGCGATTTCTCAACTTTCTCCTCTGCGGCTTTACGCTCTGTGATGTTAACGTAAGCGATCGCAACGCCATAATCTTTGAGAGGAATGGGAGCAGCAGTAACGTTAATCCAGGTAATTTCATCCTGGTCGTTCAAAATTCCCATTTCCCGATTTACAATCACTTTATTTTCTTTTAATGCCCGAACGCTAGCAAATTCTTCCGGTGGCATTGGGGTGCCATCCGGTCGGATGATGCGCCATTCTTGGCTGTCACAGCTTCTTGTTTTATGTTTTTCAATGGATAAACCGAGAATTTTTTCTGAAGCTTGATTGGCTTCAATAATATTGCCGTTTTTATCGGTAATGGAAATGCCAATGGGGAAGCGTTGAAAAAGAACTTTGTATTTTTCCTGACTTTCTCTTAACTCGGTTTCTGCCTGCTGGCGCTGGCTAATATCGCAAGAAATGGCAATGATTTCTTGCACTGCACCTGTATCTGGATGGCGGATAGTTCGGAGCGTAGTTTTTAACCAGATGTAATAACCTTGCCGATGACGCATCCGGTAGCTAACTGTTTCGATTTCTGGAAAATTTAGCTGGGTTCCATATTCTCTTAAAGTAACAGTGTCATTTTTAGCAAATTGCTCCATCACTACCCAATCTTGCGGATGGCAAAATTCAAGCACCGAGTGTCCCACTAGTTCATCCGGCTCATATCCCAGTAAAATACTGCATACAGGTGAAACGTAAAGATAAACACCTTCTGGAGTGTGGCTGGAAATCATGTCGGTGCAGTTTTCTGCCAACAATCGGTAACAAGCTTCCCTCTCAGGTAAGTTTAAGTTTGAATAGCCGAATAAGTTTTCCGGTTTTGGGTTAGGGCGATCGCTCACAACTGGCATCAGACTGCTTGGCGTGATGATTCCTACCAGTTGACTGGATTCATCCTCTACAATCAGCAGATGGCGAATCTGATGGTGGTGAAACAGTCGGCTGACAGTTTGGATATCTTCTACTTGGGATTCCTTCAAGGTGATGAGTGGCTGGTTCATCAATGCAGCGATCGCTACATCTTTAATATCTCTACCTAGAGCCGTGACTTGAACCAAGTCCCGTTCTGTAAAAATTCCGATCGGGGTTTGTGTCGCTACTTGGGTTTGTTTTTCCGCCGATACCTGCTGTTGTACCACGATGACACAGCTAGCCTGTGCCCGACTCATCAATGCGATCGCCTCTGTTGCCAGTGTGTCTGGAGTCACCGTTAGAGGGGTGCGATCGATTGCTTGATGAAGTGGTAAAGCGTAGGGGTTGAGCATATAAGAATATGTTATTAAATTTAATAAATAAAATGAATTATTTTTATTAATATTTTAAATCTTAATTGAACAAATCCCGATCCGTTTGTTAGGTAACACGGTAAGCATTAAGCATAGGAGTAGGAATTGAATTACCCCTGACTAGGGGGCTATGGCTTTACAGACAGCTCTTAACTGATGAAACAATTGTATTTTGTAATCAAAAAAACAGTTAGCTAAAAATCCTCATAGGCTAGAGGACTGAAGTCATAACGTTCTTTCTGAACTTTCCAGCCAAAAACCGGACGAGACAGTAATTAACTTGCTAAAAAATCTAGGGTTACTGCCAAGGGTACCTCTAGATGGCACCGTAGTTGCTCAAAGGTTAGCGCGATCCGTTGTAGTTGCCAACGATATAGCAGTCCTAAATGATTCGTGAAAACGAAATACCCGCTTCTCCATGAAGCCGAGAATTGAAACTGCTGGGATCTTTCAACCTAAATGGGATTGTGATATCTCATGAGAGAATACAAACCTCCAATAATAGAACTCATCTTTTGATTTGCTAAAATTGCTAATATGTTGCAGTTGTTGTTTTGCTTAAAAAAACGATCTAGTTTAGAGAGAGGTATTCAGGCTTGGGCTTGAGAAATTAAACTGAAGGCGCATTGCCGAATGCCGATAGCTAAACACATATCCAAATCTAAATAACTCAAAAATCTTAAAATGTTTGACTTTCTTAATCCAATCTTAGGGCGTCATCCAGAGCGCAACAAAGCCAACGTTGAAATTTATACTTGGCAAACTTGTCCCTTTTGTATCAGAGCAAAGATGCTGCTCTGGTGGAAGGGCGTCAACTTTACTGAATATAAAATTGATGGGGATGAAGCAGCCAGAGCTAAGATGGCTGAACGTGCCAACGGGCGTCGAAGTGTGCCGCAGATTTTCATCAATGAGCAGCATATTGGTGGCAGTGATGACCTCTATCAGCTGAATACAGGCGGAGAATTAGACTCCCTACTGGCTCAACCCACTGCTTAAGGCTAGAATCAGCTAGCACAGACGGATTTAGTTTGTGTAGGCATTTAGTTTGTGTAGTTCGTACGGGTACGAGCATGGCTATTGAGATTCCGCCACCGGGAATTGAGGATACTGCGTACCTAGTTCACCGACAATGGATGATTCGAGCGCTAGAACTTGCCGAGAAGGCGGGTGATGCGGGGGAAGTGCCCGTGGGAGCAGTGATTGTTAGCGCAGATGGTCACTTGATTGCAGAGGCCGAAAATCGCAAAGAACGTGACAAAGACCCAACTGCCCACGCTGAGATTTTAGCTCTTCGAGCCACTGGGCAAGCAATGCAGAACTGGTACCTTAACCAATGTACCCTCTACGTCACCTTAGAACCTTGCCCCATGTGCGCCGGTGCGATTGCGCTTGCACGTCTTCAGCTTCTCGTTTACGGTGTGGACGATCCAAAAACTGGCGCGATTCGTACCGTTGCCAATATTCCAGATAGCGCTTGCTCTAACCACCGCTTGCCGGTCATAAGTGGTATCTTAGAGTCTGCCTGCCGCCAACATCTGCAATCCTGGTTTGCCCAGCGGCGTTTAAAAAGTCAAAAGTAAATAGGCAAAAGGTAAAACAAAAAAATTGCTCTTATTTATGATTACTTTCACTCTGCTAATGACAGCATGAGAACTGTCCTTCTTGTAGAAGACAGATGCCGTAATCATATATAAGGTGGCATTATGGATGCTGTGAGAAGTTTTATTCGTGATGACTCAGCCCGACCCCTCTGAACAAACGATAGAGACACCGAAACCAGTCAAGGTAGTTCCTGTTACTTCCCGTGTTTTACCTTGGCTAGCTTCTTTAGGCTATAAGGTGACGAAATATCTTGTCATACCGTTTTATTTTGGTAAAGCCGAAGTCACCGGACAAGAGAATATCCCTGCTACCGGACCAGTGATTCTGGCTCCTACCCATCGCTCTCGCTGGGATGCATTTGTGGTGCCTCACGCGGCTGGACAACCTGTGACGGGTCGTGACCTGCGGTTTATGGTTTCCGCGGATGAAATGAAAGGGTGGCAAGGCTGGTTCATCAGCCGTATGGGAGGGTTTCCAGTGGATACCCGCAATCCCGGAGTTGGCACTTTTCGTCATGGCGTCGAAGTTCTCCGTCGGGGTGAAGTGCTGGTCATCTTCCCAGAGGGCGGCATCTATCAAGACAAAGACGTTCACCCCCTGAAGACGGGTTTAGCTCGTATTGCCTTGCAAGTAGAATCCAGTCAACCCGAGTTGGATGTGAAAATTGTGCCCATCAGCGTCCGTTACGGCAGCTCAGTACCCCATTGGGGCTGCGGTGTCAAAATTCACATTGGTTCGCCGATTTCAGTAGCGGATTATTGCAGCAATACGCCAAAACAAAGTGCGAAAAAGCTAACCGCCGATTTAGAAGCAGCGCTTAAACAGATAGATGGATGCGAAGTAGAAGAGGTGGATACGCTCCAGGCTGCACCCCCCTTAGAGAAAGTATCGGGCGCTCAGTCATCGTTTTAACATCTCTATCGAAATTCTCATTTATTCGCGAACAAAAGCTTTTAGGTAATTGGTAATGGGAGACGACCCATTACTCAATTACCATTACCGCTATTTTTATAGATCAAGCACCATCCTCTGATTGCCGATATTGGGCGTAGTAGGGACAGTGCCATACCCTTACAGCCGTAACCCTATATCAGATGCCCAAGGTTAATTCCCAACTGTTCAAAGTCCCCGTATCCATTTGGGCGTAATCCACCACCCCCAGATGCCAGACGCCTGCTGCGGATTTGTTGAGGAATTCCTTGAGTGCAGGTGTATTTTGCAGAGTGTAGGTGGCTTGCAATTGAGTTGTAGAACCCAGTGTGCGACCTTGCAACAGCACCGTAATCCCGTTAGGACTTCTCAAACTAACCTCAATATCCCCCAAAAACTCGTGTTGAATGTTGAGGCTGACTTGGATCTCTCGTAGGGGGCTGGGGTAGGTTACATTAATTGGGCTGGTAACGCCTTGCAAATTATAGTCGGGAATGAGGATGAGGTTGTCGTTGCGTCCGTGCAAGACTTGGGAGGCTTGTGATGGTTGGGCGCGCTGCTGTTGGGCAGCTTGAACAGCTTTAAAAGCATTGATCTTGCCATAGCCGAACCACTGAGAGAAACCGTTTGCATCGTAACTGCCCAATCGAAAAGCTAATTGGGGGTCGGGGTCGGGGTCAACTACTTTGTCAGCGGTTTGTTGCAGAATTTGCCTAACTTCTTTTGCAGTTAAATCGGGATTAGCTGACAGAATCAAGGCAGCGACGCCTGCGACCACGGGACAAGCACTGGAGGTGCCGCCGAAGTCACTAGTGAAGTTGCTGCTGCCGTAGCCAGCGGCTCCCAGTCGGTCAGTGGTAAAGATTCCTAATCCTAACAGCACTGCTCTGACTTCGGGGGCGGTACTGACATAGCCGGTTTGTTCAAACCACATTCCCGGCGGCGCATTGTTGCTGGGGGCACAGACAGAGATGTTGGTTCCCCAGTTGCTGTAGGCAGATTTTTTGTTGAGGCTGGTACAAGCAGAAACTGCGATCGCATCTGGATGAACGGTGAAACCACCTAGCCACTGAGTCGGACCTTTTAGCAGGTTATTCTGCCATCCCTGTTCGTTAATCGTGCCGCTGATGGGGCGATTCGCATTCCCGGCAGCAAAGACAATGACACAGCCTTTACCGTCTCGTCCTTCGGTTGCGGCACGAGTTAGGGCGGCGCGTTGCCGCAGAGAGAGGGGGAAGTAAACGGCTGCTGGCCCCCAGCTACAGGAAATGACCGCAGCACCGTTGTTAGTAGCCCAATCAAAGAGCTGTTCGATGGTTTCGTCATCTAGATAGCCGGTGGTGCGAAGGGGCATCAGGGCACAGCCTGGGGCAACTCCCACAATGCCGGTGCCGGTTTCTTCTGCAACTGCAACCCCAGCACAAGCGGTTCCGTGGTTTTCATTGTCGTCTTCAGGTAGCGGCAAGAAGTCTTGTTCTTTGAAATCTTTAGGGGCAACAATTTTGCCGGTTCCCTGAAAATCTGGGTGGTTGAGGTCAAAGCCATCATCTGCCACTGCGACAACGATGGAACGGATGCCTTTGGTGATATCCCAGGCTTTCTCAACTGAAATGTGAGAACCCGCTGCTATCTGAGATCCGCCAAGGTTGTTGAGATACCATTGCTTGGGATAGAGGGAATCTTTAGGTCGGTAGTGCTTTTCTTGTCGAACAACGATATTGGGTTCGGCGGTGAGTACCTCTTTTCGACCGATTAAGCGATTGGCAATTTTGATCGGATTTTCTTGTGCTTGCGGACTGACCTCGAAGATGAAGGTGTTAGGAATCCCGCTGACGGGTCGCAGCAATTGTAAGCCAAATAAGGATGCGATCGCTCTTTGGGTTTCTTCATTCACGGATGGGACAAATTGAATTGTCACCTGATCCGTTAGGTAAACTAACGTCTGTGGATTCTCTTTAAGTTTATAGACGTGACTGGCAAAGGCGACATCCTCTGATTGTCGTGCCACTTGCATGGCTTCGTCTCGCTGGGATGGGGCAACAATAAATTCTTGTAGAGGAGGAGCGATTCCGCTTTTACCGGGAATTTCGTGGTGAGCTTGGGCGGGAATTGTTTGCGCCAACTCCTCAGATGCAGTGTCGGAGGTGGCGGGGCGAACCGTGAAGCGATCGCTCACTTTTTCCAGCGCCAGTTCTTCTCCCCCCCGCTGTAAAATTTGACCCACACTTTCTTCTGGAACACCACCGGCAGACTGATAATTAGTCATTGGTAAAAATCTAACTTTTAAGTTTTACTTTTAATTTTTATTCTCTATAGTAATCTAGATTTTTATAGGTTGTTTTTATCTCTTTCTTTGCGTTTTACCGCCAAGAAAACGCATAGCTATGGCATAGTTTTCCTATCGCTTGTATTTTTGTGGGATTGAATGACATATTTAATAGTTTTGCGAGTTTTTTTCAAATAAAATTAATTTTTGACAATTTTATCAATTTCATGCAATCGGCAATTCCACTAAGAAACAGGTATTTTCAGATGTACTTTGAACCTTAATCACTCCTCCTAAATAAGCTACCATTTTTTGGACAAGTGCCAATCCTAAACCAGTTCCGCCATGCTTCCACGGGTCATGACTTGGAATTCGGTAGAACTTATCAAATATTCGAGAAATTTCATTTGTGGGAATTTCAATACCAGAATTAGTCACGCAAATTTGCAGGATTTCCGATTTAGCTCGAACAGCGATTGTAATTTTTTCTTCTGGTGGTGTATATTTACAAGCATTTGTCAACAACTCAGTAAGGATACGTGCCAAACTGAATGGATCGGACACCAAAATGGGGAGTTCTTCGGGAATATCTACTTGTAAAATTTGCTTATATTTTTGAGTTCGCTGTTCAAAAGGTTCTATGATATGGGGAATCCAGTCTTGTAAACGGATTGTAGTTTTTTCTAAAGGATGCGCCCCGGCATTGAGTTGCTGTAAGTGCAGTAGGTCGTTAATTAAGTTCATTTCTCGGTCGCACTCATCATTCAGCAACGTGAAATAGCGATAAGCAGGATGATTTTCTGGATTTTGATTGATGATGTGATTCTCACACCAATCGTCCTTTTTTTCCATCAAAACCTCCAACATTTGAATTGCCATTTTCATGTTAGAAACCGGGGTGCGTAACTCATGAGAAACTGTACTCAGAAAATCATCTTTGAGCTGATTGAGTTTTTCTAATTCCTCTACTTGAGTCAGTGAAGCTTGGTAAAGTCGGGCTTGTCTAATCGCGATCGCGCATTGATTCGCAACCTGCTGTAATAAGCGAATCTCTAAGTCGTTAAAAATATATTCCCGATCGTTTAATAACCACAGATCGCCCAAAACCCCTTGGTTATCAAAAATCGGACAAGCTAAAACTGAAAATTGACCAGAATTCGGCTGAATGGGATTGGGACCGAGCTTGCAAAATTGCAGATACTTTCCTTGCAACAATTGGGAGTAAATCGCCGGATTACTTGCCATTTGAATTTCGCTTCCCTCAGATGAAGGCATAGAGAGCGTATACTCATAGCAAACGGTGGAAGTAGCCCCATTAATGTCATATAACGCCGTATCGCAGTATTTAACTGCCAGCACTTGTGCTAATTCTTGCACGGCTGTTTGCAAAATATGGCTTTCATCAAGGCTGTCACGCACTTTATCAGTAATGCGTTTAAGCATCGCTTCAAACTTGAGAGCTTGCTGCAACTGACTAGTGCGTTCCTGTACCTGGTGTTCGAGGTTTGTATTGAGCCGCTGCACCTGTTGGTAAAGTTCAGATTGTTGGATGGCGATCGCTACTTGGGTTGCCAACGCAGAAAGGAAGTCAATTTCCCACGCTTGC
This sequence comes from Coleofasciculus sp. FACHB-1120, assembly GCF_014698845.1. Taxonomy (NCBI): domain Bacteria; kingdom Bacillati; phylum Cyanobacteriota; class Cyanophyceae; order Coleofasciculales; family Coleofasciculaceae; genus Coleofasciculus; species Coleofasciculus sp. FACHB-1120. The sequence goes on along the minus strand of NZ_JACJTV010000003.1, from coordinate 213,901 downwards.
CATTGTCGGGGTTGCGAACAGTGATGAGCAATCAACAGCCCCCATAGTTCAGTGTTATCCGTGCTGAGGGGTAAAGGCTGGGAGCTTCCCGACTCCCCTTCTTCCGTTTTGAGTTCTTGCCCCTCAGCTCTATTTTGCAGGATGGGCACCACCAAATTCGCTTTAACTTGCAACTGAGAGACTAAATCGATGTAACACTGTTTCAAACCAGCGTTGTGGATATCCTCCGTAGCTCGGATACGACCGTGTTTGTAAGGCTCGACATAGCTACTCGCAAAGCACGGATCTAAAATGGTTTGCCCTAAGATAGCAGTCCAGCGTTCATCTACAGATTCCACCTCTACGATGCCACTCCAATCCGGATTGAAGCGATAAATAATCACTCGATCGGTTTGAAGAAATTGCCGGACTTCGTTGGCTGTAGTACTGAGAATTTCCTCTAAGTTCAAAGACTGGCGGATGCGTTCTAGCATCGCTCCCATGAGCCGTTGTTGCTGATTTTGCTGTCGTAATTCTTCTGTTGCTCGACTCGCTTGGAGGAGACGACGCATCCGTTGGCGCAACACTGCCCAGTGAACCGGCTTAGTCACGTAATCGGTAGCACCTGCCTCAAATGCCTGATTGACGGATTCTCGGTCATCAAGGCTGGTAATGATTAAGACAGGTGTGCGATCGCCTTGAGGAAGCGATCTTAACTGGCTACAGCAAGTAAAACCATCCATAATTGGCATCAATGCATCTAGCAACACAATATCTGGATGTAGGCTCATGTAGACAGCTAAGCCTTCTTCTCCATCACTTGCCTCTACTACTGTGTAGCCTTCTTGCTCCATCATGCCACGCAGCTGCATCCGCGTGAATCGGTCGTCGTCAACAATCAGGACGAGGGAGGAATCTGATTCATGGCAAGTAATATTCATCGCTGGCTCGATTGTGCTTCCATCTGCAAAGCCGCCTTCACCTTTTCATACTCTGTTTTGATCTGTACAACAATTTTGGATGCACCTGCAATTTCTCCAGCTCGACTCATCGCTTCGAGCTGTGTACACAAAGTAGCCAATTGTATTGCACCAAGAGACGCACTGCTGGCTCTCAAGGTATGAGATGCGTGCCTGAGCGCGATCGCATCCTTGTCACTTACCCCCGCTCCCATTGCTTGCAGCAGTTTAGGAGCATCTTCTAAATAGCAATTAATCAATTGAGTTAATAAATTTGAGGCGTTCCCTCCCACTGTTTTAGCAAATGCTTCCAAGGTCTTCGCATCAATAGGAGTACTGAATGATCCTGTTACTTCACTACCCAGACCAGACTCAGTATTACGTGGAGTAGCGGCTTCGCTCTCTATCTTTTTGTCTCCCCTACTCGCCCACGTCCCTGCTTTTTTATACCTCAGCAAAGCCTGAACTAACTCTTCTTTTCGCAGTGGCTTGCTGATATAGTCGTCCATGCCAGCTTCTAGACACGCTTCGCGATCGCCTTGCATCACATTTGCCGTCATGGCAATAATCCAAGGTTTTTTAGTGCTACTGGTTGCCAACCCTTCTTGGCAGATGTTACGACTCGCCTCTAACCCATCCATGTCTGGCATCTGCACATCCATTAGTACCAGATCGTAGGGTTGACGCTGCAAGGCTTCTAGCACTTCTAAGCCATTTTCAACAACATCGGCTCGATACCCCAACTGTTGAAGTAAGTGCAAAGCAACCTTCTGGTTTACCCGATTGTCCTCGGCTACAAGAATTCGTAGGGGAAGACTTTCGGCAAATTGGAGCTGAAGCTCAGGTAAAGGAAAGGGCGTGTGTTGCACCTTTATCGGCTCTTGTGTCAACAGATCGCTCAAGGTATTGTAAAGCTGAGATTGTTTAATTGGCTTATTCAGGCAGGTTGCAAATTTTACTTTATCTAACTGTTTTTCTCCTGCTTCTTTACCAAACGTAGTCAACATCACCACGGGTAATACTTGAGCATTCGGTAAGGAGCGAATTTCTGTCGCTAGGCTCAAGGCATCCATGCCTAAAATTTGCCTATCGAGAATTGCCGCATCAAAACGCTCACCTTGACGAAGCCAGTTTAAAGCTTGGGCACCCGATTCAGTTGCCTTCGTCATCATTCCCCAAGATTGCGTTTGTAAAATCAAATTCTGGCGGCTGGTAGCATTGTTATCCACAATCAACAGCCGTTTTCCAGATAACTGCGGCTGGACAGCATTAAGTTCGACAAGCGGACAGCCAGGAAAAGATTGGGCGATGATCGTAAAATAAAAGGTGGAGCCGCTTCCAACTTCACTTTCAACCCACATCCGACCCCCCATCATTTCACTCAAGCGTTTGCTAATCACCAGCCCCAACCCCGTGCCCCCATATTGACGGCTGGTAGAAGATTCAACCTGGCTAAACGACTTAAATAACCGATGCATTCGCTCTGAAGGAATACCAATTCCGGTATCTTGCACAGAAAATTGGATTTCGTAATACGTATTGGGTAATGAATCAGGAGAAATCTGCGATCGGTTTTCTTGCCAGTTACTGATTGTCGATTCCCGATTAACCATAACTTCGGTTGCTGTTACTGAAACCACAACTTCCCCGGCAGACGTGAATTTAACCGCATTACTCAGCAAATTCACCAAAACTTGGCGCACTCTAACTTCATCCCCCAGCAAGATGCTAGGGGTTCCTGTCTCAATTCGGTAAGCAAGTTCCAAGCCTTTTTCACAAGCATGAGGAGCGAGTAAATCTAAGGCAGCTTCAATGCAATCTAACAAGGTTAAAGGTTGTTCTTCTAATTCCAGTTTCCCAGCTTCGATTTTTGAAAAGTCGAGAATGTCGTTAATAATTGTTAGTAAGGAATTACCACTGCTACTGATAATCTCGACAAACTTTCGTTGCTGGAACGTTAGTTCTGTATCCAATAGTAGTCCCGCCATTCCAATTACTCCGTTCATCGGAGTCCGAATTTCATGGCTCATCATTGCCAGAAATTCGCTTTTAGATCGTGTTGCCTCCAATGCTGCCATTCGCAGGGCAACTTCAGTTTGTACGGCTTTTTGAGCGGCAAGTCGCAGTTCCAATTCATCAACGACAATAGCAGCTAAGTCTTTGAGGGTTTGCTTTTCTGCCTCGGTAACTTGACGGGGTTGATGGTCGATTACACAGATAGTTCCTAAGTTGAAACCATCGCGTGTGTGCAAGGGAGCTGCCGCGTAAAAGCGAAGTCCAAATTCCCCAGCTACTAAGGAATTCGCTAACGTGCGGGGATCTATTCGGGCATCCAGCACGGTGTAAACTTCTTGTTGCAAAATCGCACTGGCACACAGTCCAGGTTCCCGTTCAATTTGCTGAACTTCTAGCCCATGATGGGATTTAAACCAGATTCGGTCATGGTCAACGATGCTAATGATGGAAATCGAGACATTAAAAAACCGGGCAGCTAGGGCTGTAATTCGGTCAAATGCTCCATCCGGAGGTGTGTCAAGAATGTCGTAGCGACTTACTGCGGCGAGCCGCTCAGCTTCGTTCGAGGGGATCATTGTTGTATCTATATCAACTATCAATGAATTACCTGGCTGACATACCTGCGGGTAGATGCCATTTCCATCCTTGTCTATATTTTTGCAGTTCGATCAATTTCTAATTTTTGTTTTTAGAATTGCTCGGAAACTGGCAAACCAGCCCATATTAATTCCTTTTTGAGGGCTTTGAGTTGCTGTTGATCCACAAGTAGCGCGTCTGAGCCGAGCGTTTCTTGCCGAGAGGGTTGGAAGGTTGCGCTGGTAGCGATCGCTTTAAAAACGACTGCATTAAGACCCCACAGTATCACTACTTTAACAAGTTCTACGGTCGTTACTTTCCCTTTCTCTATCTAGGGGAGTACAGGATGAATCAGGTGTGTTTCCGGGTATACAACCGTCAGTAACAAATGAGCGATCGCTCTTTACTTGTGTCAACTGAATCTGAAGCCAAGCTCGGCAATGCTTTGTTAAAGTTGGTTACAGATTGCCGAAGTAGCCACTCGTTTTAAAAAAATACCCAATGACTATTAGCAAAAAATTCTACATCTCAAAAGAAGATTATCTAGAGGGAGAGCAAGTCAGCCCTATCAAACATGAGTATAGGCGAGGGCAAGTTTATGCAATGTTAGGGGCAAAGAAGCCTCATATTATTATTGCTAGCAACCTAGTAAGAATATTGGGCAATCACCTCAATAATAGTCCTTGCCTTGTTCTCTCCTCGGATATCAAAGTTAGGCTAGAGTCAGCAGACTGCTATTATTATCCCGATGTTGCAGTAACTTGCGATGAACGGGATACAAACTCTACAGATGACTTCATCCTCTATCCCATTTTGGTCATTGAAGTGCTATCTCCCTCAACAGCAGCTTTTGACAGAGGAGAGAAATTTGCTGACTATCAAACGTCGCCATCTTTACGAGAATATGTGTTAATTCATCAATCTCAGATGAGTGTCGAGTGTTTTCGCCTTTCCGACTCAGGCGATTGGGTTTCTCAAATTTACCGCCAAGGAGATGAAGTTTGCTCTGAAAGTATCGATTTTCGCTGCGATATTGCCTCCATCTATCGAAAAGTCGCTGGACTTCAGAATGTTGATGCGTGAATATGAAAGCGATCGCTATCTTTTCTCAACCGATTTTGAAACTAATTCAGTGAAAACAATTAAACTAAAAACTTGTGTGCTATTCCACGAAACCCAACATTTACAAAGATTTGCTGGGTAACGCTTACCCTTTACTGAAGGCGAATCAGGTTGATGATTAAGGGAAGAAATTTCCCCACCGATAATAACCTCGAACCGGCACCCTCACCGACGACCTATTTAAACTTCATCTCCTATATCGTCTAGGTCATCTACAGTTAATGGTGCTTGAACACTATGGCGGACGTACAATACATAGACTGTAGTATCTCGAATAGTAAACAACACTCGATATATATTTTTGGCTTTCCCGTAAAGTAACTGCCGGACTTCCTCGGTAAAAATTTCGTGTTCAACTGCTAAGGCACAGCGCTGGGGTTTCTCTTGGAGTGTTGCGATCGCGTTCATCAACCCTCGAAACCAGCGATCGGCAAATTCGGGATTACGCTCTCGATACCATTGGTAGGCTTGCTCGATCTGAGCTTCAGCAATCGGGGTAATTTCAACCTGAAATGTCATACTTTTGCTGCATTTCTTGGATGAAATCTCCAATAGGGCGAGTTTGACTGCGCTCTAGTTCCTCAAAGCCTTGCTGAATACCTGCAATCGTTTCTAACTGATCGATTAGTTGGCGTACTTTGGTGGGATCGATTTTGCCCGGATCGAGAAAGGTGATCAGAACTTGGGTGCGATCGCTCACATCCTGTGGCAGTTCGGCAAGTTCAATTTGTCCGTTCTGATAAATTCCTTCGACAGTTTTTAGCATAAGTAGCAATAGGGTTGATAGTTCTCTCAATTGTAATAATTCTCGCCTGTGCTATCTATTGCGATCGCCTCAGCAATATCCTCTTCCCCTGCGCCCAAGATTAGTGTTTTGCAAGAGGGTAAATTTTAATTTCATTACCGTCTTTTCCTCAAAATAGCTGATACCTCCTCTAGAAGCTCTGCGGAAAACACGGATGCCTAAACGACTTGGCGATGGCTACAGTGACAAAAGTATACAAACTAGAGAGCTGTAGCTTCTATATGACGGTGTTGAACTTTGGCAAGAAATTTCCACAAGCTTTAAGTCAATTTAAGCGTTGTAACGTTCTAGTTATTGGAAATACTGGTGTTGGAAAAAGTACACTGATTAGTAGCCTATTCCAAATTCCAATCAGCAACTCTGTCACTCCAGCTATTTCCGATAAGCCATATACTAAGCCAGGATTGCCAATTGCTGTGTACGACGCACCTGGGCTTGAGACGGGCAAAAAGCAACGCGAGAAGGTAAAGCAAGATATTGCCAATTTCATCAAACAAAAGAATCAAAAAGAACCGGAAGACCAGATTCATGCTGTATGGTACTGTGTGGACTCTCATGTTGTGAGAGAATCTCAAATTGAACAGCAGTGGATTGCTTCAATTGCCAAAGAATTGCCAGTTATCGCTGTTATTACTCGTGCCTCAGGTGTTGAGAAAGACTGGTTACACTCTTACTTGGAAAGTATTCCGAGTATTCGGAATGTTGTACCAATTATGGCAAGGAGAGAAACAACACATCACTATGACATTAATTCTTATGGTTTAGATGCTTTGCTAGATGCAACTGAAGATATGCTTGAGGAAATCGCTCAAAAAGCAATTTTGAATACAGTGAACGCTAAAGCAAATTTAGCCTTTGGCTGGTGTAGAGATGGATGTACTAAAGTTCTAGCGTCTCAATTTTTGCCTATTTCAATTTTAAAAAAAACTACCGCATCAGGGTTGCAAGTTTGGATGTTCGCCGATATTTCTAAAAGTTTTGGTTATCAGTTTGAGCGGACTCTTTTGACTGAATTGTGTGCAGTAAGCGTTGGTGCAGTCGGTTTCGACAATTTTATTGAAGAAGCTCTCAAGAACTTACCAGGAATTGACTACAACAATATTCAAACAGTTAAAGACGTACTATTTCATCTTACGACAAGACTGGAACATGCAGCAGGAACATTACCTTTTAAGGAACAGTTAGTGGAGATGCTGTCAGGTCTTGGTGATTGTAAGCTCGTAAGTGGTTTGCCAATCCTATCATGCCTTACGGCAATTACTACAACTCTTGCCACGGGATTTTTGGCAGTTACCTATATCGAGACAATGAAAACCTACAAAAAGGCTGAGTATGAAGGACAACCTACGCCAGAGCTGAAAGAGGTTTTTGTTGAACAAATGCAACAGTTAATGGGGTTTATTCGCCAATTGCAGGGAGGTGGATGGTCTCCTAGTTTTGTAAACTAACCCAACGACTTAACTTATGGAAGTTTTCAGCCACTGAAGTACATATTCTTTGTAGGGGCGAACGGCTGTTCGCCCTTTCTTTGTGTTTGATAAATTAAATATACTCGCCCAAAGCCGAAGCAGCAGGAGAAGCGAGCGCTCCGCTCCTATGTTAGTCAGGGTAATTAGTCCTACAGCAATACTTAATCAACATATTCCTGCCCGTCTTATTGAGCAGTTGTTTCAATTAAGTTGAGATTATAGTCATAGCAGGTATAGAAATAGTTTTGAGCATGACTACACAAACCTGTCCCATTTGCCATACTGAGGTGACGCCTTCTCTTAGATACCCGGAATACATTTGTGGTGACTGTCGCAGCAAAGCGACAGATATTAGTGGCAGAAAACTGCATTTTTACAATAGTTCCATGTCAGGTGGATACATCGCATATTATGCAGACAGCAACGACGAAGAAGAATACAAAAGCCACTTCTGCTATATAGATGGAATCAAATGCAGAGCTGACGAAGGAAGAGTTGGGGGTATAGTGATTGAAGTATATTCAGGCTAAGAACCTAATTGTAAAAATCACCGACTCATACCTTTTCCTTCTGTGGCGATGTGATGCCGCGCTTAGTCAAATTTACTTCCAGTTCCCGGATAAATTCAAAGTCCTCCTCAGGCAAAGGCTGACTTCCAGCCCCCAAGAAACCCTCACCGATAGAAGACTTCTTCTTCAGGAAGGTGAACGCCCGCCGGAACTCATGGGGAGTTGCCTGAATCGGCGCATCAAAGTGGCAGGGAATAATTCGCTGGAAATTCCAGCTTGCTACCTCGTCTGCCCAATCAAGAACTGCCTGAGGCGCTTGGGTGAAAATGAACGATTGCAGAATCGGTGCCACGAACGGGCGACCGCCCCCTCGCAGAGCCTCAAAGGACTGCTGCCACTGAGCCTTCCATTTAAAGGGAAACCAACCGAAATACGCCTTCTTTGACCGATCCGGTGCTTTCAGGGCATCGCGCAAAGCTTGCCCCTGCCCGCTCATCTCCAAGGCGCTAGGACGTAGGTACAGAGCAAACAGCGCAATGCGCTGCCATCCCTTGCGACGATTCGCCTCAGTATCTTCTACCCGTTCCAAGGCGCTATCTCTGGCGTGGAACAGCAAGGGATATGGGTCAACTTGGACAATCTCTGGCGGAGACTCTGGCACCGAAAGTACCGAATCAGTCAGCAGCAGCGTGCGCGATCGCTTGTGCAATAAAGCCACTTCTTCAAAGGACCCTCGCCCCAAGTCGATGCTCAGCACCGCATAATTAAAATCCTCAGCAAAGGGCGCATCCTTGCTATTCTCCGGAAGTACGTGAGTCCGTTTGCTAGGGAAACCAAGCCAACTCAGCGGCAGATTCACTGGAAAGCTCCATTGGTTCTCAGTCACAAACACCTGTGCCACAGGAAAGCGTCTGGCGAACGGACCCACGAAGACCTTGTGTTCTAAGCCAGAAGCAGTTGGCAGGATGATGTACTTAACATCGCCGTATTTCGCCTCTAACTCCTGAACCAGCCGGATACACTCTTTGGTCGCTGCAACTGGGGCATAGACGAGAAGACCTCCTTCTGAGAGCTTAACGACGGTCATGCGAATCGGTACGACAGTGTAGAGGATGCCCTGCATCTGGTCAAAAGTCCAGATCGTGTCCTTCACGACTTCTTTGCGGATTGTCCGCCGCCGACTGTATGGGTAGAGTGGTACAGCCAGCCAGAAAGGCCATGACCAATCCCCAGGTTTGACACTCAAACTATCTTGCCCCTGCCCAAACATCTGTGTCCTCAATAGGTGCGTCTGGTGCGCTTTCTTTAGTGGTTCTATCCACTCCACGACCCCTTCCCCTTCTTCACGAATGCTGATGCTTGTGTTTGTCGAATTTCTAGCGGCTAGAAGAAAGCAAATTTTTGACTCTATTACTTACTTTTTATCTAAAATCTAGATCCTCATGACAATTAGACTGTAAACGAACGCTCGTTTTCTACCCTATTAGGATCAATACTTTCCGGATAAAGCAGACCAAACCCCCTCACAAGGATAGGTTTTTTAGATTTGACTAAAGGAGCGGGAGAGTGCAGGAGTGGGAGAAAGCTGATTTTTCCGTAGATGATTCATTCCCTTGCCCCCTTTGCCCTTGAAAAAAATTTATAACCAATTATTCTGACTTTGCTCCAGTCAGGACAACAACGCGGCTGTCTACATTGAGAACTTGGACTCCTGGGAATAAAGTAGTCATCGGCACCTTCCAATGAGAGTGACCACAAATGACTAACAACTCGTTCGCTGCGGCAAGTTCAGCACGAATTGACTGATTTCCCATAAGTTTCGCCTCTGGATCGTTGGGGCCTTCATGCAAAATTAGGATATTGGGTAATTCCTTGAGCAGTTGGCGAAGGGCTTGATGAAAATCTTTTTCTGAACGACGCCAAAGTTTAGTAGGCTTGCCGATAATCCCTGAGATGCCAGCGATACGAAATCCATCAACCACAGCGATTTCACCATCTAAATAGCGGATACCTCGCCCCTTTTTAAAGGTTTGAATTTCCTCTGGCGTGTTTCCCAAGATGTCATGGTTTCCTGCAACTCCAGCAACCCAACGAAAACGACGACTGAAAGATTGCCAGACTTCGCGGACATCTCCCTCACCGCCACGCTTATCACTTCGTGCGTAAAGATCGCCTGCCAAGATAATTCCTGTTTTCTGTGGTGATGGAATCCGTCCCAGGTTCGCTAAAGTTTCTAATTCTTCCGCGACACGATGACCGAGAAGGCGTCCATCTGTGGGATTGATACCCTGTAAATCGCTAGCGATGATGATGGCGTCTAAGCCAGGTGGAAGTGAGTCAGCTTCTGCCGATAAAATCGGTAAAACTTGCTCAACCACCTGGAGATGACCTGCCGCAGCAGCGGTAATAAAGGGGATTTCATGAATGGGTTGGTCGGAAATAGAAGCAATCCGCATAGGGCTTAAGGGTAGCGTTTGCCTTGAAAAGACGTTGTCATCTTGACGCCAGTTCAACTGCGAAATTGCTGCTATTCCTGGCATTGAGCGATTGGAAGCAAGATGTAGGTTTATATCAAACCTACATTATTTAAACGTTTTATAAAAGCAGGCGTCTACTGTATTGCTCGTAAATTTGGTTTAGACGTGTCCAAAAGACCAGCTTTTGGTTTCAATAGAGTGCTAAACCTTGAAGCTTTAAAAGTAAGTTCACTGCTTCATCATGAGCTTGCGCCTGGGATTTTTCTAGTAGCCGAGCGACATCCTTCCAAGCATCGGTTTCCCGTTTAGCTAACGCCTCTAACTCTTTGATATTCTTTACCTCGGCTTCTTAGTTTTGCCTAATCGTTTCCTATTTCTCCTGTTATTCTGCCCCTTAAAATAACTACTTGATAGTCCTTTTTGGCTGGCTTCTGAGTTGAGCCGCAGAGATTAATTGAAAGTTTTTTGAAGGCTGGAAACAAATCCTTCTCGAAAATTGAAGTGCGATTGCTACTTGATTTGCTAGCAGCTCGTACTAAATATTCATCTACTTCAAATAAATCCACAAAAGTGCTACTTAATGAGTGGTTGAAAGAGAGCAAGTAAGCAACCCCGCGATAGATAGATGCGGCTTCGATACTGCACGAGCAGAGGGAACCATCATATCGGGCAAGATCATAGAAGATGCGATCACTATCGCTGCATCAACCCGTTCAATATCCTGTTCGTGTACAAGATATTGAGGTGCTGGGAAATCGCTACGGACTGAAGCCGATCGCGCGATCGCCCGATTATCTGCATTTAAGCCAAAAATAGCGCATCAACCCTTAGGGGAACTTCTAGCGCGAGATGAACGGGTGACGGCGATTTCAACCATCAGGGACAAGGTGCAAGTTGACGGAACAAGACTACATACCCAGTTGAAATCCTTGACTCTGCCCAAATTTGCAGTCTTTTATCAGATTAGATGGAATTGCTCTGGGGATATTCGAGCTTTGGTGCGGAAAATCTCTACCCTTATTTTTTATATTATTAAAGAATATTCGGAAACTTTTTTATCGTTTTGTCAATCTAAACAGGGCATGACTTTGGGAATTTAGCAGTGGCTGGTCTTAAACTTGGTGAGTCCGACAATGTTAAGATACCCAAAGTTTGTCATCATTCTGTTTTCAGCCCCCTAATAGGGTTATTTTATGGTATCTTCTGGAACTGCTCGTCGCCTCGGTTTTACCTGCCTTGCTGGTCTACCTTTAACAGTGTCTTTGGCTCTGCTACAACCCCCCGTGCAGGCTCAGAACCAAATCCCTGCTCTACCAGAAGACACCAGCCAAACACAACCAGACTTAACCGACCCCAACAATCTACGCCCGATCGATCCGGACAGTGGCTTATTGAGTATGGCAGGAGGGAACCGTTTGCTGAGTGAGGCAGATAGTGCTGTATCTTCGCAGAACTATACTCTAGCTGCCAAGAAGCTCCAAGAGGCTCGTCAGGTGTTCAACCAGTTGTCCAATTTCTATCAACAACTGGGTTCTAGTTTTTCGGGAATTGATAATCGAGTTTACGAGAGCCAGCGCCGCAAGGCTGTAGAAGCGGCTCAACTTCGAGATCGGGCAACTTATCAGCTGGCGCTGGTCCATCGAGCGCAAAATCAGCCAGATTTGGCAGTACCTTTGTTAATTCAGATTGTTCGCAGTCAGCAGCCGACACGGGATCTGGGCAAAAAAGCTTATCAGCAGTTGCTAGAAATTGGGTTTATCGATGCTCCTGATTCTGCACCGGCTAGTTCTTCGAGCGATCGCTCAAACTCCTCTTCCTCTGCACCTAAACGATAGATTAGAATTAGCAACTTGAAGTGAAACGGGAGTTTAGATGGTTAGCCCAGATCAGGTAGAGGCGATGATCAAAGCCAAAATGCCAGATGCCCAGATTCAAGTTCAGGATCTGACTGGCGGTGGCGACCATTACCAGGTGACAGTGGTTTCGTCGCAGTTTGAAGGCAAAAGGCTTGTACAACAGCATCAACTGGTTTACGGTGCGGTGCAGCCAGCCATGGCTACAGAAGCAATTCATGCTTTAGCACTAAAAACCTATACTCCCCAAGATTGGGAGGCTGCTACCAAGCAAGGTTGAACCTGAATAAAAATTGCGTTCTCACGCACTGGCATTACACTAGAAAACAGAGGCATTCCAAGCAGAACTATGACGCCAGAATTAAAAGAGCGGATTGACAGCTTGCTCAAAGAGCATAAAATTGTGGTCTTTATGAAGGGCAATAAGCTGATGCCCCAGTGTGGTTTTTCTAACAATGTGGTACAAATTCTGAATACTTTGGGCGTACCCTACCACACGATTGATATTTTGGACGACTGGGAAATCCGGCAGGGAATTAAGGAATATTCTAATTGGCCTACCATTCCCCAGGTTTACGTTGATGGTCAGTTTGTCGGCGGCTCAGACATCCTGATTGAACTGTACCAAAAGGGCGAGTTGCAGGAAATGGTTGAAGTTGCCTTAGCTTCCTAAAGCTTTGGGATACGAACTGAAAATTCCCTCCTGGTTCTTCATTTGAAGAATCAAGGAGGGAATTTTTACTGTTTTTAGGATAACTTGCGCCTAAATTTTAAAGCTGATTCAAAAGCTGTGCAGCCTGAATTATCCTAAATAAAATCATTGACTGGACTAGAGAGTAAGAGATACTAAGGGCGATCGCTCTTTTTTCAAATTTTTCCCGATCGGCTGTATAAAAATTACGAAGCTGCTGAACGTCAAAGATAATTAGCACCCGGAAGATCGCTGTTTTCTACCCAAACTTTATCCCTGCGGGCAATCTAACAACATTATCCACAGGTAACGATGGCAAGCCTGACGCTGATAGCCTCAGCTTGACCAAGGCAGCTAATCCGAACTAATAATAGTCCGATTTAGGTTGAGTCTGGGTCATGTCAAAGTTGGATGGATCGTAAATGTAACGGGTAACTTCTTCTTCTAAGCGGTGGATGAGAAAGGGTTCCAGAACGTTAGAATGACGCATAGCTGCGAGATAGCCATCTAAAAACAGCCGCAAATCATCAAAACGATAACCCCGATTCCACATTTCGACGAGGGCGTCGGTGAGTCTTTGGTAGTAGCGGATGGTTTGAGAGTCCTGTAGCATGGTCGGAAGTATCAGGTGTGAATTAGAAGTATACGGTGTGAAGCCGGAAGAAGAAAACTTTCGCCCTGAGCGATTAGCTTTGATTCTCGCAACTCATTGAGGACGCTTAGCGCCTAGCGCTAGAAAACGCAAGCGGACGCTGGTTGTCTTGTCTTCAGTTAAGGCGAGTGCCCTAACTAGAACTACAGCGTTTTGCAGATGCCGTGCGGAAATCGAAAACGGGTGCATCCCACTTTGGTGATGAGAGAAAGGTTGGTTGTGTTCCTTGAAAATTAAGGGAATCACACCAAAACTCATCCTTCCGAGACCAGCGAGTTGCGCGATCGCTCTCACTTTAGTTTCATCGTAGAAAACTCGATCCCCAACGTCATGCCCCTGCCGAGCGATTTGTGCCATCTTTTCCAGTAAGCACTGCAATTTAGTTGTTAGCTGGTTTAAACCGCCGGTAGGCAAGGGAAGGCTCCCAAATGAGCAAATTTTTGAGTTTTTGTCAATAAAGTTTCGGTTAGTTAACCGCATTTCCTATTTCCAGGATAGATTTGCCTATTGCCCCTTGCCTGGTATATCCAAAACGCTATTGGTCTCTTGCCTTGTGCCTCACTCAGGGGGATTCTGGTAGGAAAGACATCCTGCTTAGTCAAGCTGGGTATACTAATTTGATCATCTTTGGACATCGGCAGCTTTTGGCATGGCATTGTTCAGCAAACTTGACTAAACGTTAACCTTCGTTAACCTTTATTTTACTCATTGCCTGATGAAATGACTGCTTTGGCTTCAGGCTCTGCTCTAAATCTGTAATATTCCTTTAGAAAAATTAAATATATAAAACAAAAGTTTGATTTTATATATAAATTTCTTAATTTTTCACTTTTAATTTTTAATTGTATAGCCCAGACCCCTCGTAGCCCTGGTTACAGAATCCTGACATAAGCTTTGTTAAGCTAAATCTCACCAGCTTGAAGGGAAGCATGCCACCGTGGGATCGATTTGCATTCAGATCATCGAGGGGAACCCGCACCTGCGATCGCTACTGGGCTGGCACTTACAGCAAGCAAGCTACTGGGTGTGTCAATCCGCTGGCGTTCATCAAGGTAGAGAAACGTTTTATACTCGCCAACCCGCACTCGTAATCCTAGATTCCGACCTGCCAGATGGCGATGGAATTGAATTTTGCCGATGGCTTCATCAACAGGGACAGGTACTCATCTTGATGCTGTCTGCCCGCAGTATGGAAGCCGATATCGTCGCTGGATTAAAAGCAGGAGCTGACGATTATTTGACCAAGCCATTTGGGATGCAAGAATTTATGGCGCGGGTTGAGGCGCTAGTTCGCCGCGTTCGCGTCACAGCCGCACCCATGTCCCTAGATTATGGCGACCTAAAAATAGACTTAGTGCAGCGCCGCGTCCGCTTCAAAGAAGAATTCATTGAGCTGACGCCCCAAGAGTTCAGCCTGCTTTACGTTCTGGCACAGGCTGGAGGAGTGGCGCTGAGCCGTTCCGAACTGCTGCGCCGTGCTTGGCCTGACGCTATCGATAATCCACGCACCATTGATACTCATGTCCTCTCACTACGCAAGAAGATTGAGACCGATCCTCGACAACCCAGCATGATTCAAACTGTCCGCAACGTGGGCTATCGCTTCAATCCAGAGATTCTTAAGGGGGCGGAACCAGTTGCCTCAATCATTGATAACGATTCCAAACCGCTCCCTGCTCATGCTACCCCTAGCATGGTAGGAGGACAGAATCGCCACCGCTAAGCTCGGATGCGGATAGATTATTACCACCCGCTTCAAATCCAAGGCACTTCAGTTGTTGGGTAAATTTTCGGGCGAGGTTCCGGGATTCCCTGACTCTGGCGGATCGCTTCTTGACGACGAGCGATCGCCCACTGGCGCTGTCGCCACATCACAAAGCCAGTGATAAATAGAACGGTGGGACTCAAGCCAGCGAACACATACAAAATCCGCATTCCCAGCCCACCATAAATCCCAATGTGCAAAGTAAACAGCTCATTCATAATCCGGGTTCCTAGAGGTACCGTCAGCGCGTTTTCCACCCGCAAGACCTCTCCGCTGTACTGGTCGAGATAGACACGGCTACGACCATCTGGGCGGATTTCCTGGGGCAATTTCTTCGTGACCCTGACGATTCCATCCGGTTTACTGGCAAGAGAAATGAAGGTAGTTTTGCCTTCTGGCAACGCCGCATCAGCTTTGGGCAAAATTTCATCGAGTGTCAAAGGTGACTTGCCCACTTGGGGTGTGGACATTAAGGGCGTAGGTTTTGGCGTCTGTGTTAACCAGTAGACCGCTGGCTCGGTTTCCGCATGAAAAATCATTGCGGTTCCTGTGGAAGCAATTAGGAGCAGAAACGCAACAGACACGATACCCCCGACCTTATGAAGGTCATAGTTAACCAAGTGCCAGGGAGCTTGCCACCTGATCTGGAAGCCGGAAAGGAGCTTTCTCCAACCAGACCATAAAATCATCCCAGTGACGCTCAGCAGCAACAGCAACAAGCCACAAATCCCAACGACTTTCTCGCCAACCTTGCCAGCGAGGAGAGAGAAGTGGATGTCATACACGAAAGTTATCAACGTGCGTCCCCACTGTTGGGTGCCGAGGATCGCTCCAGTGTAGGGGTTAACGTAAGCGTAGATAAACTCATCCTTCTTTGATTCCATCCCCACCGTGTATACCGCATCTGGCTTTCGCGGCAGATCGATATAGGACAGCGTCAAGTCTGGATAAGCTGAGCGGACGATCTGTAACGCTGAATCTGGGGATATGCGATCGCGCAGGTTCTTGGAAGCAGATTCGCCTTGCGGGGCAACCTGATGTAAATGGGAATTGAGAGCGCGATCGATCTCTTTGTGAAAGACTAAAGCGCTTCCCGTCAATCCGATTACAAGTATCAGAAGACCGAACATTACACCCACATAGCGGTGCAGTATCAATGCAAGTTTGCGTAATTTCATCAGCAAGACTTCCTTTGAATTTTGTCTTCTGGCTTCCTCTGGGCGGGTTTAATCTAATACTTTTCAGTAAGGCTAGTTCCTCTCAAATAGAGCTGAACAAATAGAGAAACATCGTCCCCCTCAAAAAAGGGGGTTGGGAGGATCTGCCACAGATGAAACTTACTCATCGAAAAGTATTGAGCTTTAACCCGAATGGCGTTCGGGAGACCAGATTAATCGCTTAGCCAGCCCCTAAAACATCAAAATTCCACCCCAAATGTCCCCAGCAAAGTTAAAGGCGCTCCGGGGTAGACTAAGAAGCCCTGAGAATCGTAATACTTTGTATCAAAGAGATTCTTGATATTCAGAGCAGCTCGGTAATTGTCTCGCCGATAGAAGATAGCGGCATCAGTTCTCAAATACGAAGGGATTTCGATGGTATTTGGAAGCTCCGCTTCCCGTGCGCCCACAAAATATAATCCAGCTCCAAAACCTAATCCTTGCAAAGCACCTCTTTGGAATTCATAAGTCATCCACAAGCTAGCAGTATTATTTGGCGCGTTAACTAATTCGTCCCCTTCAGGAATACTCTCATCTTTGCTAACAAAAGCATCCATATGTGCATAAGATGCAATAACATTCCAACCGGGTCTAATTTCTCCCCTTACGTCCAATTCGATGCCTCGGCTCTTAACTTCTCCCGCTGCAATTGAGAAATCAGTATCATTAGGATCTGTCGTAGCGACGTTTGTCTTCGTTATCTGGTAAGCTGCCAGCGTCGTGGACAATCTACCATCTAAGAATTCACCTTTAATTCCGGCTTCGTATTGGGTACCTCTTTCAGGCTCTATTAGCTGTCCGTCCGACGTAAAAGCAAAAATATTTGGTCTAAAAGAGCGGCTGTAGCTGGCATAGAGTGAAATTGGTTCTATCGGCTGATAAACAATTCCAACGCGGGGTGAAAAGGCTTCAAAGTAACGGCTGGATTTTTCAGCTTCGCTTCCATTCAAAGCGTCTGAAACATCTTCGATGTCAAGATCGACCGAATCAAATCGACCGCCAACCAGTAATTTCAGGTTTGGCAACAATGTCAGCTGATCTTGTACATAAATACCTAACGTATCGGTGTTTTCGTCCCTACCAAAACCATCACCAAAACTGGTTGGGCGCGGAAACCCGTAAACTGGGTTGTAAATATCAAGGGAAGGGAAATTCGCTCTGAGTAATGTGTAGCCAGCCTTAGCTCTGCTTAACTCAAGCCCCAGGAGAAGTTGATGACTGATTGAGCCAGTATTGAATTTTCCTACTAAGTCTGTTTGGAGAGAATAATTTTCTCTGTATTCATCAGCGTCGTTAAATCGTCGTCTTAAGGTGCGTCCGTCTCCCTCTAATTGAAAAGTCCGTGCTTGAACATTTGTACGCTCTAGATCAACAATTTGAGCGGAGAAGGCATTCCGAATCCGCCAGTTTTCACTAAAACGATGATCTAGAACATAACCAGCTTTATGGCTTCTATGGCTGTAACTGTCGTTGGGTTCTCCTAAATAACGACTGATGGGCAGATCAAACATCGCGGTTAGCGGTGGAAAGCCGCGATCGAAAGTCCGATCGAGATCCAGGTATTCATACTCCAAGGTTAAGGTAGTTTTATCAGTAATCTTGAAGCTCAAGATAGGTGCAACTACGAAAAGCTCGCTGTCTACGAAATCTCTAAAACTACCCGAATTTTCATAGGCAACATTCAATCGATACAATACATTTTTGTCAGGGTCGAGGGGACCAGAAATATCTATCGATGGGCGATAGAAGTCGTAACTTCCAGCCGTAAATGAAGCGGCATAAAAGGGTTCGCTCAGTGGTTGCTTGGTGATGTAATTCACGACACCGCCCGGTTCAATCTGACCATAAAGCACCGAAGCTGGTCCTTTGAGAACTTCGACTCGTTCTATGTTGGCGACATCAGTTAATGAGTAAGAACCAGCATCGCTGAAACCATTTCTCAAGTTATTGGAGATGGCAAATCCTCGGATGGTGTAGTTATCAGTAGCGCCTCCATAGCCTTCTGTTCGCACAACACCGCTAACGTTGCGTGCAGCTTCTGTGATTCTTACAACTTGTTGATCCTCAATCACCTGTCGAGGAACAACCTGAATGGACTGAGGAACGTCGCGCAAAGGTGTATCGGTTCGCGTGGCGGTTGTGGCGTCAATGACTCTATATCCCCCTTCTTGCTGACCCGTTACCACCAGTTCAATTTCCTCTGGCTCTTCAACTAGATCGTCTGGTTGGGTTTCGTCAGCAGATTCAGCCTCTGTGGGGGTCTGGGGCGACTCAGAAGGCTCAGAGTCAGTCGTCTCTGGTGTTTGGCTAGGGGGAGCCTCAGCTGTTTCTGAAGTGGTCGTTAAGCTGAGTACCACTCCCTGCGGACTCGGTACCACCTCTGCCATTGGCAGTTCTGCGACGCCTTTGATCGTTACCCGAATACTGTTGTCATACAAGCGGTTTACGGTTACAGAAGTTATACCGAAAGCTGGGTTTTCCTGAGTAAACGTATCCCCTTCTGGAAGACTTAACTGGGCGTTAAGCAGGTCAATAAGCAGGGTTTGGTCATAGCTGGACGTGACCACTTGGGGCGCTGCTCCATTTGTCGTCTGCAAAATCACCTGCAAGCCATTGGGCGTTGAGTTGAGTTGCACGCCAGTGACTTGTACGACCTCAGCCTTTACTGGCTGAGCCACTGTCATGGCAACTGAGCCTGCGAGCAACAAGCCAGGAAGTAATTGCTGTAGTTTCATTCCGTTTCCACACACCTAATTTATGCACCCAGGTCTTGATTAACAAGCCTGATTTTTTATTGCAAGTAATTATCATTAGTGTGGTTAAGATAAAACGACGCCCATGTAAAAGTCAAGTAGAAAAATTAGAAGGCATCGCCTAAGAGAAAGATTGACAAATGGCTTGTTTTGGGCATTTATTATTCAGGGTTGGCTCAAGCCTAACTTCTTTAACCAATGTTTAAAGAAGTTGAGCAATCGAATAATTGAGAAAACGCTATAAAAGTGTTTTCTCTAACTAAGAAAGTTATTCAAGAAAGGTAAATTTAATCACACTAGCAGGCTGGTTTAGAGTGGAGAACGCTCGCCTTTCGCCTTGTTTCTAAATCCGATGGCTGCAAAATCCTGAATGGAGACACCACGAGGGCGATCGCAACTAACTCTACACGCGCCTAGAGTGCCGAAAAATTAGCTAGAGTGCCGAAAAATTAGCAAAAAAACTCAACCCACCTAGCGGCTTTTGAAGCGGCGGTACGGGTTCAATAATCCATCAAATTTAAAAAAATTTAAAAAACAGATGAGAGGCTGAGTAACGCTCAGCCTCTCGATTCAGGCTATGGCTGAAGTTTTTTGATCAGAGCCAGTGCTTGTTTGGACTCATCTGGCTTGCCTTGCGTAGCGAAGAGTTCAGAGGCTTTCTGAAGGTCTTCAATCGCTTTATTGTCTTCCTCTATCTGAGCATAAGCGATTCCTCTTTGATAGTAAGCTTCTGCTTGATCGGGCTTCAATTTGATAACTTCACTGTAATCAGCGATCGCTCCGGCGTCGTCTTCTAACTCGGTACGAGCTAATCCTCGATTCAAGTAAGCTTCATCATCCTTGGGATCGAGTTGCAGCACTTTGCTGTAATCCGCGATCGCTTTCTCGTAATCCTCTAGTTCAACCAGAGCCACAGCTCGGTTGTAGTAAGCTTCCGTATCATTGGGATTTACTTCCAGTACCCTCGACAACAGATCAACGGCTGCCTTGTAGTCTCCGGCGTCAAGTTTGTCCAAACCCTGTTGGAGCAGCGCCTCAGGATTCCCTTGGAGGCGGGGACTGGTAGAAGCAGGTGGTTTAATTTGGGGACTGGTAGAAGCAGGCGGTTTGATTTGAGGACTGGTAGGTGCAGGCGGTTTGATTTGAGGACTGGTAGGAGCGGGAGACGGTTCTGACTGGGCACGAACTCCCGGCGTCACTCCACCCACTCCGATAACAACTCCTAAAATTGCGATCGCTGTCTTGATGTTCATAAATTTACTTGGTGACGAGTGATTGGGTATTCAACAATCAGTTCAAGAGTGTATACCCACTCTGGTTGAGAGGCAATTATTCATTGTTCGTAGTAGCTGAACCTGATGATTCTGCTGAGGAAGGTGCAGCTTTCCGTCACCGCTGGGGGAGTGATGGCTCCGAGCTACGGTCGGAAGATGCCGATTCTGAGCGACGATGTTCGCAAGAACAACGCGAACGCTCCGATCCCTCTAGCTGAAAATCAACTGAAGCCGGAACCCCCTGTTGTCTACCAGAGGAAGAATCAAACTTCCAATTTCTGGCGGCTCTCACAGCAGCTTCATCGAGTTCCCTACTACCGCTGGAACGAGACAGGCGAACATTGGTGACATTTCCTTTGTCATCAACATCAAAGCTGAGCATGGCTGAACCCGATGATTCTGCTGAGGAAGGTGCGACTCTCAGACGCCGGGGAGTCAATGCCTCGGAGCTACGGTCGGAAGATGCCGATTCTAAGCGACGACGATGCTCGCGTCGTTCTCGCGATCGCTGCGATCCCTCTAGCTGAAAATCAACTGAAGCCCGAACCCCCTCTCGTTTACCAGATGAAGAACTGAACTTCCAATTTCTGGCGGCTCTCACAGCAGCTTCATCAAGTTCCCTACTACCACTGGAACGCGACACCCGAACATTAGTCACATTTCCTTTGTCGTCAACATCAATGCTGAGCAGTGCTTCTTTGGACTGATTTGGGTTGCCTTGCGTAGCAAAGAGTTCAGAGGCTTTCTGAAGGTCTTCAATCGCTTTATTATCTTCCTCTAGCTGAGCATAAGCGATTCCTCTTTGATAGTAAGCTTCTGCTTGATCGGGCTTCAATTTGATAACTTCGCTGTAATCAGCGATCGCTCCGGCGTCGTCTTCTAACTCGGTACGAGCTAGTCCTCGATTCAAGTAAGCTTCATCATCCTGGGGATCGAGTTGTAGCACTTTGCTATAATCAGCGATCGCTTTCTTGTAGTCCTCTAGCTCAACCAGAGCCACGGCTCGATTGTAGTAAGCTTCCGTATCATTAGGATTTACTTCCAGCACCTTCGACAACAGATCGACCGCTGCCTTGTAGTCTCCGGCGTCAAGTTTGTCCAAACCCTGTTGGAGCAGCGCCTCAGGATTCCCTTGGAGGCGGGGACTGGTAGAAGCAGGCGGTTTAATTTGAGGGCTGGTAGGAGCGGGGGATGCTTCTGACTGGGCACGAACTCCAGGGGTTACTCCACCCACTCCGATAACAACTCCTAAAATTGCGATCGCTGTCTTAATGCTGTGCATAAGTTTACTTAGCGACGAGTGATTGGGTATTCGACAATCAGTTCAAGAGTCTATACCCACTCTGATTGAGAGGCAATTACTCATTGCTCGTAGTAGGTGAACCTGATGATTGTGCTGAGGAAGGTGCAGCTCTCCGCCGCCGTGCCCGTGGAGCTTGTTGTGACTGACTGCCTGAACCGGCTTCTAGACGACGCTGCCGCCGTGCCCGTGGGGCTTGCCGCACCGGACTAGAGGCAGATTCCACGCGCCGCCGTGCCCGACGTGGAGCTTGCCGCGTCGGACTAGCCGCCGCAGATTCTACACGCCGTCGCCGTGCCCCTGGGGCTTGCCGCGTCGGACTAGCCGCCGCAGATTCCACGCGCCGCCGCCGTGCCCGACGTGGAGTCTGCGAGGCACTTGTGGAAGAAGATGCTGCTTCCAAACGCCGCCGTACCCGACGTGGAGTCTGCGAGGCACTTGTGGAAGAAGATGCCGCTTCCAAGCGCCGCCGCCGAGAACGACGCGGCGTTTCTGAGGCGCTCGTGGAAGAAGATGCCGCTTCCAAGCGCCGCCGCCGCCGGGGAGTCGATGCCTCGGAGCTACGGCTGGAAGATGCCGATTCTGTGCGACGACGCTCACGCGAACGACGCGATCGCTCCGATCCCTCTAGCTGAAAATCAACTGAAGCCCGAACCCCCTCTCGTTTACCAGATGAAGAACTGAACTTCCAATTTCTGGCGGCTCTCACAGCAGCTTCATCGAGTTCCCTACTACCACTGGAACGCGACACCCGAACATTAGTCACATTGCCTTTTTCATCAACATCAACACTGACCTGGGATGCGCCTTCGACACCTTGCCGTCTTGCATTACTTGGATAGTTGGGCTTGTCACATTTAACGCAACCGATTCGGCTCGATCCCGATCTCCTCGAAGGACGTTCTTCATCCCGGTCTCTTGGCTCAGTTCTTGGCTCAGTTCTCGGTTTGAAATTTTCCGGAACTATCGCTACATCTCTTCCAGTTCCTGATTCTTTGCTGGTGCCAGTGCCACTACCTGTGCCAGTGCCCCTACCGCTTCCTTGTCCTGAGCCTGTACCAGTGCCGTTACCCGTAACAGTGCCGTTACTCGTAACAGTGCCACTACCTGTGCCAGTGCCCCTACCGCTTCCTTGTCCTGAGCCTGTACCAGTGCCGTTACCCGTAACAGAACCACTGCCTAGCAGACTTCCCGTTCCGGCAGCAACAGTAGAGCCGCCGATGGTACTGCTGTTATCAGTTTGGCTAGCGCTATTTCCTGCACTTTCTTGAGTTTGTCTGGAGCCGGTAATTCCTCTAACTAAATCTCTAAATCTTTCAGACGTTTGTTGCTGCAAAGAAGGACTCGCCTGTGTTGAAGCTGCTGGCTTATCACTCTGTGGAGACGGCGCAACAGCAACTGAGCTAGGCTGGGCAATCGGCTGCGAGTTACTGACTGGATTGGGTTTCTCAGCGCGTTCTAAAGACGGCTTCTCTATTGGTCTGGGCGTGTCAGCAACGGGTTCTTCACGCTTGACAGGTGTTGCTGAATCGGGGGCGACTCGTTTGGGCGTTTGAGTGGGTCGGAACGGGGGTAAATTTACCGCCAGCGGCTGTCGCACTGGCTGCGGTACTACTTCAGGGCGCGTAGGTTGCGACGCTACCAGTGGAGAGGGAGCCGCTTTTGGTTCCGTGCGAGGTTGAGATGCTGGCGCAGCAGCACTGGTATCGGGTGTACTGCTTTGACTCGAACTCTCTGCTGCAACTGAACCTTCTGCCGATTCCTGCCTAGAACCCGTAAGTATACGAGAACCTTCGGTTGCAACTGAACTTGCTGCCGATGGCGTCTGCTCTTGTTGATCTTCTTTTGGAGTATCTTCCTCTGGTTCCAAAGCTTGAAGGCTCTCAGGATCGAGAACCACAACTTCCATTGGCTCTTCGGCAATGATGTCAGATGTTTTCACCCAACGATTGCTCATCGCCAGCACTCCCAGATGGAGTGCGAAGGAACCGATGAGGCTGTAGGTTATAAAAGACCTCAGAGCCTCTTCTTCTTTTTCTCGCTGCTGAACAGCAACACTTGACAAGCCCATAGATTATTGCAAGTTATTTGCACTTGTTTGGTCAAGGTAAGATGCACTGAAGTAAATGTCAAGAGGGAGAACCAGTAAAATAGGCTGCGATCGCCTTAGCCTAATCCTCTCCAAACCTTTCCTTGATAGGCTTCTCAACCTTTTCAACAGTTTTGTTAAAATTACTTAACAAAACTCCTTATTCCTCAAGTTGTGGAGAACTGCTTGACATAGATTCTCATTAGGTTTAATTTCTCTTGAGAACTTCTATCAGCTTTAATACTCCAGTAAGCTGGTAGGCTAAGCCTTGTTGATTGCCCTAGAGAAATTAGATGGGAATTAGTAATCTTTTTGCGGCGGGTGGCGTGGTCATGTGGCCACTCCTAGGATTTTCTATATTAGCGATCGCCCTAGTAATAGAGCGTGCAAGGTTTTGGTATCGCATTAACCGACGGCAAGATCGGGTTGTGCGAGACGTGATGAAGCTTTATCAGCACGATCCTGAAGCTGCTGTGCATCGGCTAAAGCAGAATGCTGAGTTGCCGATTGCGCGGATCTTTTTGGCAGCTTTAGAACTGGAACAACCCAATCCAGAAGAATTTCGATTAGCGCTGGAAAGTGAAGCGCAAGCCGAGTTACCTGGATTGAAGCGATTCAATGTGGTGTTTGAAACGATCATCGCTCTTTCCCCTCTACTGGGGTTGCTAGGAACGGTTTTGGGGCTGATTAACTCCTTTGCCTCGCTGACGCTAGGAAGCGTCGGAGGCAGCCAGACGGTGGGTGTTACGGCAGGGATTAGCGAGGCGTTAGTTTCCACCGCCACCGGATTAATTGTGGCAATTTTTGCCCTCGTGTTTTCAAATGCCTTTCGCGGTTTCTATCAGAGGCAGTCGGCACACATTCAAGAGTACGGCGGTCAGCTAGAACTGTTATACCGTCGCCGTTATGAAAAAGGAGAGCCTTCCTATGCGACTACCCGATGAGCCGGATATCCCAGTGCAGATTAACATCGTGCCGATGATCGATGTAATCTTCGCCATTTTGACCTTTTTCATCATGTCCACACTGTTTTTGACCCGTTCAGAAGGGTTATCGGTGAATTTGCCAAATGCAGCAACCGGACAAGCTCAAAAATCGACACCCGTAACGGTGTCAATTGATGAAGAAGGAGAAATCGCACTGAACCGGCAGCCAATTGATTTAGAGGAATTGGAAACCGGAGTGCGATCGCTAATTCCATCTGAGCAAGAAACCCTTGTCGTGCTAAATGCTGATGAAGGCGTCAACCACGGTCAAGTCGTGGCGGTGATGGATCAATTGCGTAAGGTTAAAGGGGCAAAATTAGCGATCGCTACGAAGAAGTAATCCGTCCATTGGGTCAAAGATTATTCGTTATCAGTCGATAGTCATTAGTTAGTAGTAACGAACTAATGACTTATCACTCATGACAATTACTAATTACCCTTAACCCCAATCTTGAGCAGCTTGTGCTTCCGCTTGGATAAAGCGATCGCGTAAATTAGTCCAGTCTATCTGTGCTGCTGAGACATCCTCCAGCAACTGCCCATCCTGCAAATATAAAACCCGATTGCAAAACATTTGGGCTAAATCTAACTGGTGATTGACCATCAATACTGTAGTTTTTCCCTCGTTGCAAAGTTGCGTTAATACTTGCAGCACGTAAGCAGCACGACCCGCATCTAGGGCAGACGTTGGCTCATCAAGTAATAAAATTTTAGGTTGGATAACGAGGGCACGGGCAATTCCCACCAATTGCCGTTGTCCTTGCGACAGTTGCACTTCTGTCCGCCCTAACCAATCTTCTGGGATGTGTAGTTGCTCGATCCATGTGAGCAATTGCTGCTGAATTACCTGTTTTGTCGCACCTTGCAAAACCAGAGGATAAGCTAAGGCATCTCTAACAGTCATTCCCAAAAGTTTTGGTTCTTGAGAAACTAGCATTACCTGCCGCCGCAACGGAATAACCGGAAGCTTTCGATAATCTTGATTTTCTAGATAAATTGTGCCAGCAGTCGGTTCTAATAGTCGGTTCAATAGCCGCAACAGCGAGGTTTTTCCGGCACCAGAAGGGCCAATTAAACACAAGCGATCGCCCGGAAATACCTCAAACGAAATTTCCTTCAATAAATACTGCGAACCAACTGGCGCTGCAAGGCTTACCCGTTCCAGCCGCAGCAAATCTTTTTGTGCTTTCGTGTCTTCGTAGTTCAAAAAATTATGTCAATCGTCCTTGTGTAGTCGCCATCCAAATTGTCCACGCATCTGTAACAAAAAGCAGCAGCGAGAACACTAACAAAATTAGATACATCCAAGGCTGAGACAAAGGACGAACATCAGTTGTATCAATTCCCGTCTTGTCTTCCACCAGTTTAACTAACCGAGCAAAGCCAACGACCCGCATCGGTAGCAAATAAGCTTTTTGCTCTGACTTACTTATAAAGTAATAAACGATTCCACCTTGCCCTGTCGAGCGAAATTTTAAATCTTTGACTTCTGCCCAAGCTAACGACCAACCCTTGCGGAAGAAACCGGGAACCCAGCGAGGATAAGTGACCTGGATTTTTTCATCATCCACAATTACCCGTTCGCTGAGGACGCCAGATAACGGGACTAACCCTAAGGCAATTCCCAGCCACAGCAACCAAGGCGGTACGGGTGACGCAGATGCCTGTGACAAAAACGGTAGCGGAATCGTTAGTGCCAGGTAAAGCGTCATCAAGGTGATGCGAATCAGGGGGGAAATGCGAAAAACGAAATGACTGGGTTGCGCTGATTCCGACTGGGTTGATTCCGACTGTAAATCAAGATTTTGTGACACGCTTTTAACTCAAAATCTAAAATTTAAAACTGAAATTGTTTATTGTTGCGGCGTCCAAACCGTTTGAGTGCCTTGTCCCCAAAATCCATCAAATTTGGTTACTTTGACATCTCCTAAAACCTGGGTTTGACAAGCTAAGCGACGGTTTGCCGTGGGAGAATGAGGAGGAAGCGATCGCCGGGTTTTATCTTTCCAGTTGGCTTCGGAAACGTTTCCTTCTACTGCCACTGCACAGGTGCCACAGGTACCAATTCCCTGGCAGTTAATGATTTTTGCCTTGCCATTGTAGAGGTCGATGCCATTTTCCAATAGCACTTTACGCAGATTAGCCCCCGTGTTGCACTCAAACGTTTTTCCTTGAGCTGTTACCTTTGGCATAATGATGGATTCAACGAGCCTCTTGAGTGACGATTTATCTTCACTTTATTTTTACAGTTCTTTACAAAATTAGCTGTTAAATTTTCTCCCTCGGCGACAACTTCCCATGCACTCAGATCAAACAAACCGAATTTGGATTTACGACACGACATTGCGCGACGGTGCCCAACGCGAAGGGCTATCGCTGTCACTCGAAGACAAGTTGCGAATTGCCCGAAAGCTAGATAAGTTGGGCGTTCCATTTATTGAAGGGGGTTGGCCTGGAGCAAATCCTAAAGATGTACAATTTTTTTGGCAATTGAAGGAAGAACCACTCTCCTTCTCAGAAATTGTCGCCTTTTGTTCGACTCGCCGTCCCCATACAACTGCGGCAGAAGATCCGATGTTGCAGCCCATTCTCGCGGCGGGAACGCGCTGGGTGACGATATTTGGCAAATCCTGGGATTTACAGGTTACAGAAGGTCTGAAGACCAGCTTAGAAGAAAATCTGGCGATGATTGGAGATACGATTGAATATCTCCGCAGTCAGGGGCGGCGGGTGATTTACGATGCGGAACACTGGTTTGATGGCTATAAGCACAATCGGGATTATGCGCTCAAGACCTTAGAGAGTGCGATCGCCGCCGGTGCAGAATGGCTCGTCTTCTGCGACACCAATGGCGGCACGCTTCCCCACGAAATTAGTCAAATTGTCCGGGATGTCGCCAGTGTAATCGGAATCAGCCCTCAGCAGTCAGAAGCCAGCAGTGAGTTCAAAACTCGAAACCTCCCGCTTCTTGGCATTCACACGCACAATGATTCTGATACAGCAGTGGCGAATGCTTTAGCAGCCGTTATGGAAGGAGCTAGGATGGTGCAAGGCACCATCAACGGCTACGGCGAACGCTGCGGTAATGCTAACCTTTGCTCTGTGATTCCCAATTTGCAACTCAAACTGGGATACGACTGTATTCAAGATGAACAACTGCTACACCTGACAGCCGCCAGTCGTTCCATCAGCGAAGTCGTCAATCTGGCTCCCGATGAACACGCACCGTTTGTGGGTCGTTCTGCGTTTGCTCACAAAGGTGGCATCCACGTTTCGGCGGTTGAACGCAACCCGTTGACTTACGAACATATTCAGCCAGAACAAGTCGGCAACGAGCGTCGAATTGTGATTTCCGACCAAGCTGGATTAAGTAATATTTTGGCAAAGGCTCGCAGTTTTGGCATTGACCTAGAGAAACAAGATCCCGCCTGTCGCCAACTTCTACGCCGCCTTAAGGAACTGGAGAATGAAGGCTATCAGTTTGAGGCAGCAGAAGCAAGTTTCGATTTGCTGATGCGCGAGGCATTGGGACAACGACAGCAAATGTTTGAACTCAAGGGTTTTCAAGTTCACTGCGATATCGTCAGGAATGCAAACGCCCTCGCCACCGTGAAAGTTGCTGTCAATGGCAAAGATATCTTGGAAGCTGCGGAAGCAAATGGCCCAGTTTCGGCGCTGGATGCTGCATTACGCAAAGCTTTAGTCAATTTCTACCCAGAAATTGCCGTATTTCACTTGACTGACTACAAAGTGCGGATTCTGGACAGTGGTGCGGGGACTTCAGCCAAAACTCGCGTTCTCGTGGAATCTAGCAACGGTCATCAGCGCTGGGCAACTGTGGGAGTTTCTAGCAATATCTTAGAAGCTTCTTATCAGGCAGTGGTCGAAGGAATTGAGTACGGTTTGCTGTTGCAATCTTCAGCAAGTCGGACGACAGAAGTTGCAGCAACACAATTGTAGAAACCAGATATAGAAACCAGAGTTAATTACGTCTTTCTCAATAAAATTTGATAGCGATCGCATTTTGAGAAAATCCTCAAACGCGATCACATTCTCATCCGCCACAATGAAGCTAAACCAGTGCGAGGGAGAGAAGATGACTTTAACTGCCCAGCAACTAGATGCGATGATGCCCGACGCTAGTCAACTGTATAGTGATGAGCCAGAAATGGAAAGTTCTTTGCACTATATGCAACTGCTGTTGCTTGTTACTTGTCTGGAATGGTTGTGGCGTGAAACAGAGGATTTTTTTATCGGTGCCAATCTCACGATTTATTTTAGTCGGCAACAACTGAGAAATCGAGATTTTCGGGGCCCCGATTTCTTCTTAGTCAAGCCAACTCAAAAACGTCCTCGCAATGCTTGGGTGGTGTGGGAAGAAGATGGCAAGTATCCCAATTTGATTATCGAGTTGCTATCGACTTCTACTGCTGCGACAGACCGCACGTTGAAAAAAGACTTGTATCAAGATCGCTTCCGCACGCCGGAATATTTCTGGTTTTCGCCAGATACGCTAGAATTTCAAGGTTTTCGATTGATGGGAAATAGATATCAAGAAATTGCCCCGAACGAGAGCGGCTGGCGTTGGAGTGAGGAGCTAGGCTTGTATCTGGGCGTAGAACAGGGACAGCTACGCTACTTTACTCCAGAAGGCGATCGCGTACCGACCCCGGAGGAAGCCGCTCAACAGGCAGTAGAACGCGCTCAGCAAGCACAAACGCAAGCTCAACAAGCTCAATCCCAACTAGAACAAGCACAAACGCAAGCTCAACAGGCTCAATCGCAACTAGAACAAGAACGACAACGCGCCAAGCGGTTGGCTGAACAACTGCGATCGCTCGGTATCGATCCAGAGTAAGCGATCGTTCTAACCCTATTTACCTACCTTTTAGGAGATGACGGTACAAAAACCGATAGAGCTTGTGGAATTACCCGAAATCGGGCTGGCGTCTCCGTTGTCCTTTCCCCGTCGGTGTTAATTGGATAAGGTTTTCGAGTATATAACTCAATGTCTTTACCCTGGATGGTACGCACCCCCCTACCTATCGCAGATTTTCCCCGCAAAGCAGCAAATACCAAGGGTAGGGTTTCCCTCCAATGCTTAATTTCCAAACTATGCAGATCCAGCCTTTGATCGTCAATGGTGGCATCATCCGCAATCACTAAGCCACTGCCGTAATAACGACCATTCCCCACCGTAATCTGCAAAGTTTTTACTTCGATAGACTGACCTTCCCAGTGGATATCAACCCAAAAAGGTCGCACAGTCGAAATAACTTGCACTGCCGTAACAATATAAGCAAAAACGCCCCAATGCCGCTTTAATCTTTTAGAAACTCTGCGGTTTACTTCTGCACTCAGTCCCAGACTGGCAATGTTGAAAAAATATTGCCCGTTCACCCAGCCCAAGTCAATCTGCTGAATTTGACCATTAGCAATGATTTGGCAAGCTTTTGGCAGCGACTGGGGAATGTTTAGGGTTCTCGCCAGATTATTGGCGGTGCCTAAAGGCAAAATTGCCAAAGGTAAGTCAGTATCTAACAATCCTTCGACTGCCGCATTAACGCTGCCATCTCCACCCCCAATGATGACCAAATCAACCTGTTCGCGATGTTTCCGAATCAGGTCAGAAAACTGCTTGGGATTTTCACTCTTCTCATCCACCAGTTCAAAACCCAATTGTTGCAATCGTTCAGATGCTTGCTGTCTGGCGTCTTGACCTCGTCGAGCATTCGGATTCACTAATAGCAGTGCCCGCTGACTCATTTGCATTGTTTTGAGGGAAATCGGTCATGGGTAGAAGGAAATTATCCCAATCCTCCCAGCCTCAAGTATATGCTTCCGATTGCAGCCAGTGGTACTCCTGTTTGTGTTCTCAAAAGAGTTGCCAATCGCTTTTAGGGAAAGAGACGGTAGTAATTTCCGTACAAAACTTGTCAAAACACTTGCCAGAATGCCCTGATATGCGCTACAAGGATAAAGGATTGCTTCCCTAGCGCATAGAATTCTACGCATTAAATCTCAGAAGCAGGAAGCTTTTTTACTTTCTAGTATTTACAAAACTGATTTCTAGACCCTATGACTCAGCAAGTAATTCACCCAATGGTGAAAATGCAGCGTCAAATGCATTCACTTGTAACATCGAATATTATCAAGCCCACAGATAAACTCTGGAAAATCGCTCTCCTCTATGGAGATGAGTGGTCTTACTGGAAAAAAGAACTGTTGGAATTTGGATTCACCATGCAAGATCCAGTCAGCGAACTGCTGGCGGTTGAAGCTTGGGAAGACGAGGATTAAAGACAGGCGGTCAAAGCTTGGGAGAGTTCCCATGCTGATTGATAGCGATCGCTCGGTCGGGGTTCTGTCACTTTCTCAATCACGATCCGCAGTTGGGGTGTAATTGTCGGCATCCCTTCAACATTGAATCTGTAACCCATCCCCTTTCGTTTATAAAACTTTTGGGGGCTTTCGCCACTTAACAGAAAAATCAGGGTTGGTCCAATCGCATATAAATCTGATTGCGTCACTGGCTGACCCCGATCTTGTTCTGGGGCGCTATAATCTGGGGCACCAATGCGTGTCCCCGGTGGCGTACCAATTTCTTTGACTGCTCCAAAATCCAATACCACCACCTGATTGTCCCGAAAACGCACCATCAAATTTGCCGGTTTAATGTCCCGGTGGATGAGGGGCGGGTCTTGGCTATGAATATAGCCCAAGATTTCGCAGGCTTGAATCATCCACTCAATCGCCTGCTTTAGGTGTACTGGCCCTTTTAAATAGATGCGCTTTTCTAAATCCTCGCCTTGGATCAACTCCATTGCCAGGTATTTCTTGCCACCCTCCACAAAAAAGTCATAATACTGGGGAATTCCTGAATGATGTAGCGTCTTCAGGGTACGAGCCTCTCGTTCAAAGAGTTCTCTGGCTTTAGAATTTTGTGCCATATCAGCATTCATTTCCTTTAGCACCACGAGAGCCGCCCCGCGCGGGCGTTCGGGGTCCCAGGCAAGATACGTGGTGCCCATACCTCCTTGTCCCAGCGTCCTCAACACCTGATACTGACGGATGTGGCGATGTATCTTTACCAAAGGTTGCCCGCAGTGGATGCAGAACAAGTTACCCGGTGGATTTCCGGAGTGAGAACAAGCTGCTTGAGAACTGACTGCTGGCTGTGGAATCGGAAGACTGTGTGCCTTTTCTTCAGGCTTCTGAGAGAGAGTGGCTGGCTCCTCTTTGCTGCTGAGTTGGAATTTCAGGATCGGGCCTCCTCGCGCCAGCTGGATGAGGCAATCATCCGATACCTCTCCCTGGGCAACCAGAATGCCATTGACAAAGGTGCCATTCGTGCCTTGATTGACCAACAACCATTGGACGGATGGCGTGCCTCCGTTGCTACTGGATGAGTTGCCTACTCTCCGGAGTTCTAGATGGTGCCTGGAAACCATACCATCATTAAGAACTACGTCATTATCAGGGGCGCGACCAATCCGAATCGTGGATGCTTTTTGGAAGTTCCACTGCTGCGGAGAGGGAGACGAGGGAGCGAGAAGGGTCAGCGTAACCATAATAGTTTTGAGTTATTAGCTTTGAGCTTTGAGTTTTAAGTTTGAATTCAAAACTCAAAACTCAAAATTCAAAACTTTTAAAACATCTGATGTTGATCCAGGTTGGGTCGCACTTTCGCTCGGATAGCCACCGCTGTGATGTTATCGTGACCGTTGTGCTGATTGGCGAGGTCAATGAGTTGCAAAAGACCCTGATCCAGGTTAGCTCTAGAACTCAGGAGGGGCAAAAGGTGAGTTTGCCAGTGAGTTTCTATGAGGTCGTTATCTGATAAACCATCGGAACACAGAAGCAATAAAGTATCTTCATTGAGTTCCAAAAATTGGACATCAGGACGGACAAAATTCTCGTCTCGCGGTCCCAAAGCTTGGGTCAGCTGGTAGGCATCAGGTCGAGCGTAGGCAATGGCAGGATCTACCCCTCGCTGGATTTCCCGTTGGCCGACTTCGTGGTCGATTGTAATTTGTTCTAAACCGCGTTTACGGCTGAGACGATACAGGCGGCTATCCCCAACATGAGCGATCGCTACTTTGGTATCCTCAATCAAAACCATCACAAGAGTCGTCCCCATTCGTCCAGAGCCAGAACGTTCTTGTTGTTGATTAATATCAAAAATCGCTTTATTGGCTAAAAGCACTGCCTCTCGAATACGGTCTTCTGTAGGTAAACGGCTTTGCCAATTGTCTTGGAAATAGCGTCTGATAGTATCCACCGCCATCACACTTGCCACTTCACCCCCAGCGTGTCCTCCCATGCCGTCACAGAGAATATACAGCCCTCGCGCTTGGACGGTTCGACCTAGTGGAGTTTCTTGCTTTTTAACTTCCGTGTTGATGCCAAAGTTGTCTTCATTGTGTTCCCGTTGCCGCCCGATATCCGTGCAACCTGCATCGTCGAGACTAAGCAACTGCATCGGCAGGATGATGGTGGGCATATCATCGCCCTCGCTCGCGTCAGGGACACGATTCTCTGAGGGGAGGGGTGGCTGAATCCGAGTTTTTGAGACCTGAGAATCTTCTTGCTCTTCAGCGATCGCCTGTAGCTGCGATCGCAAGTCTGAGGGGTTTTGAATCTTACCGCTTTGCAGGTTGTCCAAGAGTTTCTCCAGAGAATCTAACTGCGATCGCCCTGATAGTTCAAATAATTCTTTCCAGACTTGCCCCAAATTTTGGAGTGACAAGGTTGCGTTGGCTGGCTCTTTATACAAGCGTTGTAGGCACAGTGTTTGATCTTCATCCACACGCAGGTTTGATAGCTCCAGCAGACTCTGACGCATCTGCCAGGGTTCTAGCGCTACCCACAGTTTTGCCATTTCATCCAGCCAGTACAAAATCTGCAACAGCGGAATTTGAGCATAACTGCCCAGATCGTTGAGCAAAGGCCATTGGGAACGGTCTTCTAACAGCACAACAGAAGTGCTGTCCTGCTGCCATGCATCATGAATCGCTGGTAGGGTCGGGGACAAGTTATTCTGTAAATCCAAATATGCTTGGGCAATATTGGGAATACTTTTGGCGGCTAACGAATTTACATTCAGAGTCTGGTCAATAAAATTCCGGTTTTTGACCGATTGAGCCGAAGAAGCCACTGTTTCTGAGTTACTCCCAGCATTCACGGCCTCAGAACCTTGTAGTTGCTCCATGATGGCTGTAAGCGGAGCTTTTTGGAACGGCTGACAGTCCAAAACTCTCACCATCACCTCAGCCTTGTCCGAATAAGACGGTAGGGCGTCCAGCAATTGATAACGCTGCTGGGGGTCTAAATATACAATCTGTGGTGTGATTGGGTTCGTTTCCCCGCTACTGCTATTTTCACGGGTCGTCTCTGTCGAAGTCTCCGCAGCCGAACTTGAGGCGGTTAATGGGTTCTCCGCGTTTAGAGTCTGAACATCTGTTGATGAAACAGAATCGGAAGGCGATATTGTAGACGCTATAGAATCTGCTGGCAAAGTGTTTTCCGCTGGTACAGAGGTTGCCTGCAACTCCTGTACTCCTGAAGCGTTCGGCAAGGGTACAGTTGTCTCGTCTGGCTCGGCTGTAACCTCTGTTGGCATTGCATTGGCGTCTAAAGACGCAGCCGGTAACGGCTGTGTTGTTTCAGCAGACGAGGTGATATCTGCAACTTCCCGATTCCCACTAGAAGGAGCTGTTGCCGCTTCCGGCTCTCCTACGGTTGAGCCGGAAGCGGCAAGTTGCGAGTTTGAATCTTTTGAGAGAATCGCCCACCACACCGTTCCCGTCGTGGCACCACAATTGGGACACTCTACAAGATTCAATGGCACTTGAGTTTTGCATTCAGAGCAAACTTTGTGGGTTAGGGAAGTTCCACATTTTTGACAAAACTTGTTGGTATTTGGATTTTCAAACTGACAGTCGGGACAGACAAGCATGGCGGAACTTCCTCAATTCCCGTGTGGTGTGTTTACTGAAGGGAGACAAAGTAACTGCGATCTAGTTTGCCACGTCACAATCGAAGCTTCCAACCTCAACAGGTAGAAGTCTTAAGGTTAGCGTTAGCAGACGACAACGCCATCCGCACGTCTTGCACCCTCAATGATTTGTGCTACGTCTACAGTACTGCGATCGCTACCCACCGAGCGATCGCGACTCGTAACTACTGAATGCGACTAGCATCAGTTTGACACAGCTTCTTTAATAGTTCTAACTCAATTGAAGTTAGATCGCGCCACTGTCCGGGTTCCAGACCTACAAGATGCAAGTGAGCGATCGCAACTCGCACCAGCCGCAGCGTCGGAAATCCTACCGCCGCCGTCATCCGTCTTACCTGCCGATTTCGTCCCTCCGTCAAAGTCATCTCCACCCACGCTGTCGGCACATTCTTGCGAAAGCGAATCGGTGGATCGCGAGGCGGTAGTTCTGGTTCATTAGGTAACAACTGCACCAATGTCTTTCGCGTCCGGTAATCTTGAATAACCACACCTTCTCGCAAACTTCCCAGAGCATTTTCATCCGGAATGCGTTCCACCTGCACCCAGTAAGTTCGGGGATGCCCAAAACGAGGATTGCTCAAGCGATGCTGCATTTGCCCATCATTCGTCAACAGCAGCAGTCCTTCACTATCCCAATCCAAACGACCCACCGGATAAACTAAGGGAACGGGAATGTAATCTTTCAGTGTGCTACGTTTCTGCTCAGTTGGAGTATTGTCCGTAAACTGAGTCAAGACGCCATAAGGCTTGTAAAAAATTAGATATCGGTACACAAATCAGGGTGTTGGGAATGAGGAATAGGGAATGGATAATTGTTCATTTTGATGACCGATTACCCATTTCCTATTAATTGATTTTGACGCGGAAACGGATAAAACCAAAGTTACTACCAGCAACATTAGAAACATCACCCAAATTTACAATAACCGACCCATCCGGATTGGTTTGAGTAGAGCAAGCATTTCCTGTAGGCAATGGAGCTAAAGGTGATAAGAATCCTCCAGCGTCTGTATCTGAAGCATTCGTTGAGTTAGTAACCGTTCCCGCGCGATTCAGCGAAATCCCGCTACCTGAACCAAAACTATTGGCGATAAACGTTGTCCCCGATGGAATCGCGTCACAGAATCTGACATTATTGACTGGGCTACCACCATCAGATAAGAAGTAGATGGTGTATTCAACTTCATCGCCGCTAGTCAAGGCATTCTCTGATGGTATTTTAGTAACTCCAATGGGAGATAGTTGAGAAAAGCCCGAAGCATCATCATTGGTGTCATTGGGTTCATTTAGAAAGC
Organism: Coleofasciculus sp. FACHB-1120; assembly: GCF_014698845.1. Lineage (NCBI taxonomy): Bacteria > Bacillati > Cyanobacteriota > Cyanophyceae > Coleofasciculales > Coleofasciculaceae > Coleofasciculus > Coleofasciculus sp. FACHB-1120. The sequence goes on along the minus strand of NZ_JACJTV010000003.1, from coordinate 178,096 downwards.
TGCCAAAATTAATCCCACTAACCGGAATACTATTTCTCGTTGCATTGGTAATTCGCTTCACCAAACGCAGACGCGGGACTCCAGAAGCAGCAATCGTCAAGCCAGTCTTGTCAGCAGAACCAGTATCTCCATAGGGCGCTTGATTAATGCTGCCAGATGGAGTGTTAGCATCGGTAGGCACTCCTCCAGATGGAAAACCGGGGGTTGTAGAGGTGGCAGTAGCTTGATTGAATAAGTTGCCAGTGACTCCACTGCCAACGGTGGCATCCACAGTGACGGTGATCGTGCCATTCGGTGCTAAAACGGCTCCAGCAGCGAGTAGGGTATTGATGCTAACACCGTTATAAGCTGTATTAATCGCAGCACTGCTGCCCGTTCCAGCAACCGTAACGGTGGGTGTTACAGCCAGAGTCAGTCCAGTCGGTAAAGCATCTGTAATCTGGAACTCGTTAGCGGCACCAGACCCCGTGTTCGTATAAATAATGGTATAGCGGACGCGATCACCCGGTGTCACCGAACCCGTCCCATCCGCATCTGTTGCCAGGGCGACGGATTTTGTTCCGGAAACGATGGGCGTTGCCACCACACTCAGTAATGTTGGGTCATCATCCCCTGTAGGTCCCAAGTTCCCCTGATTAGTCCCATCATCCAATCCCTGCGGCAAATCGCTTGGACCTGCCACCGCATCTGTAATCGAAGGACTCAATCCTCCCACTGATGTTGCACTAGCTTGGTTGGTAATCGTCGTATTCGCTCCCGCCGTCACCCGAGCACGAAACTTGATGACCACCTGACCGCCGCCTGAACCCAGCGCCCCTGAAGGGTTAGCATTAGTGAGATTCGTGTCAGTTGTGCCGTTGTAATTGGAGTTCCCTGTTACTGTTGTCCCATTTCCAGAAAAAGTAAAACTATAACTGCCAGGAACAAAGGCTAAGCTACTGGGGAGAGGGTCAGTTGCTAGAAAGTTAGTAATAACGGTGCTGGGATTGGAGTTCGTATAGGTAACGGTGTATTCCACCACATCGTTAGTAGTTAAAACACCATTGTTATCGGCATCCGTGAATAGACGTACAGATTTAGTTCCGCTAGGTTCAAACGGGCTAATAAATTTGATGATAGTCGGGTCATTAGGGCCGCCAGTGGGCTGGCTGACATTGTTGCCCGTACCTACACCAGGATCGCCCGGATTGTTGTTAGAACCAGGTGCAGTCGGATTAGTGCTGTCACTGGCATCAGTAAGTACAGGATTGCCATTATCGCCTGCATAATTTACCCTTCCTTGGTTAGTAATCGGGCTAGCAGATCCGGGTAGGATTCGGGCGTTGAAGGTAAGAGTCACGGTGGAATTTGCTGCCAGGGTTCCGGGATTGGTCAATACAATAGGGTTCCCCGTGCCATTGAAATCATTGTTAGGCAAGCTAGAAGCGGCTGTAAAACCTCCAGAAATGGTAATGCTATTTTTTACTACTAGCAATTGGACAGGAATCACATCGCTAACAACTAAGTTATTGATGGGGGTGTTAGTAGGATTTCTGACAATAATGGTGTACTGAAGGTCATCACCGATGGTGAGTGTTTGAGTCCCGTCGTTGTCTTTGACAAAGCGGACGGATTTGTTGGCAAGTGGTACGGGAGCTGAGCCGACCGTGATACCCGTTGGCGTGCTTGGAGAACCTTGATTTGGGTATGGGGACTGATCGATGTTTCCTTGCGGAGTGGTGGCATCAGTAGGCACTCCACCAGGCGGGAAACCAGGGGTATTTGAAGAGGCAGTAGCTTGGTTGAATAAGTTGCCCGTAACACCGCTGCCAACAGTAGCCTCTACGGTAACAGTAATTGTGCCACTGGGTGCTAGCACTGCCTCGGGATTGAGTAGAGTATTTACACTAGCACCATTGTAAGCGGTATTTACACTGGCATTGGTACCTGGTCCCGCGGGGGTGACAGTGGGTGTGCCAAATAGGGTTAACCCAACAGGGAGAGTATCGACTATTTGAAAATTAGTAGCAGCAGATGGGCCTGTGTTGGTGTAGGTAATTGTATAGCGAATGCGATCGCCTCCTGTCACCGAACCTGACCCATCCGCATCTATTGCCAGGGCGACGGATTTTGTACCAGTGACGACAGGTGGAGTGGGGATTGTAGTCGTTTTGGTGACGAACTGTTCCCTGGTTTGGTAACCATTCGGATCGACCTTTCTATCCATAAAAGAGGTTGCCCGAATTTGGCTGACATCGGGCGCAGTCGCTCCTGCACCTGGTGTCACGCACAGATTATAAGATTTAGTTTGTCCTGGGTTTAAAATTCCCGTATCAAGTAACTCATCGCCATCTGTATCGGTCAAGGGCAGACCTGTAGCGGCATCCCGAAATTGCGCTACATAATTAGGGTTTGTTCCTGTAAGGTTTAGATTAATTATGTCAGTTGTAAAAAAGTTATTGGTAACAGTAAATGGGTGACAAACTTCGTTGCCAATTGTAGTTTCCAGTGTAGTGCTAGGCGTAATTACAAAATTACCCGCTCTAGTTGGAGGTTTATCGAAAAGAGGTAAGGTACCTAAATTTCCTGCCGCTTGAAAGAGTGTTTGGTTATTATTTGTAAACCCTGCAACTGTCAAACCCCATATCCCAGCATCACCGCCAGTAGCAGTTAGAGCTGACACCGCAAAGTTGTCGCCAGTACTGCCAGGGATAGGGTCTAAGGTGTTACTACCATTCCATTCAGCATCATCCGATTCTGTGCCTGAGATTGTCCCGCCAGTGGGACGAGTATAGGTAATGCTTCCACCTTCATCTAGATCGAAATTCCGCAAGGACAGACTAATTGTTCCTGGATCGACAAGAAAATAGAGCGGGACATTTAAGGCACTCCCAGTATTTTGCTGAACCGTACCTTGGAACTGACCAATTAATGCTTGTTGGCCTTGGGGAAGACCAAAGGTTGGAACGCTAATTGAGAATCCGTTATCGTCATTGTTGAGGCTAGCAGTGTTAATCCCAAATATTGGGCCTGCACCAGTTACGCTGGTAACTTGGTACGTGCCAGGTTGAGTAACAGTAAAAGTGACAGGCGTGTTGTTAGGCGCGTTATTTCCAGTAGTCCCTCCTACTGTTTGAGTTTGGAGAACTGTTACCCCATCTAGAGTGCGTAGCTCAAAACGAGTTGGGTCGCAAGTGCTAGGTAGAGTTGTGCAAGTAACGGCTCCTATAGCACCACTATTAATTTCATCTAATACTCCGTTACTCTCTGCATCGTTGATCGTAATAGTGACGCTGCCACCCCCAGCAGTAATCATGGCTTGCGTGATGTCAACAGCGAAGCGATGAAGCCGGTCGGGACTATTACTTGTCGCCGTAGTGTACCAGTCACCAATACCAGCCGGGCGAGACGGGCCACTGGTTTGAAAGTTGAGTCCTGATGAAGACGGGAGTGTAGTAGTCTGCGCTTGGGCAGCAGTAGAGTAACAAACTAAAGCAGCAACTAAAGTGACGCTTGGGAAGAGAAATAAAAGAGAGTTATATAAGGAAGAGAAGTTTCTTCTATCCTCTATTTTCTGTCCTTGCCCTTCCTGAGAGTGCTTGAAGAACATCTGCATAATTATAGTTTTTAAGAATAAATTACTTGGAAATATAAAATTATTGCATTAAGGGTGTAGATATCTCTATAGGTAGATGTATATTTGAGTAGCTAAGAAGAGCGAGCGCCTTAGCTACTTCCCATTGTTTAAATAGTTGACAAGCGTTGCAAAAAGTGAATTACTCAATATTCCGCCGAACGAGCAGGTTGCGCCTCAAGCGTAGAACGCCACAGAATGGTTTAAATAGGGCGAGATGGCGATCGCTATTTGCAAAAGCTGCTGTCACACACCTATTTTTCTAACTATCGTTCAAGCCATCAGAACGTCAATTGCCTCCAAAAGCACTACCATCTACCGCTACATAGAAATACATAAATATAGGCGGGTAAGAAGGCTATTCGTCAAACCTTGTTCTCATTTTTACTTTTGTTAAATCAACTTGGTTAAAACACCATCAAGCTTGTTATAAACGTAGTCAATAAAGATTAGTTTATTTTGACGCGGAAGCGGGTAAAACCATAATTACTACCCGTTGCATTAGAAATATTGCCTAAATTCACAATTACTGCTCCGTCAGCATTATTTTGATTGGGGCAAGCATTGCCCGCAGGCAAAGGAGCAAGCGGCGCGAGAAATGTCCCTTCATCGGCATCTAAAGCATTAGTCCGGGGGGCAATTGTTCCAGCACGATTCACCGAAATTCCTGCACCCGAACCAAAACTATCGGCAATAAAGGTTGTCCCTGCTGGAATCGGATCGCAGAATCTGACATTGTTCGCTGGGGCAGTTCCATCAGAGAGAAGATAAATAGTGTACTCGACTTCATCACCGCTTCTCAAAGCTGTTTCAGCCGCTATGGTGGAAACTCCTATTGGTGATAGTTGTGACCAACCAGCTGCATTGTCATCGTCACTGTTTGGGTCATCTACAAAACTATTGAAGTTAATCCCATTCAGCAGCGCACCGTTTCTAGTCACAGATGTAATTCGCTTCACCAAACGCAGATTCGCGTTCCCAGGAGATCCGCCTACGTTAACTACAGTCGGTTCATCATCCGCAGGATTAGGAAGGTTCCCCTGGTTATTACCGTCATCTATGACTTGAGGCAAGTCACCATCGTTTTGTAAAGCATCAGTGACAGATAAATCAACGGTTCCTCCTGCGGATGTAGCAGTAGCTTGGTTGAGAATCTGCGTACCAGCTGGCGCTGTGATAACTGCTTGAAACTTAATAACCACCTGAGAACCATTTCCACCCAACGTTCCCAAAGATGTTGGATTAGTAAGGTTCTGGTCAGTTGTGCCATTGAAATTCGGGTTTCCTGTCACTGTCGTTCCAGCGCCGGAGGCGGTAAAGCTGTAACTGCCAGGGACGAAACTCAACTTACTGCTGTCGATGCTGTCAGTCACTAGCAAGTTGGTGACTGGAGTAGGGGCACCATTAAAGTAGGTGATGGTGTATTCAACAGTATCCCCAGTCGTCACGGAACCGCTAGCATCTGCGTCGTTGGACAGACGAACTGATTTGATGCCAGTAGGCGTAACTGGGTTCGGTTGAATGGTAGTCGTAGTGCTTGATGTGTTGTTGTCAGGATTGGGATCGGTCACATCCTTCGGTCGCGTGACTGTTGCCGTATTGTTCAATTGCTCAGATGGTGCAATCGGAGAGATGGCACCAGTTACGGTATAGGTGGCAACAGCTCCATTATTGAGATTGACTGTAGTGTTAATAGCATTTCCCGTACCGCTAGCTTGTCCGCAACTACCAGTGCCCGTAGTAATGGCACAAGTCCAAGTGACTCCAGTAATCTGAGAGGGGACGTTGTCTGTCACCGTTGCTCCAGTTACATTAGAGGGGCCGTTATTGGTAACAGTAATAGTGTAGGTAATGGGACTACCTGCAACGACTGGGTTAGTCACCAAGGTTTTTTGAATTTGCAGATCGGCTTGTGACACAGTGATGCCTGTTTGAAGAGCCGTCACTGTAGATGGGTAGTATGTCCAGGTATCAATACCTCTGTCATTACCAAAGAGGTTAGTAAACCCATGAGCGCCATTAATACTAGAAACCCCTCCCAGAGCGTTCACAGGAGTAGGTGCTCCGGCAACCTGTTGATTATTGGTTAAAGGAGCGTCGTTATAGTACACCTCAAAAGGATTGGGAGCCGGTAGTGTTGGCGCAGCTGGCTCATTGAGCCGCTGGATAATTAGACCTTCGGGGTTGTTTTCTGGGTCTAGAAAGGGAAAATGAATTTCACCTGCACTGAGTACAATTTGCGCTCCGTAAGGGATATTGCTAGCAGAAACATTCACTCCATTGGCATCTAAGCCATCCCAAGGTACAGTGTTGAACCCAGATTCTGCTACACCAACCAGTACGCGATCGTTGGCATTGCCGTATATACTGTCTTGGTTGAGATCGAGAACAACTCTGTAACTGCCCTGTGCAGGTGTATTAAAGCTGAAAGTACCTCCCAAGGGGTCAGTAGTACCAGCTTGATTGTTAGTCCCCTCTGTACCTATAAATTTAAAATCAGTGGGAGTAGGAGGTGCCACGGCTGGCGTCAGTAGCCATGTCTGACCACCACTGGCTGGAGTTATGGGTGCTTGCAGCGGCAGGGTAGAACTGGGTTGGTTAAAGAAGATTTTATAGGTGACATCCGTCCCGAAATCTGGCTGATCCGGGTTATATACGTTACTTCCTGCAAGTGGAACGGATTGGTAAATTGGACCGCCGTTTGGAGTTGGTGTGAAACCTTTGTTATTCGCGAAAAAGATAAATCCAAAGGGATCGATACCATTCAGGTCGATTCGGTACAGATAGCCTTCATCGGTGAGAATAATGGCTTCGGAACGCAACTCTGCTGGCTTATTAGCTCCCAAATTGAGAGACAAATAATTTGCATAAGCTCGACCGGGGATAGGGGTATTTCCATTGACGACGGTGACATCCCAAGCTGTCACCACACCCAGATTGGGCTGAGTCCAGTTAGCTTGGGCAAGAACCGGGGGCGGGTTGCTATTGATAGCAGCATTAGTAGGATTTGGGCTGACAAAATCAATTTCCCAAATTCCTGCTCCTGTTGCGGCAGTCTGGGCCGCTGTAATTGTACAGGGAGTGTAGCCTGCGGGATTGAGGGGCGCTGGACCTGCAACCTCTTGCGCTCGGTTGACGATCTTTCCGATACCTGCACCACAAGAAGTAAAAGTAGTGCTATTGGGCGGTCTATATCTGATCTCGCCAACTCCAACACCAACGGCACTGGAACCAAGATAGATGGTTTCCCCTGGATTAGCGAAAACTCTAATTCGACTTCGACGCGGTATAGGAGTACCCAGAAAAGGAGCGTTTTGATAATATTCCAAGTAAGGGCGATAGCCTGGGTTATCGGTCAGTTCGCGACTGCCTTCAGCAAATGCCGCTTGAGTCCAACCGCTAATCGCGCAAATGGATAGGGCAAGGCTGCCGAAGCGACAACTCCAACGGCTAACGGAGGCGCTAATTTTTTGCAAATGTTGGGATTTTAACGGCGAACTCACTCTGCTTTCTCTCGCTAGGGGTGAAGACATCAAGATGGGAGGGAACAGATAACGGGTTAATGGCGGTTAGAGAGCAATGGGTAACGATTCTTACTCCAACTGCAAATCTTCTTCTTGAACAAATAGATCGATGCCTCTGGCATCTTTGAAGATAAATTCGACCCGACGATTCCGGGCATGATCTAGACGGTTTCTTCCAGTAACTCGCGGTTGAGATTCACCCAAAGCGCGAATTGTCATGCGTTCTGGGGCAATGCCTTGCCGTAATAAATAATTTCTCACTGCGATCGCTCGCCGATTTGACAAGTCAAGATTATAAGCATCGCTGGCACGAGGATCGGTGTGACCTCGAAGCTCAATCACGATAGGGGGATTTGCTTGTAAAACTTCGGTAATTCGATCGAGAATTCTGGCACTTTCTGGGCTAATCGTGGCTTTGTCGAGGGCAAAGTGGACGTTGGTTGGCACTTGGATGCGGATGGGTTCTGGCGGTGGCGGTGGCGGTTCTTCCGGCGGCACCTGTACTACTGGGGGAGCGGGTGCGGTGGTACATTGAGGAATTGTTGGTGCTGGATTATTCGTTGCCGCTGTTTGTTGTTTACCAGCGACTGTTGATGAAATTAAGGCATTCGCGGCGGGTTCGGAGGTGCCGTACTTGGGATCTGTCGCGATCGCGCTAACTCTATCTCCCGGTTGTAAATTATCGAGTGTGAGGCTAAAATTCCCCTCGTCATCTACTGCACCTGTTGTCAGCGGTTCTCTTAAAGGGGCATAGGGCGTCTCGGCATTCTCCTCCACTCGATAAATTGTTACCTGAGAACCCGGATCGGCAGTTCCAGATAGATTCGTTTTATTACCGAGTACAAAAAATTCGCGGCTAATGAACTGGGGGGCATTAATCGCTGAGTTAGCCGTATCCAAGCGACGATTTGGCGAATTCCGAGGTGGATTGGGACCATCTCCTCGTTGGTAATCTTGGACACCTGTATTTTGTTGAGCGATTAAGTCGATGCTCAAACCGGCTAAATCGAAGTAGCGATTGGATTGAATGAGATTGCGATCGCTCTTGGGATAAGATGCAACCACGACACCCGGTCCGGTTTGATGACCGATTTGGTTCTCGATCACTTGATGATCGTTCCCCATCAGGTAAACGGCTGCCCGACGCAAGCGACGACCGTTATAAATAATTTGGTTATTATTAATCTGCGCCGCGCCTTGGGGTTTAAATAAAAAGACGCCACTACCATCGTTAGCACAAATCAAGTTAGCGCTAACCCGTGTCTTATCAATCTTTCCTTCTAAGCGAATTGCATCGGGCATTCCCGCAATCCCGTTACCAACAATAATGTTTTCTGTTACCTGCAAATTCTCAGCTTGAACAGAGGTAATAATCCCGCTGCCATCGTGGTTGGCAATTCGATTTCTTTGAATGGTTGTTCCCAAACTGTTAAAGACAAATACCCCAAAGGCCGAAGTTTGCTGCGGCACACTTTGATCGGGCAAAATCCCTAACCAGTTGTTTTCAATGACTACATTTTTCGGAGAATTGGAAACTGGTGATGCTTCGCCTTCCCGGTTCTCTGGTAACTTTTGACCATTTGCGGCTCCCTTAATCGCAGCAGACTGAGGATTATCGATAAAAATGTCTGCTGGTGGCAAGGTAGCCGTGGCGCGATGGCGGGAGGTGAAACCGTAGAGGCTTAATCCGCGAATTGTCACCCCATCCGCAACAACTGTTAAGCCCCGGAAGACTTCTCGATCTGCGGCGGGAGCGATCGCGACTACCGGAATCGGAATTGCGATCTCGGCAGTTGCAGTCCCTTCGGGGTCATACTCTGGTTGAGTTGTACCATCAACAACTAATCCCGGACGAGCTAATGGTGGCAGCACATCAACGAGGCGGATGGTAGTATCTGCTGACGGCAAATTGAAAGCAATCAGCGAACCCGTACCACCATTACTTGAAACCAGGCTTTGTTCGGCGCTACTAAGACGATCTAAAGGTAATGTACCATTGACAATCTCAATTGCTTCCCGCAGCGTTAAGGTCTCATCTGGATTAACTGCTCCATCCTGGTTGCTATTAACAACAACTTTTAAATTTTCTGTCTGAGCAGTTGCAGAAACAGGCAACAGTAAAAAAACAAAAGGTAAGAGAAATTTTTTAGCGTTCATCTGTAGTCATTTATGATTAGCGATCAGCGATTGATAATTGGTCATTCTTTACCGATTACCCATTACCAATTACCCATTTCTCAGTCCCCATTACCTCTCTACCGCGACTGGTTGCACCTGGGATTCTTGTTGCTGAGGCGGTGACACTTTTTGTCGCCCAAAGCCGCCGAGTAGTTCATTGACCTTCAGCGTTAAGCCAAAATAAACACCACCCTCCGACCGATAACCGCTAAAATCACGGTCATCTACACTGCCAAAGCTATATCCCAGAGACGCTCGCAAGTCCGGCGTCACATAATAACCTGCCTCTAGAGCAAAGCCGGTTTCATTAAAATTCGTATCGGGTTGTCCAATCCAGCGAGCTTCCCCCGCCACATCCCAGCGATATCCCAGGCGGTACATCGTCCGGAACTGTGCCAGAAATACAGTCGAAGAGTTGCTGAAGTTATTGGCTAAATCAGTAGTGCTGTTTCGCATGGCATATTTGCCATAAAATTCCCACCGCCAGGAAGGAGCATAAATCGCCTCCGCAGCGATGATGTGATCTCTGTAACCCGTGCCACTGCCCAGCAGCAATGTCTCTGGAATGGTGGAGGGGTTACGGCGATATTCATAACTCAATAAACCATTCCACTTGTCAGAGTTGGGATTGCGGTACGCCATACCCAGCTTGACGTTCATTGTGTCTCCCAAGGCGTATAACAACTGGTTAGAAGCACTTGCCTGTTGATAGCGCACTAAAGCAGTCAAGGAGGGAGAGAGTTTACCGGCAGCAGCACCAGAAATCACGGTGTTACTACCACCGGAGCCAGTACGATGCTCGAATCGGCCGGATGCTTGGAAATTGGGATTGTCAGTATATTCCACCCCAACACTGTAAGCATCGCCACCGCTGAGTCCTAAGGAGGAAGCACTTTGTCCGGTAGCGTAGGGCTGTTCAAATCGCGGTCCGGCGGCGGTGCGGCTAAATAGGTCGCTGAAGATATGCTCGTAACCCAGATGGACTCGCAATCCGGGGGCAACAACCCAGCGGTGATTTAAACCGACTGCCCCTTGTCCGGTGATGGTGTTGAAGCCGCTAATAATCGAGTAGCGACCTGTAATCGAGGTGTTTTCGCCGAGTTTTTGTTCTACCAGTGTGTCCAGACTAGTGATGGAATTGCGACCAAAGACTCTGGTGTCTACAAATTGGTGGGCGAGTCGCAAAGCTACGCCTTCCATGACTGCCCAGTCCAGCCCGAAGGTGGTACGGTCGGGATAAAGGGCGTCGCTACTGTTGCCTAAGTTCAGTTCATTTTGTGCCCGAAAGGTGAGGGCATCATTTAAAGCAACGTTGAGGCGAGAGACAATTTGGCTGGCGTTGCTGTCGAAGGTGTCGCCGATACGATCGTCGCGGGAGCGGTTGACGTATTCTAAGCTGAGGTCTGAAGCCCCAAACTTTTGTAGAATTCCAGCGCGAACTGTAGTTAGAGAATTATCAACTTTTTCGCCGGGTGTGGGTTGGGGTTGAGGGTTAAAAATATCAAAAAATTCCACCCGTTCTAAGGGCGCAGTGCCGAAATTTACCTCGTGATCGTAGCCAGCAGTCAGCGAAGTAGTTTGGCTAAGTTGGGCGGCAATATTTGCACCGTATCTTGTTTGACCGGGGGTAAAACTGGTTGTCGCATTATTGGAGAAATTCTCCTCGACAGAACGGTAATAAGCGCGGGCGAGAATGCTTTTAGCGATCGCTCCATACGCTTCCAGTCGATAAGCATTTCCGTTCACATCCCCGTTAAACGGAGAATTATGAGCTGAGCGGGCATATTCCCCAACAATTTGACCGCTATTCCCTAAGGGGAATAGGAAATCCGCACCCAATAGCTCAAAATCCTGCAATCCCTCGTCTTGCTGGAAATAGCTAGCTCCAATCCAGGATTGACGATTCAAGTCTTGAGAGAAGTTATACTGCGCCCGTCCCGCATAAATATTTGTCTCTTCGCTATCAACCCCTTCATGCTGATAAGTGACGACAATTCGCTGCACCTGAGTAACGCCAAACGGGTCAAATCGCGTGGCAAAGATGGGACGACGGAATAGTAGCGTTCCCCGGTCGTAGTCAATTTCATAGTCAGGCCCGCGAACTAGGGGTTTGCGCGATGTCACCGTTCCTGGACGGTTAATTTCTTCTGTTTCTAGGAAAACACTTTCACTACCGGGAATCAGCAAACGACGGGACAGAAAATAATAGCCGCTGGTGCCATTGGGAGCAACAGTATCTCGCTGGAATCCCTCAACATCCGGGCTATAGAGGGCAGTGATTTGCAGATTTCCCAGGTTATAGTTGCCCTTGAATCCGTGTAGCTGGCGAGAAGTGGCGCTAAATAGCTGAGAGGCGCGGGCGAATTCGGTAGTGTTGTAATCTCCCCACATCACATAGTCTGGTTCAGCACCAAAAACTGGGGAAGTCCGTTCCAGACGGAAATACAGGCTGTCTTTTGAAGGGGTTAGATAATCAACTGTGGAGCTATCACCATAAACGGGATATTGTTGCTCACAGAATTGTGGCCCCCGGAACAGGGTGGTGATGCCATCGCAAGTTTGGTTGAGGGGACGCGCACTATTATATGCACCCGTAAGCAGCCATTCCCCCACTTTACCCGTGGCAAAAACCGCAGCACTCAAATCGATATTAGTGCCATCGTCGATCGTATCCGGATTTAGAAACTCCCGGCGCGGTCCCCAGAAATTTGTTCCTTTAGGACCAATCCGCAGATTCACCACGCCCGAAACCAAGGAAGGGCGCAGATTGGTAATGAATTCTACCTGCGTATAAGTTTCAAGGGTATCAGTGCTTAGTTGGTCTTGGGTATAAGCAACTGGGTGGTCAGTCGGAGGGACTGGCGGGTATTGGGTATTAGAGGGAATTGGATATTGTTGGAGATTGGGAGACAGGGGATTGGCGTTGGGGGATTGGTTAATTGGTGTAGGTAAGTTGTCTTTCTCAACCCGAATTCTTTCTGACGTAGTACCCCTAGTCCCCTCTGTAGCAGCTCGAATCCGTACTTTCTGCGCTTCCAAACTCGATTGCAGTTGGGCGGTAAATTGCCCTCCTCTGGCAATCACCTGAAATCCGGCTCGATCTTTGTCCTCGTCAGCACCGACAAACTTACCGGCGCTAGTCGTTAAAGTTACGACGGTATCTTCGCGGATTAATTCGCCTTTCTCATTCGTGATTCTCCCTGCTAGGGGCAGTAGCGATCGCCCATCAGCGGGAATTCGGGCATCACTAACTGGAGCAATTTCTAAGGTTTTGGCAGTTGTCTTTTCTACAGTTAGCTTGACACTTGCCGAGGTGCCGTTATTCGCTTGCACTGTAATTGTGTTCTCGCCTTTCTCTAGAGGGACGTTGTACCAAACTTGAGTGATGATGTTTTGGGCTTCGTCTCGCTCTATCTGCGTGGGTATTTTGGCATCCAGTGGTTTTTTGTTGACGCTGACTTTTACCTGAGCTTGAGTGTGGTACTGGATGACAAGGTTCGTAGAAGCCTCCCCCAATACTCCACTTTCAGGGGTAATAATCCGAACTTCCGTAGGTGCCAGAATCGCATCTGAGTTTAGCTGAGGAGGCTGCTGGGCATTCGTTTGAGGGAGCGACTGTCTCAGCTCGCTGGCAGTTGGTACGGTCGTTATCGAGTTCTTGGGAGTTGACCCAACCTGTTCCGGAAGTTCGAGGAGGGGTGAAGCTGTCGGCGCGGTATTTTGAGGCGCTGGGTTGGGCGATATTGCTGGTTCTGCCGTCCCTACCGCTTTCTCTACTAAAGGGGGGGGTGAAGCTGTCGGTACAGTATTTTGAGCTAAATCTAGAATTTCTGCTGAATCTGGGATGGCGAATTCAGAATTTGCGCTCCAGACTTCTGAATTTTCTGGTGTCGTTTCTAAGGCAGTCGTCTGCTCGATTGCAGGAAGAGTTGTGGAATTTTTTATTGCAAACTCGGAATCTTCCTCCAGTCCGCCTTGAGGAGGTGCAGACAGTTCATTTGCCTTCGCGGAGCGAGGAAGTAAGAAATAAAAAGTAAACAGTAATAAGAAGGAGAAATATGTCAAGATTCCTTCTTTTTGCGGCTGTTTTTTGCTTTTTGCCCGGTTAATCACTGCTTGCCCTCCCCATAGGCGGGTGTCACCCCGAAATTCATCCGTACTAATCCTCCCGGTTCAAGTTGCACCAGGCGGGACTGACTATTGCGCTCAATAAATTTTTGGTTGGGAGCCAAAGTGTAGCCCGGTAGACTGGTTAAATCCAGCGTGCCGGTACGGTAGCCAGAGATAACATTGGCAAGTGAGAATAAACCGTTGGCATCGGTCGTAATGCGGTTGCCGTCATCCATAAAAATTACAGCATTGGGCACTCCTGGCTCTCCTGGCTGCTGTTCGCCGTCAAAGTTTTTATCGACAAATACTCGCCCAATCAGGGTGCCGCAGTCTGACAAAATACCGGGTCGAATCCGCAACTGATGGCTGGCGATGTTGCTCCTCGTTTCTTGAGCCTGATTTCTCCCGTTCCCCCGAACGGCGTCTGGCGTTACCACGGTGGCATAAACCACGTTCAGGGTTTGATTCGGCTCAAGCTTAGGAAAATTAAAGGTAACTGTCCGGTTGGACGTAGTAGCGGGTTGTATAGTGGTTTGGGCAGTACTGGTACCACTGGTCAGCGAGGCTTGCAAAGACTCCGGCACATACCGTAAGCCCACAGGTAGGGTGTCTGTAATGCTGATATTGCTAGCAGTGGCTGTGCCGGTATTTTTCAATGCCAAGCGATAAACAACTGTGTCGCCCGGTTCCGCAGCAGCGCGATCGCCTGTTTTGATCAGTTCTAGAACCGCTTGACCCGCCGTTACTGAAGTTTCATTGGATTTCACGCCTTCTGGGGGGAGATTGTCACCCGCCGCAGAGGCGGAATTCAAGATGTCAATCGCGCTAACGGGCAGCGAGGGAAAGGCAAACGAGCAAGTTAGGATAGCTGTTAGAGGCAGGTAGACGCGCCCCAACAGAGTTTGCAGGGATTTCATTAGCAAAATTAACTAAATAAAACACCCCATTTCTGGACTGTTAAAGAGATAAAGAAATTGTGGCGGTAGACTCCCTGATGCTCCCTGAGGGGTATAGACCCTGATTTGGTGAAACTTACACTACCAGGTTTCTACGATCTACGACAATACCTGTATCTGAGTTAATTCCGCAAGAGAATATCCTCAGGAATATTACTATAGGAAGAGTTTTCTTTTTCGCCTTAATAATTTTTTTATACCTTTTGGCAGATAAATTAAATTAAAAAATATTTATATTTGATTTTTGCGTTTGCATCAGCGGGTTCTTGAGCGCGAAATTGTCAAGAAATCAGCCAATTCTACTGAAAATCTTGAGTTTTCTAAATTTAGGGCAAATTTAATCGGCGTTGACTAGGCTAGGCGCGATGGGATGTTGAAGAATCCATCACATTGCTCATAGCTCATAATCAAAGAACCCCACCCCTAACCCCTCCCCGCAAGCAGGGAGGGGAACCGGAGCTGTAGGGGATAGAGCAGGGCGAAGGGAAAAGCAGTCGTTTTTTGCGACCTAAAACTCACCGGCTAAGGCGGGAATGCAACGTTCGCACAGCAGGGGATGCTCGGCAGATTCACCTACGTGAACCGAGTAGTTCCAGCAGCGATCGCATTTTTCTCCGTCTGCTTTGACTACGCCAATCGATAAAGCTTCTGTCTGCGAACTGTATTTTAAGCCTTGCAATGCTTCCGGAGAATCTAGCAGCTCTACTTGGGAGGCGATAAATAAGTATCTCAGTTCATCCACACAATTACCCAGCCCTGAAGACTGAGGATGAGAATGGAGGGCAGAATTCAAGTTCAAGGCTTGTAGTAAAGAGCGGAACTCAGCATTCGGGACATAAAGTAATACCTGGGCTTCTAGAGAAGAACCAATCATTTTTTCTGCCCTTGCTTGCTCCATCACCTTATTCACCTCAGTGCGGATTTGTCGCAATTGTTGCCAAAATCCTGCTAGTTTTGGAGCTTGCCAATGCTCCTCTAACTTCACCCACCCCGCTTCAAACACAGATTTGTAAGATGTGGGATAGGGCACATATTGCCAGATATCTTCTGCTGTATGAGAGAGAACAGGCGCGATCGCACGGGCTAAATTTTCCAGTGCGATCGCTAAAACTGTCTGACAACTACGGCGACGGCGGGCGTTTGGGGCGCTGATGTAGAGCCTATCTTTAGCAATATCTAGATAAAAATTAGACAAGTCAACAACGCAGAAATTCTGCACCGTCTGGAAAAAGCGGAAGAACTGGAAACTCTCAAATGCTTGCGTTACTTCCCCAAAGACTTCTGTCATCCGGTGCAACATATAGCGGTCGAGTTCCGGCAGTTGTTCGTAAGGTACTGCATCTTTAGCCGGGTCAAAATCGTGTAAATTGCCCAGCAAGAACCTCGCCGTATTGCGAATCTTATTTCTAACATCTCCCATCTGCTTGAGGATGTTCTTGCTGATGGGGACATCCGAAGAGTAATCCACCGAGGAAACCCACAGACGCAAAACATCAGCACCGTAGGGTGGCTCTTCTTTTTGATTTTTGCCCCCATTGATCACAATCGAGGGGTCGATGACATTCCCCAGAGATTTACTCATCTTGCGCCCCTGCTCATCCAAGGTAAAGCCATGCGTCAAGACGGTTTTGTAGGGCGCGATGGCGTTGGTTGCCACACTGGTGAGCAAACTCGATTGGAACCAACCCCGGTGCTGATCGGAGCCTTCTAGATAGATATCCGCTGGATATTGCAATTCTGGGCGCTGTTTGGCTACCGCCGCCCAAGAGGAGCCTGAGTCAAACCAGACATCCATCGTATCGGTGCCTTTGCGGTAGCTGCGCCCGTTATGGCGATAACTTTCTGGCAAGAGTTCTTCTACTGACCTTTCCCACCAGACATCCGAACCCTTTTCGGCAATGATTGCTTGGACGTGGGCGATAGTTTCCTCGTTCAGTAGCGGTTCGTTGGTTTCCAGCTCGTAGAAAACGGGAATTGGCACGCCCCAGTTGCGCTGACGGGAAATACACCAATCAGAACGATCCGCGACCATTGCCGTAATCCGATTTTCACCTTGAGCGGGAATCCAGTTCACAGAAGCGATCGCTTTTAGCGCCTCTTCTCTAAATCCCTCCACCGATGCGAACCACTGTTCTGTAGCTCGATAAATGGTCGGCTGTTTCGTGCGCCAGTCGTAAGGATATTTATGAACGTAGGGTTCCTCTTTCAGTAGCGATCGCGCTTGGCTTAGCGCGTCAATTACTGCCTGATTTCCATCACCCAGTACGTTCAACCCTGCAAACTGTCCTGCTTCTTGCGTGAAATTGCCATCACCATCTACTGGCGACAACAGTGGCAAACCGTAGCGTTGACCGACCTTGTAATCCTCATCTCCATGACCGGGAGCCGTATGAACTAATCCCGTACCGGAATCGGTGGTGACATAATCGCCCCCAATCACAATCGGACTTTCACGGTCGAACAGCGGATGCCGATAAGTGCTATGTTCCAAATCTTTACCCGGTACTGTCGCTTTTACCGTGAGATTGGTCGAGAGCGTCGTTGACAACCGTTCCACCAAATCGGCAGCTACTAGCAGGTATTTGCTAGAAATCGGGAGAGAATCTGCCTCCACTTCCACGACTGCGTAGGTCAGTTCTGGATTCACGCTCACCGCTAGGTTGGCGGGAATCGTCCAAGGCGTCGTCGTCCAAATTGCCACACCCAGATCGGGCAAGAACGGTGAAAGAAGCGATCGCACGGCTGGCCCCAGATTCGTCATCTGGAAAGCTGCATAAAGGCTGCGCGAAGTGTGGGCTGGGCGACCTTCGGAATCTTCGGGATACTCTAACTCCGCCTCAGCCAGCGCCGTTTTAGAACTCGGACTCCAATGAACTGGCTTTAAACCGCGATAAATATATCCCTTCAGCACCATCTGACCGAAGACGCCAATTTGAGCGGCTTCATACTCTGGTTTTAAAGTTAGATACGGATGCTCCCAGTCGCCCCAAACGCCATAGCGTTTGAAGCTCTGGCGTTGCTCGTCTACTGTTTTGAGGGCAAAGTCTCTGGCTTTGTGGCGGAGATCCAGCGGCGTCAGATTTTGCCGCTCTGCTGGCTTCATTTGCTGAAGGACTTTCAATTCAATTGGCAAGCCGTGACAATCCCAGCCTGGAACGTAGCGAACCTTGCGCCCTTGCAGAAGCTGGTAGCGGTTGATGATGTCTTTGAGGATTTTATTTAAAGCATGACCAATGTGGAGCGAACCATTGGCATAGGGCGGGCCATCATGCAAAACAAAAAGTTCACCGGGATTGTTCTGCGACAGTCGCTCATAAATTTGCTGGTCTGCCCAAAATTTTTGCAGTTCCGGTTCCCGCTTAATAGCGTTCGCCCGCATATCAAATTGGGTTTTGGGCAGATTAACGGTGTCTTTGTAGTTCCCTGTTGCTGTCACAGTTTAATGCCGAGAAATGATTGAGTCCTCTTTCAATCATTATCGGTTACAAATCGCAATCTCTTCAAGTTGTGGCGGAAAAACTAAACCACAAAGATGCACAGAACACAAAGCAAGAAAATGGAATAAGCCGCGATCGCAATCTGATTTTAGTTGGGAGATGCCAGCCCTTAAGATCCCCAACTTCTCTCTCGAAGTCGGGGATCTCGCCTTCACAAAGCGTTAGGGCTGCTATCCCTTCCGCTGCTTCCTTCACGACATACACCAGCTTTGCGGCTCATTCTCCTCCTAACCTTTATTTTTAAGTTGGGTTGGGTGGATTTTCTAACGGCTGATTTGCCTGCTCTGTTGCACTTACCGAGTCACTCGTTTCTTCATGGGCTGGTTCTGGCGGTGAAGCCGGAATGTGCTTTTCTTCAGCATCTTCTAGAGCAGCTTCTACCAGTTCGGGGTCGGGGGGGTTCGGGCGAACTGGTTCGGGTAAGTTTTCTGGGTTAGCCTCCGACTCTGAGGGTAATGATGGGGCAGTCTCTGGTGCTGTTATGACTGTGTCCCCTATAGTGGCTGCTTCCACAGATGCAGGGGGTTCCAAGTCATCTAAGTCTCGGTCTTGGGCACTTTCTTGAGAGGGGGTGGATACCACTTTGGGTTGGGAGGGTGTGGATGGAACGGGTGGTTGATTGAGTAACACCGTTTCATCCTCATCTTCATCCGGTTTCCGGTTATCCAGCATGGTGACACGGGGTTTTCCGGTGTCAGTGGCTGGCGCAGGTTCTGTCGTCTTGGATGCTCCTGGTTGGGGTGTTCCAGTGCCTGGTTTGCTCTGAGTAACTTTACTTGCCGTCTGCTGAGCTTTGTCCTTGAGATTTGCAAATAGACTGGTTATCCGCTGCGGTATGGATAAATTGGTCAGTTTTTCCTGCAATGCTTCAGGACTCGGAATCTCAGTTTGCTGGGCTGCGGGGGTAAGACTTCGTCGTAATGTCAGGGTTTCCCAACCTAACCAACCAACTAGCGCTACGCTAGCGATTTGACCTAGCAGTACACCGCCGGTGATGCGTCCAGCACACACCCATAAAACCAGGGCATAGAACAATCCCACCCCACTCCAGATAAAATCACTCTTTCGGTGTACTTCGGGGAAAAAGAAAGCCGCCATGTAAAGGGCGAAGCTACCGACTGCAACAGCGATCGCTAGGATATATGCCAGCATTTCGTGGATGCTCCAAATACTTGTGTCTATGTTTCAATTTTGCTTGAGATTGTTGACTTAGATACAAATAAAAACTAAATCTGCTGTTTCAATTGTTGATTCTTCGGTGAAGGAGGCTGTACTACTTTTGCGACTCTTAATATCTTCTTTAGGGAAAACTTTCAGGATATCGGGCTACTCTGAAGGAAAAGCAACTGTTCAAAAGCATTGCAGAGTTGAACATTGAATCTTATGACACAGCAGAGCTTTGGTGTGATTGGTTTGGCGGTCATGGGCGAGAACTTGGCGCTGAATGTGGAGCGTAATGGATTCCCCATTTCCGTCTATAATCGCACGCCAGAAAAAACGGATGCCTTTATGGCTGAACGAGCACAGGGCAAAAATGTCTATGCTGCCTATTCCATTGAAGATTTTGTCGAATCCTTAGAACGTCCTCGCAAAATCCTGATTATGGTGAAAGCGGGTGCGCCGGTAGATGCGGTGATTAACCAGCTCAGACCACTACTGGAAGAGGGTGACATCATTATTGATGGTGGCAACTCCTTGTTTGATGATACTGCTCGCCGCACCCGCGAATTAGAGCCGTCTGGGTTCAGATTTATCGGGATGGGCGTCAGTGGAGGTGAAGAAGGAGCGCTGAATGGCCCTAGCCTGATGCCGGGAGGGACGAAAAGCTCCTATGAGTATCTGGAGCCAATTTTGACGAAAATTTCGGCTCAGGTGGATGATGGCCCCTGTGTGAGCTATATCGGCCCTGCGGGTGCCGGTCACTACGTCAAGATGGTACACAATGGCATTGAGTACGGCGATATGCAGCTGATTGCAGAAGCATACGACTTGCTCAAGACTGCGTTGGGGCTAGATGCTACCCAACTGCATGAAGTATTTGCCGAATGGAATACTACCGAAGAACTCGATTCTTATTTGATTGAGATTACAGCGGATATCTTCAATTACACTGACCCCGATACTCGTCAGCCTCTGGTCGATGTGATTCTAGATGCAGCTGGGCAGAAAGGTACAGGGCGCTGGACGGTACAGAGTGCGCTGGAATTGGGGATCTCTATTCCGACGATGACAGCAGCGGTGAATGCCCGGATCATGTCTGCCTTTAAGAAGGAGCGAGTGGCTGCTTCGGAGGTGTTAATGGGTCCAACCGGCAAGTATGAGGGAGATCCCAAAACCTTCATTAACCAAATCCGTGATGCTCTCTATTGCTCGAAGATTTGCTCTTACGCTCAAGGGATGGCGTTATTGAGTGCGGCGTCGAAGGCTTATTCGTATGACCTGAATTTGAGCGAAACTGCCCGCATTTGGAAGGGTGGTTGTATTATTCGAGCCAGGTTCTTGAATAAGATTAAATCTGCTTTCAAGGAAAATCCAGAGTTGCCTAATTTGCTGCTGGCTCCTGAGTTTAAGCAGACAATTTTGGATCGCCAGGATGCTTGGCGGGAGGTATTGGCGCAGTCGGCGAAGCTAGGAATTCCAGTTCCGGCATTCAGCGCGTCGCTAGATTATTTCGATAGTTACCGACGCGATCGCTTACCGCAAAATCTCACCCAAGCTCAGCGAGACTACTTTGGTGCCCACACCTACGAGCGCGTTGATAAAGCAGGCTTCTTCCATACCGAGTGGACTCGAATTGATGAGGAAACCATTCAAACCTCAACGCCTGAGCCACTTCAAGCTCAAGATCCTGCGGACACTCTACGCACGACGATTACATAAATAGGAGTAGTAGAGCGGGCAATGCCCGCTCTACCCTCGTTGTGTCGATTTCAACCGCTTTTAGCTTTGTGTCACTCTTTTGGTAAACGTTGCGCGATCGCATCTTTTCCCATCAATTTCGGGTGAAAATTTAAGGCAAGTCCTCAGATCCCCTTTCTCAGGGATTCATCACCCAGGTTGTTCTGAATCAAGAACTTTGACTACACGAATCCTCATGCACAAACTGAATCTGGGGTATTTGAATCCAGCATCCAGGGAGCGGAGAATGGGCGATCGCCATCCTGAGAAACCGTTAGGAACTTGAATTGATGGAAAATCCTTTGCAAACGCCTCACAGTGGCTACCACTGGGACGGCACCAGTCAGCGATTCTTTGAAGGTTGGTATTACCGCGTCACCTTACCAGATTGCGGACATACCTTTGCTTTCATGTACTCCATCGAAGATCCCTTGGGCAATCAACCCCACAGCGGCGGTGCTGCCCAAATTCTGGGTCCCGAAGATAGTTACCTTTGCCGGACTTTCCCGGATGTCAATAAATTCTGGGCATCGCGGGACGTTCTAGCCTTGGGACACTGGGGCAAAACCGATTTATTAACCAAACCCGCCTACCTTCCCGCAGAAGCTTTTGAGCGTCACGTTCAAGATGGCTATCAAGCTACTGCTACTTGGCATCAGGGAGTTTTACATGATCCTGGCACGGGTTCTCAAGCGCGTTGGCAGTATGAGATTAAACCTGTATATGGATGGGGGAATCTAAATCAGCCACAACAATCAACAGCCGGATGGTTGTCTTCTTTCCCGATTTTTGAACCGGGATGGCAAATTTTGATGGCTCACGGGCTGGCAACTGGCTGGATTGAGTGGAATGGAAAACGCTACGACTTCACCAATGCCCCTGCCTACGGTGAAAAAAACTGGGGACGCTCTTTTCCTCAAAAATGGTTCTGGCTGAATTGCAATGGTTTTGAGGAGTCTTCAGTCATCGCCTTAACGGCTGGTGGAGGAAGACGCGGGGTGCTGTGGTGGATGGAATCGGTGGCGATGATTGGCTTGCACTATCAAGGCAAATTTTATGAATTTGTACCTTGGAACTCAAAGGTAAGTTGGAATATCGAGCCTTGGGGCAGCTGGCAAATGCAAGCCCATAATTCTGAGTTTGAAGTTGAGTTAACCGCCACAACAAATCTACCAGGGACTCTCTTGCGTGCCCCGACTGAAAAGGGTTTAATCTTTTGTTGTCGCGACACGATGAACGGTCAAGTTGACCTAGAACTGCGCCAACGGGATGACAAATCCAAAATCATCCTGAAAGCTCGCAGTTCTCTATGTGGATTGGAAACAGGCGGTGGTCCTTGGGAAGAAACCTGGCGATCTACTTAAATTCAACTGGGTAATGCTGCCCTTGGGCTGCTATGATCGCCTTAGAATTGGGGCTGTAGCTCAGTTGGATAGAGCGAGCGCCTCCTAAGCGCTAGGTCGCCGGTTCGAGCCTGGCCAGTCCCGTTGTCTGTTACTCTCTAAAACAGTTAGTCGCCCAGTGGAGTGTATCTACGTGGACGCTAGCTGGAATAGAGAATTTTCGCAAGTTAGCGATCGCGCTTCGTGCGTATCGCTTCCCATGTAAACACGGCTTTTTCAATTGATTGATGATCCTGAAAATTGGTCCTAGCCGACAAAAACACTTATTTTCCAAGCCTTCACGCTCTAAAAGTAGATATTCTCGGCTCCTAATACTAGCTTTACCTGTGGCGCTGTGGTTTGGATACAAGGAAGTTGAAAAAAGCCAGGTCAAACCCCAGGCAATGTTAGTTTTGGGCGGCTCTACTTCAGCCTTGGAGCGAGAGAAGTTGGCAGCCGCAATGGCTCGTCAGCATTCAAATTTGCCCATCTGGGTTTCTTCAGGTAGCACTAACAAAGCTTACGTTCAAAGGGTTTTTGCTAAGGCTGGAGTTGGCCCGCGTCGCCTGCGTTTGGACTATCAGGCGGTGGATACGGTTACGAACTTCACGACACTGGTTGATGAGTTGCAGAGTCTTGGGATCACTAGCATCTATTTAATTACCTCTGACTATCATATGCGCCGCGCCAGGGTAATTGGAGAGATTGTTCTAGGCAGCCGGGGCATTACTCTGAAGCCGGTTGTTGTGCCTTCAGGGATACCGCAGGAACCGATTGAGAAATCAATTCGGGATGGAGCCAGAGCTATGCTTTGGGTGACTACCGGCTATACGGGAGCCACCCTCGGTCAGTCATCCAATCAGATTAAGCAGCAATTGTCGCCGTTTCTTTTACCAAAACATAAGGCGACACGATCAAAGCGCTGAACCGCTTGTTTCGGTTATTGTTCCAATCTTGTTTCTGCTCTTCGGAAGGCTTGTAAATCAATTGTTCGCTAATCCAGTGTTGTACAGAGGAAACATCATCATTTGCGATCGCTACCCCTACATCCAGCAAGTCCAGCTCTTGAGATACGATAACCACAGCCTCCCGTTCCGCATGAGGCATCAACCAGTTCCACTCAGCCTCATCGATCAATTCTGCTAATTCTTCTCTTAAACCCTGCATTTTTATTTTTTTGATTTCAGCAAATTTTATTTTAATCTATTTTATAGAAGCTGATACTCCTCATGAGATGCCTCTAAACATCCCTCTAAGATTCTGCTTTCATTTCATCAATTTCAAATAAACTGACAAGGACTCCAGTAATCGGAATTGCAATAAAAATTCCGAGTAATCCTGCTACTCTAGCGCCTACTAGCAAGGCAAGAAATACGATAACTGGATTAATATTAAGTGAATTTTGCATGATCCGAGGTGCGATAAAATTGTCTTGCAACTGCTGGATAATGATACAAACCACTACTACTCTAATGGCTAACCAAACACTCTGAGACAATAAAATAACAAAAACGATACCAACCCCTAAAGTAGCTCCAATCCCAGGGATTAAATCGAATAATCCAGCAATAATTGCCAGGAGTAATGGAAACGGTACATTTAAAACTAAGAAAACCGAAAAAGTAGTAGTAGTCAGAAATAAACATAAAAGCATCTGTCCTCTAAAAA
Organism: Coleofasciculus sp. FACHB-1120; assembly: GCF_014698845.1. Taxonomy (NCBI): domain Bacteria; kingdom Bacillati; phylum Cyanobacteriota; class Cyanophyceae; order Coleofasciculales; family Coleofasciculaceae; genus Coleofasciculus; species Coleofasciculus sp. FACHB-1120. The sequence goes on along the minus strand of NZ_JACJTV010000003.1, from coordinate 154,270 downwards.
ATCCGAGAAACTTGCGTTGAATTACGAGGGTAAATCTATTTTGTAAATGCGCGGGAACAAATTTAAGAATAAGCTTCCAAAGTTTTTCTCCATCTAGCAGCATGAAAAAAGAAATAACGGCAATTAATATCAAATTAAGAAAATTAGCAAAAAAGGCTTGTATTGTTGTTAAGCTATAACCGATTCCAAACCCCAGCGATGAGATAATTTGATTTTGAAATTCTTCTTGAATTATGCTCAAGTTCACTTGAACATTAAATCTTAAAAAATATTTTTCTATTTGATAAGCCAGAGGAATTAAAGAATTGAAAAAAGTCGTTAAACTAGAAATTAATTGTTGACCTTGCGATACAACGGTTAAGCCAACTGTGACAGTAAGACTAGCGATTACTATCATCCCTATAAAAAAGACCACAGTAACGGCTACACCGTGTGGCAAAAAGCGATTTAGCGATCGCACGGGATAACTCAGTAGAAAAGCAACAATAGCTGCAAATGTAAAAATGACAATAACTGTTTCAAAGTAAGCTAAAATTTTTACAAAAGCCCAACCAGAAGCAACGAAAAGCAAAAATCTAACCAATGCCAAATTGTTCAGTCGCTGCAAAAGATACTTGGCAGAAGGTTCGCTCATTTTCTTTTTGGGATGATGATTGAATACAGAATCCAGCTGATTGACTCATTTCTTTATTGAATGAAGCAATAGCCGCATATTCAGACAGATTTGGAATAACCTAATCCTACTGAAAGCGCAACTGTAAGTACATCATCCCAACGTTTTAATTTCGTCGAGAAAATCTTATAATTTGAAATCCGTCAACGACCTAAATCGTGCAACGCATGAATCGCTGTCGCGCATTTTTGCGTTACTGCCTGTAACTCATCCCGGTCTGTTGAATTAGGAGGATCAACTACCTGACCAATCCGCACCGTTACTGGCACCGGACGCGGAACCAGCGACCCTTTCTTGAAAATCGCTTCCGTACCCCACAAACTAACGGGCAGCAGCGGCACCTTCGCCTTGGCGGCAATCAGCGCGGCACCTAGCTTAGGGTCTGAAATCCGGGCGTCTGGCGTTCGCGTTCCTTGCAAAAAGAGACCAACCGCCCATCCTTCCTCTAGGAGAGTCAGCGCCGAACGAATTGCACTCCGGTCTGCCGAACCTCGCTTCACCGGATAAGCACCATACAACTTAATTGCCTGCTTCAAAACTGGGACTCGAAACAGTTCTTCCTTCGCCATATAGGCGACGGGTCGTCGCACGCAGCAGGACAAAATCGGCGGATCAAAATCACTGGCATGATTGCTAACCACTAGAAGCGGTCCCAATGGAGGCACATGTTCACACCCATAAATCCGACCTCGCAGGTAAGCATGAAGCACGGGGCTGACCACTGACCACTTAAACAGATGGTATAGAACTAAACTCGAAACAGGCTCGCGGCTTCTGCCCAAATTAGATAATTCGCTATCCACCGTACTCTCGCTGTAAACCTTTAACCACCTTGTCTGATTTTTCCCCTTCCCTGGCTAATGAGGGAAGGAGAGAATTTTTCCATTCTCTCACTCTCGTGCGCTGTCGCTGTCGCTGGACTTTATTTTGAGTTCGGCAACTCTGCAACACTACCCACGTTTTCTAAGGTTAAATCGGGGCAAGTTCGTTTAATTAAACCCGTGAGAACTTTCCCTGGCCCAATTTCCACAACCTGCGAAATTCCTTGTACTGGCAATTCTAGAGAAATTTCTCGCCACCGCACCGAGCCGGTCATCTGACGGATGAGGCGCTCTTTTAAAATATCAGCGTCCACACAGGGGACAGGTTCCACATTTGACAGTACTGGCACTTGAGCAGAATTAAACGGAACTGACTCTAAAACTGCCTGGAACTCAGCGGCGGCTTCCGCCATTAAGGGCGAGTGAAAGGCTCCTGAAACATTTAAGCGGACAACGCGCTTTACCTTTACCTGGCTTAGCACTGCCTCCACCGCTTTCGGGGTTCCAGAGACGACGACTTGAGCAGAACTGTTGTCGTTGGCTAATACAACGTCAGGCGTCTGCTGAATTTGTTGTTCTAGCTGTTCGCGGTCAAACCCAATCAGAGCCGCCATCATGCCATCGGATGCGCTATCCATAAACTCTGCCCGACGTTTGACCAGGCGCAACCCAGCCTCAAAGTCAAAAACACCGGCGACATAGAGAGCGACGTATTCTCCCAGGCTGTGACCGGCAACGAGGTTAGGTTGATGTCTCCCAGCTTGCATTCGATCCGCCAAAATGCTTTCTACCACATACAGGCTGGGCTGGGTATAAAGAGTGCGGGATAATTTATCTTCCTGACTCTGACAGATTTCTGGTACAGACCAGCCTAAAATTTGCTCGGCTTGCTCAAACTTAGCCTTCGCCTCTGGCAAGTCTAATAAATCTACTCCCATTCCGATTGCCTGGGAACCTTGCCCAGGAAACACCCATGCGGTCTTTGTCATTGGTCATTGGTAATTGGTAATTCGTAATTGGCGATTAGTAATGGGTAATTGAAGAAAAGTTTTCAGTTTTAGAGGCGCGATTGATCGCGTTTGAGTTTTGGCTTAAAGAATTTTCTTCTTGCCTTAAAACTCAATCCTTAACACTCATTACTTTGATTACCCATTGCCGATCCCTTCTCGAAAATTATCGGAGGTGGAGAATCTCCGACCTCCGCAAAATAAAAATCTAAAATTGATTTATCTGCCCCATTGGAAAATCGCTGCGCCCCAAGTCAGACCCGCACCAAATCCCGAACTAGCAATAATATCTCCTGGTTTAATTTTGCCTTCTCGCACTGCTTCATCCAGCGCTAAAGGAATGGAAGCAGCAGAAGTATTGCCGTAGTTAGCAAGATTGCTAATGACTTTTTCGGTAGGAATTTTTAAGCGTTGAGCGACAGCATCAAGAATTCGCTGATTGGCTTGATGCAAAAGCAGCCAGTCAATTTGTTCAATGCTGATACTTGCTCGAAACATTGCTTTTTCCAGCACTTCCGGTACTTTTTGCACGGCAAAGCGATAGACTTCCTTGCCGTTCATGGTAATGGGGTGGTAAGTGCCAGCTTGGACATTGATTCCAGGAACCAGTTCTTTGGGCTGTGCCGTGTAGGCTAGGCTGAGGGATTGGTGCTGGGTTCCATCACTGCGGAGTTCAAATCCGAGTAAGCGATCGCGCTCACTCGCCTGCATAACAATGGCACCGGCACCATCCCCAAATAACACGCAGGTTCCCCGATCTGACCAATCTACCCAGCGCGACAGAATATCAGCCCCAATCAGCAAGACATTTTGATAGACGCCGGTGCGAATAAACTGCGATGCCGTGACCAGACCAAAGACAAATCCAGAGCAAGCTGCTGTTAAATCAAAAGCTACCGCCCTGGATGCTCCCAGTTGAAACTGAATTGATGAGGCACTTCCAAACAAATCATCAGCAGTGGAAGTTGCCAAAATAATTAAATCCAGGTCTTCTGGAGCAATCCCAGCCATTGCGATCGCTCTTTGTGCCGCAAGGGTGGCGATCGCACTTAAGGACTCCTCACCCGCCAGCCGCCGCTGACGAATCCCCGTGCGGGTAGCAATCCAATCATCGGAAGTTTCTACCAGCTGAGTTAGTCCTTGATTATCCAGGGAAACTGAGGGGATCGCAGAGCCGCTTCCGGTAATGGCGACGCCGACGCCTGTTTGTTGCAACATTGCTCTCCATGCTTGCTGGGGTCTTTAGGTATCAGCTATTAGCATTTTAGCTTTTAGCTAAATCGATTAATTCTAAACGATCGACGCTAGAATGTCACATTCTACACTTCATCCTTTACACTTTTGCCTATTCGCCGACTGTCGATTGTTTAGCACTGATATCTTGAGACTGAATTCGCTCTAGTACCTGGTTATCAACCGCTTCTTTCGCCAAGCGAATCGCGTTAAAAATTGATGGAGCCTGGGAGCTACCGTGGCTAATAATACAAATGCCTCCTACCCCTAATAACAAGCAACCGCCATGTTCCGCGTGGTCCACCCGCTGCTTAATGCGCCGCAAGTTTGGTTTCAACAAAGCTGTGCCGATTTGACCGCACAATCCTTGAGGTAACTCTTCCTGGAGGATTTGTAATACCGCCTCACCAACTGCTTCCGCAAATTTCAGCAAAATATTGCCAGCAAAACCATCGCAAACGACCACATCAAAGTTACCCGTCAGGACATCTCGCCCTTCAGCATTGCCAGTAAAGCAAATTTGCGAATTGTCTTGCAGCCTTTGGTAAGTGCGAACTGCCAGATCGTTCCCCTTACACTCTTCTTCCCCGATGTTGAGCAACCCCACTTTAGGAACGTCTATACCCAGTACATACTGGCTATAAATCGACCCCATTAGTGCGAACTGCTCCAAATACTTAGGACGACAATCGACATTTGCGCCGACATCGAGAATTAGCACCGATTTACTGGCGATCATCGTTGGCAAAACTGCCCCAATGGCGGGTCGGTCGATCCCCCGAAGGCGTCCCAGTCGCAGCAGAGCAGATGCCATAGCGGCTCCTGAGTGACCCGCTGACACTACTGCTTGGGCTTGTTTTTGTTTTACCAAATCCATTGCGACGTTGATCGAAGCCTTGGGCTTGCGTTTTAAACCACTTAGAGGCTCCTCGTGCATTTCAATTGTGCCCTCAGAAGGCACAATTTGAGGAAGATGAGAACTGGTGTGTTGCCCTAGGGAAGCTTCAATCTGATGAGGATCGCCCACCAGCAAAACCTCTACGTCTAATTCTTCCTGTGCCCTAAGCGCTCCAGCAACGATTTCAGCGGGGGCATGGTCGCCACCCATAGCGTCAATTGCGATCCGTGCGCGAGTCGATCCCATTGATCAAAGTGATATAAACCTTAAAAATTCTACCAGTACCCGATGACTCCTGGAGAAACTGGGGTCAATCCGGAAGGCTGAAAGAGGACAGAGGATGGATGAATAAAAGAAGGGTGAAAAAAAATGGTACTTCTAAATTAGGTAAAAATAGAGAACTGGTTGTCGTACAGGAGAGTTTATCCCTTTTCACTCTTTAACCCATGACTCATTCCTGTTTCCTGCGTGTGCTTTACAGATACACGGACTCTCGAAGAAATATCTTCATTCTGGCGGAAGTGATTTCCGCTTTTGGCTTTTGTTGTAGCTTGCACATCCGGCAGGCTCTGTGTTTAACGAATAAAGGAAAGTGAGGAATGTTGCAATTATTTGGCTCTGGTTTGGTGGCGCTGTGGATGAATATGGCTGGGGTGAAAACAACTGAGATAGACACTGCCCAACTGATAGCGTGGCGGGGCGTTCCCTTGTTTTCCCTATCGATGGCGACCGACCCGGTAGCTGAAAACACGATGCAGCAATACTTGAAGGGCTGGAGTGCTAAAGGCATGACAGCGGCGGCTCAAGGGGTGTGGATTCAGTCTGGTTCGTTGCCCCTGGCAACGAACCAGGGAAATATTCCCTTACCGGCTGCTTCTTTGACCAAGATTGCGACTTCTACCGCTGCATTGGAAACTTGGGGACCGGGTCATCAGTTTGAAACCTCAATCGGCACAACTGGACCCGTGAAAAATGGGGTTTTGCAGGGAGATTTGGTGATTAATGGCAGTGGCGATCCCTTTTTTGTCTGGGAAGAAGCGATCGCTCTAGGGAATGCTTTAAATAAACGGGGCATCCGCCGCATCAACGGCAACTTGGTAATTGTGGGCGATTTTTACATGAATTACCAATCTCACCCTTATATGGCGGGTCAGATGCTCAAGCAAGCATTTAATCCTACCTCATGGCCTAGAGATGCCCAATATCTATACAACTTAATGCCGCCCGGAACGCCAAAGCCGCAAATTGCGATCGCGGGTTCGGTCAAAGTTTCGTCGATTCCAATTCCCAAGCAAATTTTGTTGTTGCGTCATCGCTCAATGTCCTTGGCACAAATCCTCAAGGAAATGAACATTTACAGCAACAACGACATGGCGGAGATGCTGGCAAAAGCCCTTGGGGGGGCATCTGCTGTCGCTCAGTTGGGGGCTACGTCTGCTGGGGTTCCCCAACAGGAAGTTCAGCTGGTAAATGGCTCTGGTTTAGGGGTAGAAAATCGCATTTCGCCCCGCGCTGTTTGCGGAATGCTGACGGCGATTGAAAGTTATTTACAACCCCATCAGCTGACAGTCGCCGATCTCTTCCCGGTATCGGGACGCGATCGCCGAGGAACGATGGTCTCCCGCCACATCCCTTCAGGCACGATTATCAAAACGGGCACCCTGCGGGATGTTAGCGCCCTGGCTGGGGTAATGCCAACACGCGATCGCGGTCTGGTTTGCTTTGCCATCATCAATCGGGGTGGTGATGTCGATGGTTTTAGAAAACAGCAAGACCAAATACTTCAAAAACTGGTGCAACGATGGGGCGTTCCCCCCACTTTACCAGCAGCAATTCTTCCTAGCACTGGGCGACCTGATATTGCTGGATTTCTTGGTGACGCCAGTCGCAATGAAATTCTCTCAGATTTTCAAGCGCGACGATAATATCCCACAACCCGCCTTATGATTTGTGAAGGAGAGATCCCCAACTTTCTAAGAAGGCGGGGATCTAAACTGTTGGCATCTTACGACTCAAATAGGATTCCTATAACGTTTTGGTTTTTATGACCATCGCCTACCGATTCAAGGAATAATTTCCGTCACCACCCTGCCACTACTGCCACTAGCACCACCGCCACCCGTGACAACAACCGTTTGACCTTGAAACTTACCGACTGCTCTGGAACCCGTCAGGTGCAGCGGCGGGTCAACTTGTTGATGATAAATTACATTGCCTTGAGCATCGAATTCTTCAGTTGGAATATTCCAAATCACCTGATTGGCGTAAAGTTGGGATTTATTCCGACTGCCAACACCTTGGACGCCACCAATCAGACGAGCCACTTTTCCCTTCAGATCCACCTGACCCCGGTTCCCTGTCAGCGTCACTTGCTGCTGTTGATGCACCACTTTCACGGGTTGGTCTGACGTAACCATTTGTGTGGTAAGGTTCCAGGTGACAGAATTCCCGGCGATTTGCACTGGCGGCTCTAAAGAAGTCATCTGAACATTCTTTGTCAGCGTTGCTATTTTTGTTTTCAGGTTTACCTGACCAGAATCTCCCGCTGCTTGCTCTGTCACGCGATTGCCTGTGTAGCGGTCAATCTGGATGCGGCGATCGCCAACTACCATCTGCTGGGGAATTTGCCACACTAAATGCTCGGTTCTAATTTGTACCGCTGGGTCTTTCGATGTTGCAACAATTTGACCCAATAATTCCATTTGCTGGGATCGGCTAAAATATCGTCCTTCATTCGCTGTCGCCACCATCTTTTGATGAGTGCCGACAAGATTTTGACGCACGATCAAAAGGTCTTCCTTCGGTCGCCACTCTAGTTCATTTCCCTTTAAAACTGCCCCGTTGCGGGGGTCTGTAGCAACAATCTGACCCTTTAGAAAGATTTTTTTACCATCCTCTTGAACTTCCCCACTATCTGCGGTGATTTGCATAACCAATTTTCCATCTTGGAACAAATCTCCGCTAGGCTTTTGGATGCGAGCAGCTTTCTTATCTTTGGTGTAAACCGCTTGCTCCGCCTTCACTTTCCACAAAGGTCTTCCTTGCTCATCTGCCTGATCCAGGGTCACATTTTGAAATACCAAACTTCCCTCGAAATCTGTCACGGAGGCAGTATCTTTCTGGATCTTTTTCTCCGCACGTTTCTCGGTATTACAAGCACTAACTAAAAAAGTGAATAGTAAAAAGTAAATAGGCAAAAGAAATAATTTTTTGCGAGAAGCTACTTTTTTCATTTCTTTTGCCTATAAATTTCTTTTTTCTTTAGTTGGCGTTATCTATCTTCTTGGTCATCCATAAAGCCAATGCCAGAAAGTGGACGGTAGGTATAATTTTGTCTGGGCGTCTTTTGGATATCTTCTTTGATGCTATCCAGATCAATATATCGATCTGATACATTGATCAAACTGTCGCTGGTCATGGAGCGCAAACTGACCACTTCCACGCGGACACCTCGATAGCTAACGGCATCGACGGCGTAAGCTAAATCCCCATCTCCGCTGACGAGAACAGCGGTATCGTAAGATCCCACTAAAGCCATCATATCGACAGCAATTTCCACATCCAAATTAGCTTTTTTAGAACCATCCGGTAGCTGTACTAAGTCTTTGGCAATGACCCGGTAGCCATTGCGACGCATCCACAACAGGAAACCCTGTTGTTTTTCATTCGTGCGATCGACTCCGGTGTAAAAGAAAGAGCGCAACAAGCGAGACCCAGCGGTTAAGCGGCACAGCAGCTTAGTGTAGTCAATTTCTATACCGAGCTGTAGAGCTGCGTAAAATAGATTTGATCCATCGATGAAAATTGCTACACGACCACGATTTTCTAAAACCTGTTCTGGTGTAAATACAGAGTCGTTACTGCTGAAATTATTCAACATGATTGTTATGCCTCGATTTTTTTATGAAAAAAGCAATTAGCGATTTTGATGAACTTTTAGCTTGTGAGAGAGCGGTCTGTACCAGAGTCTTTACTTTTGTATGTAGCAGCACCCAATGGTCAAGCCGCTAACAGCCAACAGCTATTAGCTACTAAGACGAAACTATTTAGGGGAGTTCCAGCCTTGGAAAAACAGGTCTGGCTTCACCTAAAGCTTGTCTTGCAGTTAGTGTTCCCCAAGTGGCATGGGCGGAAAACGCAGCCGAAACATCTATTAACGTTTTGTTATTAAAGTCAATTGAAAAACCTAGCTGTTGGTAAATGTCACTGCTGACGGTGGGAATAATCGGTGATAGCAGATAAGCTGCTAGTCTAACAGATTCTAGAACCGCATACAGGACTTGTTCGACGGCCTGCTGTTGACCCTGTTTGTATAAAGTCCAGGGAGCTTGATCGTCAATAAATTTGTTACTGGCTCGAATTAAAGTGAAAATATCTGCGATCGCTTTGCTAAAAGCCAGAGATTCATAAGCTTGAGCAACGCGATCGCCTAAACCAAGACCAATTGCTTTAATTGTGTTATCTGCGGGGATGTTTTCAGATGAGCAGTCAGGCACGATGCCATTGCAGTATTTCTTTGCCATGTTCAACGTCCGATTGAGTAAATTGCCCAGGTCATTTGCTAAATCAGCATTGAGGATATTAATAAATCGAATTTCGTTAAAATCTCCGTCTTGCCCAAATTCAATCTCCTTGAGAAAATAGTAACGAATCGCCTCTGCCCCGTAGCGTTCGACCAAGGCGACCGGATCGATGGTATTACCCACCGTTTTACTGATCTTTCGTCCGTCTTTTGTCAGAAAGCCATGTCCAAATATTCGCTCCGGCATGGGCAGATCAGCTGACATTAACATGGCAGGCCAATAAACCGCATGAAACCGCAGAATGTCTTTACCAATCAGGTGCATATTAATTGGCCACCACTTAGATAAAGCATTCTCTAGCGTTGGGTCGCTATCCGGTTCAAGTAACGCTGTAACATAACCCAATAAGGCATCAAACCAAACATAGATAGTGTGGCTGGGATCGACGGGTATTGGGAAGCCCCAGTCTAGGTTTACTCGCGAAATAGAGAAATCTTGAAGCCCTTGGCTGACAAAGCTCAAAACTTCATTGCGGCGAATTTCTGGCTGGATAAAATTTGGTTGCTTGTGATACAAGTTTTCCAGATGAGTTTGATACTTAGAGAGGCGAAAAAAGTAGTTTTGTTCATCCCGCCACTCGACTTCTTTATTGGGGTGAAGGGGGCAGTGGTGCCCTTCTAAAAGGTCGCGCTCATCTTTGAATTCTTCGCAGGAGACACAGTACCAGCCCTTTTGTTGCCCCAAATAAATGTCATCTTTTTCCCAGACGCGCAGGAAAAACTCTTTGACAATGGCGTGGTGGCGGGAGTTTGTCGTGCGGATAAACCGATCGTACTGGATGTTGAGCTTTTGCCAAAGAATGTCGAATCCAGCCGCAATTTCATCAGAGTGAGCTTGTGGTGCAAGCCCTTTCATTTCGGCTGTGCGCTGAATTTTCTGTCCGTGTTCATCCGTGCCGGTAATCAACAGCACAGACTTTCCCCGGAGTCGTTCAAACCGAGCCACCACATCCGCCGCCATTGTTGTATAAGCACTGCCAATGTGGGGTACGTCGTTTACGTAATACAGCGGTGTAGTAATTGCAAATGTATTTTTACCTGTATGATTAGCACTCATAAATATAAAAAACAACCCCCTTTCTTGTTTTTGATCATATACTTCGGGCTGCAATTTTGTATCTTTTCGTTATCTTGTTTTGAGAGTTCCACTTAGCTTCTGGCAATACAAGTATAAATTGTCACTTTTTCTTGACCGGAATAAAATCGTAAAAAATCTTTACTGACTATTTTTACCCTATCTACCCTAAGGGATTCGCATAGGCGAGGACGTTAGGTTAATAATTATATTAAGAAAAGTTAAGTTTTGGGGTGAGCGATCGCTTCTAGTCAATGAATAAAGTCCAGACTAAGTAAAAAATGGACAGTTCGCTCAAGAGTCAAGAGAAAGGGTCAAACGCAGTCTCTCTCAAGACTCTAGCGATTTACAATCAAGCCAATTGCCTGTTGGCTTCTGCGATCGCCCTGCCTGCAAAAAAGCCTATAGAAAGCATGTCTTCAGATAACCCTTTACAGATTTCTCGTTTGCTGCTTTCGGCATTGGGAACGCAGATGTATATGTACCATCAAGATCGCGTTCCTCAAGAAGGTGGCGTTTTAGTGGTGAGCAATCATCGCAGCGTCATGGATGCGCCATTACTAATGGCAGCTTTAAATCGTCCGATTCGGTTTGCCTGTCATCACTATATGGGTCAAGTGCCCGTGATGCGGGACATTGTCCATCAGCTGGGTTGTTTCCCTTTAGAGACGCCAGAACACCGCCAGCAAGATTTCTTTAATAAGGCGATTCGGCTGTTGCAGACCCAGCAGGTGGTTGGAATATTTCCAGAAGGTGCCCAACCGATGGTAAAGCTAACTCAGCCGAATGAAATGAAAACCTTTCACCGGGGATTTGCCCATTTGGCTTTACGTGCGCCGGTGCAAAATTTGGCAATTTTACCTGTCGCGATCGCATCCCAGGAAGAAACCAATAATTCTGCAATCCCTCTGCAATTATTAAGTTTATTTGACCCTTCCGAACCCCTATTTAAACAGACAGGCTGGCATCCAATGGTCGTTTACCGTCGATCTAGCATCCTGATTGGGCGTCCCCGTTGGATTACGCCTCAAGCGCGGGAACAATATCAAGGAAAACAAGCCAAAACTGCTGTTGCTAGTCTTATCAATTATTGTCAGGAAGAAATAGCGGGTTTACTTCGTCAGGTTTCTTATTAGTTCACGACCATAGGAGGCTGCCTTAGAATAAGAATTAATACCTACGTCTACAGGAAGATAACCTACGAGTAGGTTAAATAGGCAAGATCAGCTCTCAGGAGTTATCACCTTGAAGAATTAGAACTTTATTGGTTGTTCGCTGAAGTGCCTTGAGTCCTCGAATTGTTCGCACCCACCCCCAAGAAAGCAATAAATCTTTGACCTGTTGTTTTTAAATGGACATTACGAAATGCCAGACGTAAAAAGCCATCCTTGTTTTCTCACCCCCAGGCTGTTAAATCCAGACCACCCACTGTTTGTGTTCCTTCCAGGCATGGATGGCACGGGTCAATTGCTGCGAGCGCAGACCGAGGGGTTAGAGGCAGCCTTTGATATCCGTTGTTTGGTAATTCCAGCCGATGACTTGACTAGCTGGGACGATCTCACAGAACAAGTGGTCGCGCTGATTAAAGCGGAAGTGGAAAAACAGCCACAACGGTCAGTTTATTTGTGCGGCGAGTCATTTGGGGGCTGCTTGGTGATGAAAGTAGCTCTACGAGCGCCCGAACTATTTGACCGAATTATTTTGATTAATCCCGCTTCTTCCTTTAATCAGCGACCTTTGCTGGCTTGGGGATCGCTGGTGAGTGGCTGGATACCGGAAGTCCTCTACCGAGCGGGATCGGTGTGGTTATTGCCATTTTTGGCTCATTTAGAACGGGTTGCACCGCGCGATCGCCGTGCCCTTCTAGACGCTATCCACTCCGTACCCCCAAAAACTGTCCTTTGGCGACTGTCTCTGATCAGAGATTTTGATGTTGATGCTTCCCAATTACGTCGCATCACTCAACCCACCCTGGTAATTGCTGGAGGCACAGACCGGCTACTTCCCTCTGTAAGCGAAGCCCAACGCTTAACTTCTTGCCTACCCGACGCCGAAATGGTAGTGCTACCGAAGAGCGGTCACGCCTGTCTCTTAGAAGCTGATGTCAACCTCTACGCAATCATGAAAGCTGAAAATTTTTTAGAACGTCGGGATAAAGCTTCCCTCTTGGCAGTTTCTTAGTGATTAGTCACTAGCCATTCAGTAAGAGAACCCAATTAAAACCTGTCATTTTGTCGGCTGAGTTATCCCTCATGCAGGGGTGTTCTCGGCGTTGAGAGCGTGACTTTTGAGGTGCGAAACCCAGTACTCAAACGAGTTTGATTTGTCTACTTCACTATTCTTGATTTGCTGGTACTAAGGAATAATGACTTTTACCAAGGATTGCCAATCATTGTAAAAGCAGACCAATAATAAGGATGAGAGAGGACTTGATTTCCAATGCCTAGCAATTGGGGTGGTAAAGAGATATCTCCACCGCGAGTCCGCAACCTTCCACCCTCCAGCCGCACCTGCCCCTTGAGCATCGCCAACTGAGCCTGACGTAGCGCCTCTGCCTTAATCGGAGCTGTTTTTAATTGTTCGTAAAATTCTGTCATCAGCCCCAGAGTCCCCTCATCGCTGACATACCACAAACTTGCCAACGCCGATTTCACCCCTGCTTGCACGGCTAATCCCGCAAAGCCTAACTCCGCTTGCTCGTTGCCTACTGCTGTGCGGCAGGCACTCAGCACTAATAACTCTACAGGTGGGTTATTCCATCCCAATTCCCGCCACTGATCGAGTCGCAGCTTGGTGTCCCATAACTGAATGTAGGAGTTGCTAGGGGAACCTGGATTAAACTCTCCGTGAGTTGCCAGGTGTACAATCTCAAATGGTTGTTTTTGACGCTGTGCCTTCAGATTCTTGAGAGTAAAATCCTCATTGAGAAAGGACTTGCCTTTCCACAGATAGGGCACGATTGCGGATAATTCCCTCGGTACTGCGGGTAAAGGATTTTCATCCGTAAACGTTGAGATCCCCATTGCCAAAACTTGAGCATTTTTCAAACTCTGGTAGCGAGTATCAGTGAGGCTAAGGCTGGGCATCAAACCAACGCTGTAGCGCTCAAGGATAAACGCTTTACCATCGTGGAGAGCAGCGATGGGGATCGTGCGTAGGCCCCCATCCATGAGGAAGACAAGATTCTGGATACCGAGTTTTTGTAAATCTTTCTCTAGGGGTGCTAGCAGCCATTGATACATCTGCTGAGAGGGGGCTATGTAGCTACGAGAGCTTTTAACGTTAGTCACTTGCGTCTGGAATTGGTCGGCAAGTTTGAGAACCTTTTCCCGTGTTGCACCCGTAAGTCGTTTCCGAATCGGTTGTCCCTCTGCCGTCACCAGTAGGAGTTCCAGATGATCTTGAGGATTTTCTGTTTTTTGGGGTTTTAGGCTGTCAGTATTCTGGTGAATTGAGGAGGATGGGCTTTTTGCCTCATTTACTGTCAAAGTTGTGGGAATAAACATTGCATAAATGAGTCCCGCTTTGATACCGCTGGATGCCTCAATGCCTTGCAGGGTACTACGGGCATCGGTAAGGCTCATCGTGGGGGTATCGTTCACCCCCAGATATTGTTCGTATTCCTGGGTGAAAGGTTCATCAATTTGAGCCAATGCAGAATCAACTTCCACCAGGGACTGACTGGCATTGGCTGGGGGGGAAAGCGCAGTAGTCCCCTGCGGTTGTGATGCTTCTTGCTGTGGGATTCCGACGGGCTGCGAGGGGGTTTTAGCGGGAATCAGATTGGGAGCCGGACTGAAGGTGATGATTTTAATGTTGCCCTGGATGTAAGTGGCAGGCGGTACGGGTACTGAAAAGATTGTCGCAATCGTATTGCTTGCGCCACTAGTAATCGATCCAGCCGTTCCGTTGAGGCTAGCATTGCCGATGATGAAGGGAGTTGTGGTGCTGCCGTTGTGACGGATGGTGATGTTACCGCCGTTGGTTCCGCCAGCCGTGGAGATGCTGGAATTTAGGCTGTTGCGGTCTACAAAAATGCCTGTAGCCCGAAAGAATTTACCAGCAGTAATATTCACAGTTCCTCCAGTACCACTTCCCATACTTTGGGCATTGATGGTACTGGTAGTAATATTGCCGTTGTTAGACGTTAGGGCGATCGCTCCCCCGTTGCCACTCTGCGAGTCAGAAGACACATTTTTGGTATCGATCGATCCCGTAATGCTGTTGAGGGCGATCGCTCCTCCATCATGATTAATTGACCAAGATTCCACGTTACCTGTGGTAATGTTGCCATTGGCTTCTAGGGCGATCGCGCCCCCAACGCCTTCAAAGGAAGTTGCATCTAATAACTCAGTATTAATCGTTCCCTGGTTACTGTAGAGGGAGATATTACCGCCATCGTCCGCGACTGACCAGGATTCCACCTTACCTGTGGTAATGTTGCCATTGGCTTCTAGGGTGATCCATCCCCCATACCCTTCAGAGGAAGTTGCATTTAACAACCCAGTTTTGATAGTTCCCTGCTCACTGTAAATAGACATATCACCGCCGTCGCCCGCGACTGACCAGGATTCCACCTTACCTGTGGTAATGTTGCCATTGGCTTCTAGGGTGATCCATCCCCCATACCCTTCAGAGGAAGTTGCATTTAACAACCCAGTTTTGATAGTTCCCTGGTCGCTGTAAATAGAGATATCACCAGCATCTCCACTATTGGAGAAAGAGTTTAAGTCAGCAGTAGTAATATTGCCATTTGCATCAAATGCGATCGCGCCCCCAACGCCTTCAGAGGAAGTTGCATTTAATAACCCAGTTTGGATAATTCCCTGGTCACTGTAGAGAGATATATCACCAGCATCCCCACTATTGGAGAAAGAGTACAAGTCAGCGGTGATAATGTTGCCGAAAGCGTCTAGGTCAATGTCACCCCCAAAACCTTCAGAGGAAGTGGCATTAACTACTCCCGTTTTGATAGTTCCCTGGTCACTGTAGAGAGAGATATCACCCGCATCGCCACCGTTTGAGAAAGAGTACAAGTCAGCGGTAGTAATATTGCCATTTGCATCAAATGCGATCGCGCCCCCAAAACCTTCAGAGGAAGTTGCATTTAACAACCCAGTATTAATCGTTCCCTGGTCACTGTAGAGAGAGATATCACCAGCATCCCCATTATTGGAGAAAGAGTACAAGTCAGCGGTAATAATATTGCCATTTGCATCAAATGCGATCGCGCCTCCGTCGCCACTTACTGAATCCGATCGCACTTGTTGGGTGCCAATCGTTCCTGTATAGCTTGTCAGAGAAATCTCTCCCCCATCGCCGTAACCGTTTGAAAAAGCATGAATGTAGTTGGTGGTAATGTTGCTACCGGCGGTAAGGGTGATGTTCCCCGGAATGCCTGCATCCAGACCATAAGAGCCTGTGTTGAGAATACCAGTGGTAATGTTGCCCTTAGGGGCAAACAAGTTAATTGAACCCGCGTCGTTAGTCTGAGAGTAGGAGAACAAATCTCCAATTCTGAGACTTCCCCCACTGCTAGTAACGGTAATATCACCTCCAATCCCAGAATCATAGGAGCGAGAATCTAGATCGCCCGTGGTAATCTTTCCATTGGCAAACAGGGTAATCTCTCCAGAGAAACCATAATCCGACCAAGTTTGCAAGCTTTTTGTTGTAATTTCTCCAAAAGCTGTTAGGGCGATCGCACCGCCATCGCCGTCAAAAGTGGTCGCGTCCAAGATGCCAGTGTTAATGCTTCCTGCCTTACTGGAGAGGGAGATATCCGCGGCATCGCCTTCAACCGACCAAGATTCCAAGTCACCAGTGGTAAGATTGCCAAAAGCCGTCAGTGCGATCGCGCCGCCGTTATCGCTATAAGCGCTAGTATCAAGCTTGCCTGCACTGGTGTTGATACTGCCGAGGAAGCTGGTTAGCGTAATCTGACGACCAGAATTGATAATATTGCCAGTCGTAATATTTTGGTTGGCTTGCAGGGTAAGCGTCGCGTTATCATCTCCGGCGAGAGTATAACCTGTCGTGGTTATAGAACCGGAACCTACAGGCGATCGCACGGTAACGGGATCGAAGAAGGTAGTGTTGCCAGCTAGAGTAATCGCACCACTACTGTTTGCCCGTCCAATGACGATTTGAGAAAACCCATTTTCTAAGAAATTGAGTTCGCTGGTGTTTAAATTTAAGCGGTTGTCGTTGACAGTCCCGCCAATGGTAATGCCCAAACTGGAAGTCAGAGGCTGCAATTGAAGCGTCCCGCTGCCCTTGATTTGTGGGGTGCCAGGATTCGTAGAGTCAATAAAATTAATTTCATTAGCGGCAAGAGTGATATTACCGCTACCCCCAATTCCAGTTGGATTAATGCCGCTGTCTTGTAAAAGAATCCCTGCTGCATCACTCGCACCAGTGCCATTTAGGGTAATCGCCCCTGTCCCAACGGATTCCACGACGCCTTCAGAGACAATAATAATCCCGTAGCTGTCGCTGCCCGTTCCCTTGACAGTGCCGCTTAGGTTAATATTGCCCGCTTGCGATCGCACTCTGCCGCTTGCATAAACAGCCGTTCCATCCTGACTCCCCACCCCAGTACCACTGGTGCCAGTTAGGGTAATATTCCCGCTGTTGGATTGGACAATGGTGCCACTACTGCCAATCGAAATGCCGTCATTGTTGAAACCCGTGCCATTACTGGTGCCGATTAGGGTAATATTCCCCGTCCCGGTTGATTCAATCTTGCTAGCTGTAGACAGATGGATTCCATGATTGGTAGCGCCAGTTCCGTTACCAGTACCCTGGATATTAATATTTCCATTCACCGAACTCACTTTGGAGTTTTGGATGATTTCTACGCCGTCATTTCCATCTGTCCCACTTCCAACTGCACCCGTTAGGGTAATGCTGCCCGTTCCGGTTGATTGCACTACACTGTTGTTTTGAATTGAAATCCCGTTACTGGTAGTACCAGCACCACTAAAAAATCCTGTACCCGTCAGGTTAATATTGCCGCCTTGGACATTAATGATGCTGTTGTTGAGCTGAATGCCATTCGTGTAGGTGGCATTTCCGCGACCGACTCCTGTAAAATTGCCGCCGTTAGTATTAATCGTGGCATTGGTAAAGGCGATCGCGCCGCTACCGTTGGTGTCATTATCAGCAAAAAGATTTACATTCAGCTTGCCGCTACTGGAAGCGATCGCTCCATTTAGAATAATGTCGTTGTTAGCTTGCAAAGTAAGCGCAGCATCTCCCCCAGATGTCTTGCTAATAAAAGCATTGCTATTTTGAGTAATATTCCCGGCACCTGGAGAACCAGATGCAGTTGCCGTGTCGAGGATGACGCTGGTGCCAGTATTTAGGGCAGCATTAATATTGGCAACATCCACCGTATTAGTGCCAATTCCACCGCCGCCGCTATTGACAATCGTGATATCGGTCGGGTCAATCAGCCAAGTCCCACCAATTCCTTGAGAAGCACTGGCATTCGGCGTACTGGTGAGATTGAGAAACTGTTTGCTAGAAGTTTCAATCAAGCCACCATTTCCAGAAAAAACGCCTCCCCGTGCTGTCAGTGTCCCGTAAATGCTGGCTGTATCATCTGCAAAAACAATAACTTTTCCACCATTACCGTTGTGCAATGCGTCGGCAGAAATCACCGAGTCGCTGGTGACTAATGTTTGTAAGGCATTTGGGACTTTGCCTTGACCCTGATAATCACCGCCAATGAGTACCACACCGCCGCCATTGATGCCCGAAGCGTTGATATTGGCACTGATGACACTCGCTTGGTTGCCCAAGACATAGACGGTACCGCCGGTTTGACCCGATACATTCAGGGTGCCAGAAGCAATGGCCGTACCCGGTTGTGTGCCAATCTCAGCACCAGAAGCGGTCAATCGTACCGTGTCATCGCTATTGACGGTTAATCCCGTGGCATTCGCGAGATTTCCGCCCGTTAGTAGCGAAGGTAGAGAAAGGGGAGAAAAAGGTAGTGCGGCTGTATTTGAGACAGGTAGCGGTTGAATTTCCAAACTTAGCGGACTGCCAGGTAGACTCAAACGTACTAACTTCTCACCCGGTACACCGACTACAGCAATTTGCCCCCCAGATGCACTCAGCTGCCCCGTAGTGACCGCCGTGCCACCTAACAGGGTTAAATTCTCCGATACTGCCAAACTCCCTGCATTAACAATGCTTCCTGCTTGAGGAGTGTGAAAGATAAACTGGGTAGGCGTTCCGACTAAGGTAGCGTAGTCATTGGCACCAATCGCATTAAACCAATTACTGCCAAAACCGATACCCGTGGCAGTGGTAGCGGTAAATGAAGCCGGTACATTCAGGCTGGCATGGGAACCAAAGATAATCCCCGCTGGATTCATCAAGAACAGGTTAGAATTTCCTCCCGTGACTTGGATTAAGCCATCAATATAAGAGGCATTCCTACCCGTAACGCGCCCTAAGATATTTTGAATACTAGGGTTAGAAAGAAAGTTCGCAATTTCCCCAGAATTTAGCCCTAGCTGCTCAAAGCTATGGAAAAGATTTGCTTGATCCTTTGAAAGCGTGCCGCCGCTAATATTAAGGCGGTTCCCATCTGGGGTAACGATTGTGCCGGTGCCGTCAGCCGCTGGGATAATCGGCTGTGCTTGTACTGGTTGAAGCGGGTTAGCGATCGCTGTGAGTGAAAACACTACCAGTAACAGCCTTATATTTCTAACGGCTGACATATTTACGCATTTCGCCTCTTGACAATACCCCTAAAGTAACATTGACAGATTCAAGTGTTGGGGATGCTTTGATTTGTTTTAGATCCCAAACGCGATCGCAATCTGTAAATAAATAAAATTGTCTGGCTTCCAGACCGCTCAATATTGGAAAGCCAAACAATTTTGTATCTTCTCTATTCTATTGATTGTGCTAATTATGCGATCGCGGTTTTGAGTCCCTCATCACCCATCAATAACTTTTAACGGAAGTTGCCTGGATTCAGTCGAGGATTGGCTCGATTCGAGCGCATAGGCACTCCGCCTTTCAACTGGGTGCCAGTGCCACCATCCGCTCGATCTAAGAAAGGTCGCAGGTTAACGCTTTGCGATCTACGACTAGAGCGATTGGTGCTTCCGCCAAGGGAAGATAAGCCCAAGTTTAATAGATCGTTGAGCATCTGAGCATCCCGGCCCCCGACAAAGGTATTGACGCCCTCTGTCACCTGTCCGCTGTCAGCAATGCTGATATTTTGGAAGACGCGATCGCGGATTAACTGCGGATTTTCACCTGGAGGCACAGTCAACACAATCCGGCAGTCTGGATTTTTCTGAGTTGTGATGCAAACAACGTTGTAGTTATTTTCTACCGATGCCCGCATTTCCTGAAGACCATCGGGTCGATAAGATTCTAATCTGCGACTAATTTCGTTACAACGTCTCTCAGCAGTCCAGCCACCCCCTAAAGGGCTGGGAGTTGCCCAAGCATAAGCTTGATCGGGTTGGCTCTTCGGGTGATACATCACCATATACTGACTGTTCGTTAGCTGGCAGGTAAACCGTGGCTTGTTAGCAGTTGTACTATTCTCTGATTCCGTTTCTGGGTTAGTCGTGGTATCGGGACTCCCATCGGTGTCTACCACAACATCCCCATCCGAGGGCTGAGTCTTCTCATCTTCTACACCTGGCAGTTGCGCTTGCTGAACAGAACCGGCAAAGGCAATACCGCTATTAAGTAGAATTGTTACACCGACAGATAAAGCCACACTGTTGGCAACTAAGGACTTTGCCCCAGACGCGAACCTAGACAGATGTGGTGACATATCAACAATCCTCCTGTATATTTTTTGACTATCGTTAGCATCATTTGAATTAAATGAGCTAATTTCATAAATCTTTATAAATCGGTCTCCGTAGCGTATACTACGAAAGCACGACTAGAATCCCCCGATTACCTGGTAGAAATAAGGGTAAGAAATCAGGAAAATAGAGCGTATTTTTTGAAAATTGTCAATCAGTGGGTACTGTTTATCGTGTATCCAATGTTGCACAAGATACCCCCCTAGATGCCATAGTGACGGGAAAACCGAAGCAAAGTTCCCGCAAAACCCTTAAATCACTAAAAAGGAGAAAACAATGTTGTTGGAGGCACAAAAGCCGCTGACAGTTCCGAGACATTTCCTGGAACCGCCTGCGTCCCTAAGTCCAACGCTACTCATGTTTCTTACCGCCGTAGCGATGGTTGTGCTATCAAACTTTGGTTACTGGCTCTGGGAGTGGCCTCACTGGTGTTGCTTTATCACAAACACGATCGCCTTGCACATTTGTGGAACGGTGATTCACGATGCTTGTCATAATTCTGCCCATCGTAACCGAGTCATCAATGCCATCCTGGGACATGGCAGCGCCCTGATGTTAGTCTTTGCCTTCCCAGTATTTACCAGGGTTCATTTGCAGCATCATGCCCATGTAAATGACCCGGAAAACGATCCAGATCATTACGTTTCTACCGGCGGTCCCCTGTGGTTAATTCCGGTGCGGTTTTCATACCACGAAATATTTTTCTTTAAACGGCAGTTGTGGCGAAAATATGAACTTTTAGAATGGTTCTTAAGCCGCTTGTTTGTCGGGACGATTTTCTATATCTCAATTCAGTACCAATTCTTAGGCTACATTCTCAATTTTTGGTTTATCCCTTCTGCTTTGGTGGGATTGGCGCTGGGATTGTTTTTTGATTATCTGCCGCATCGCCCTCATCAAGAACGCGATCGCTGGAAAAATGCCAGAGTCTACCCCAACCCCATCCTCAATTTGTTGATCATGGGGCAAAATTACCACCTTATTCATCATTTGTGGCCTTCCATTCCTTGGTATCACTACCAAAACGCCTATTACGCCACCAAGCCCCTCTTAGATGAAAAAGGCTGTTATCAAACTCTGGGAATCTGGCAAGGAAAAAATTTCTGGAGCTTTTTATATGACGTTTTTTTAGGCATCCGCTTTCACAGCAAATCGTCTAAAAATCTAGAAAATAGCTAATAAATGTCATTAGTGATTCGTCACTAGTCATTGACGAATCACTAATGACAAGAAGCATCAGCGATGAAACGACTGAACCGTTGCCTGGGAGGATAAACTAACCTGAGACAAACTCCAATCCGGTCTTAGGCTTTTAGCTCCCCGCAGATAAGGATGGTAAATCGGTGGGTGGGAAGCTGGCAAATTGACGTGAATTAAAAAGCGGATGCAACGCTCCAACCCTCCCTCCACGTGCATTTGCTGGACATCGAGCAGAGGAACATTGTCCCAGTGGGGACGAGAGCGAGCGATCGCAGCGGGAAAGATCGCATCCAGATCCCGCGTCACCGAGAACGTGGCACTAATAATTAAATCGGGATGTAGTTGATTGTGTACTTCCAATTCATCGAGTAGTTCCGCTACCACTTCTCGAATTGCCTCAGCCGTGTTCTGTGAGGCAGTTGTTGCCCCGCGAATCGCTCGAACTCGCCACTCCACGCAAGCATCCTCCATTTTATAATTGGGATTTTGAATCTTAGATTTTGGATTTCAGAATCATCTAAATCATCTATAATCTAAAATCTAAACTTCATACTAGGGTCGGTAAAGCCACAACGGTTGACCACTGGTAGAAAGTTCAAATTCTAACCAGTCTATCCCAGCTGATAGACTAGATGCCCCCTGAACTCTGCTCGATACCACACGATTCCAGAAAGGTTTGCGTTCTTCCAGGGTGTAACACTTCGTTTTTTCGGGATCGAGACCGACCAGTTCCGCAGCCCAACGGCGGGCATCTTCCTCAGTACCGAGCCGGTCAACAACCCCCAGTTCTAAAGCTTGTTGACCTGTGAAAATGCGACCATCGGCAAAACTTTTAACCATTTCGGTTGTCAGCTTCCGAGCCTCAGCAACCGTTTGCACAAATTGCTGATAACTGATGTCAATCAGGTCTTGGAGAATATTCTTTTCCGGCTCGGTGAGTTCCCGGTCAAAAGCCAGAATATCTTTATAAGGACCGGATTTGATCACCTTGAAAGAAACACCAATCTTTTCTAGCAAGCGCTCCAGGTTGTTTCCCCGGAGAATTACACCGATACTGCCAGTAATTGTGCCTGGGTTGGAAACAATGTGTTCGGCTCCCATCCCGATGTAGACTCCTCCAGATGCGGAGATATTGCCAAAGCTGGCAACAATTTTCACCTTTTTTTGCAGGCGAGTCAGGGCTTCATAGATTTCTTGAGAATCCCCGACCGTACCACCAGGACTATCAATGCGTAGCAGTAAAGCTGGAAACTTTCGTTCTTCAACCGTTTTCAGGCTTTCTAGAACTTGTTTTCGGGTAGTACTGCCAATCGCACCAGTCACTTCAATCCGAGCAATTTGTTTACGAAACTTAGGCTGAAAAGGCCAGATCATGAGCAGGCAAGCGATGAATCGTGAATGAATGAGCGAATTAGAGAAGGAAGCAAATCCTGCAAAACAGTAAATGTTTCCCTAGGAATGCTGGCTCTTTCTCTAGTTTGCACGATCTGCATCGGTTTCGTTGGCTTGCGGGTGAAGCCTGAAAGCTTATCAGAAAGAAGGTTTTCCCTAGCTCCCCGAATTTAACAGGTACTTACAAGTAAAAACTTACCCTTTTGTCGGCATCCCAACAATTTGCCAAAGCGCCTTAACAGAACTACATATTAAGTACAATTAAGTAAATAAACGCGCAACCAGCCAGAAAAAGAGCAAGAAACCGGAAAATTTTCGAGAAATCCGGTTGCGGCTAAGTTCTAAATTGTAGATTCTTGCTTGCACCTCCCGGAAGGGCAACTCGCGATGACTTGCCCCCTATAGAAGCGGTGATTTGGCTCTGTTATGTACGCCTACAAAGGACTTTTATGCAGCTAAAACTCACAGAATCCAAAATTCCGTTGGCACCCTTGCTGCTGATTGCCCCCTTTTTCTTGTGGGGAACAGCGATGGTAGCAATGAAGGGTGTTATCCCAAACACAACGCCCCTGTTCATGGCTGGTATCCGGTTGGTGCCTGCCGGGGTATTGGTATTACTGGCTGCCTTTTTAATGGGGAAACCTCAACCCAAAGGCGTTCGGGCATGGCTATGGATTAGCTTGTTTGCCTTGGTTGATGGCGCTTTGTTTCAAGGCTTTTTAGCCTTTGGATTAGTGCGGACGGGCGCGGGGTTGGGTTCAGTGATGATTGACTCTCAACCCCTAGCCGTGGCTTTGCTGTCTTGTTGGTTGTTTGGAGAAACCATTGGACTGTGGGGCTGGCTGGGGTTGGCATTAGGAGTGCTGGGGATTAGTTTAATTGGCTTGCCGAATGAGTGGATTATCAATCTCTTCCACGGCAACGCGATCGCTGGCTCGTTTAGCTTCACGCACTTATTTGAAAGTGGGGAATGGCTGATGCTGCTGGCGGCGCTGTCGATGGCTGTCGGAACAGTGCTGATTCGCTTCGTTTGTCAGTATGCCGATCCGGTGATGGCAACTGGCTGGCACATGATTTTGGGCGGACTGCCTTTATTTGTACTCTCAGGACTGTGGGAATCGGAGCAATGGGTACATCTAAATTCGTCTGGCTGGATAGCGTTGAGCTACGCAGCCGTATTTGGCAGCGCGATCGCTTATGGTTTATTCTTCTACTTTGCCTCTAGCGGCAATCTCACCAGTCTCAGCTCCCTCACCTTTTTGACACCTGTGTTTGCCCTGGTGTTTGGCAATCTGATTTTGGCTGAAGTCCTTAGCCCTCTGCAATGGCTGGGAGTGAGTTTTACCCTGGTCAGTATCTATCTCATTAATCAGCGAGAGAAGATAGCCGAAAAGGTGCGTTGGCAAATCCTGCGCTTTGGGCGATCCGCTACATCTAGCGAAACAAGGGTGACAGAAGAAAGCAAAACCGAGCAAATTTCCTTGTTAGAGCCATCCGAGCCATTACCCTATCAATCGCTACCGATACAAGCGAAAGAAGCTGAAGCTGAGATTTGGCAAAATCGGTAGAAATGAATAGGATAGCAGACAAGCGAACGGCTAAGATTGAGAGCGAGTTGAAACTTTCTGCTATGATCAGCGCAATATTTACACTCTCTTCCAGAGCTAATCGCCCAAAAAATCCGGATGAAAAGCTCGCTAACTATTTAGAACTTATAACTTCATGCTGGTACTAGAAGCTAAGCAGAAAATTATCAGCAAAGGATCTTGTCTGGTTGTATTCACTTAGACAGGTTTCCCGAAAACTATGCTCTACCGCTCCACATTGCTTCTAGTTACCTGGGTTATTTGTCTGGGCTTTACCCCCAATTCGGGCAAGAATTCCACAGGATTTCCGCTAGCGATCGCGACTTCCCCCCCCAGTTTTCCCGTATCCTTAAAACTGGCTCAGTCGAGTTCCCCAGCCGCTAACAAGAATTTGCCCCTCCTCACAGTAGGCTCTCAAGGCGTTGAAGTCGCAGAACTTCAAAAGTCACTGAAGAGTTTGGGACACTACAACGGGGCTGTAGATGGTGCTTATGGGCGAACGACAGCAGTTGCTGTCTCTAAATTTCAAACATCTGTTGGTTTAACGCCTGACGGAGTGGCTGGTTCTACGACTCAAGAGCGCATTCAGGCAGCTGAAGCCGCAAAATCTTCCCCCGCTCCCACTCCAAAACCTAAGGCGGCTAAAGCGAGTTCTGGAGCAAACCGGCTCTGGTGGTTATTAGGCTTAACGGCAGCGTCTGCTGGTGTCGGGTTAGGAGTATACTTCTTGCTGAAATGGTTAGGCAATCTCAACAGAGAGGAGGAGCTAGAGCCTGAATCTGATGAACTAGCAGATGAAAGGAGCTACGAAGACCCTAAAGATGCCAATCACCCCGCAGATATCCATGCTCACCCGATAGAAAATGAAAATGGCAATAACGGCTATCATGCCTCTGCTTTAACCTTTTCAGAAACAAGCAACTTAGAAAAAAGCAATTTAGACGGGAGAACAACCTCACAAAAGTCAACCGAAGGAGTTAGCGAAGCGAAGCCGTTAGCGCGGCTGCGAAGCAACGAGGCAAAAGCGATAGGAGAAACCACTCGCCTCCCCAAAATTGACATTGTTAATGAATTAATTAAAGATTTACAGGGAGCCGATCCGACAAAACGACGCAAGGCGATCTGGGAGCTGGCACAATGCGGCGACTCTAGAGCAATTCAGCCCTTGGTGGATCTAATGATCGACTCGGATTCTCAGCAGCGCGGTTTAATCTTAGAGGCGCTGTCGCAAATTGGCACCCGTACCCTCAAACCGATGAACCGGGCACTCGCGATCTCGTTGCAAGATGAAAACCCTGATGTTCGCAAAAATGCAATTCGGGATTTGACGAGAATTTATGACACGATCGGTCAAGTCAGTAATTTATTGCGTCACGCTGCTGAAGATCGGGATTCCGAGGTTCAGGAAACAGCGCGGTGGGCAATAGGGCAGTTAAATCGGCTTCGCTTGAATCCTGGCACGGATAATAATTTGCCCGCTTTGCCAAATTCCCAAAATTCTTCTAATCATCCGCCAGAGGAATCAGAAAACCGTTAAATCGGCGTCTTTACAAGAGTTTAAATTCATTGTTTATCGTTTAGAGTGCCAAAGTTGTCCATCTTGCATCGTCCAGTGAAACTGTTGTTGCTCTCAACCTCGGTGGGCGCTCTCGGCACGGGGTTGGGGGGTGGCGTAGAACTAACCCTACTCAACATTGCTCAAGAGATGCTCCGGCGGGGACATACCCTAAAAATTGTGGCTCCCCAAGGCTCTCTGCTGGGAGATATTCCAATTGTCGAAATTGCTGGAGAACTCCAGACGACGGCTCAGACTCAAGGACGAAGTGCCCCGATTGTGATGCCGGAGAATTCTGTGCTGGGCAATATGTGGGATTATGCGCGGCAAGTCCAAACTGACTACGATCTGATTTTCAACATTGCCTATGATTGGCTACCGTTCTATCTAACGCCATTTTTTAATCGAGCGATCGCGCATTTCGTGAGTATGGGTTCTCTCTCGGCAGCGATGGATCGCATCGTGGAACAGATTGCCGTTCAGTTTCCCGGTACGGTTGGCGTCTACACATTGACACAGGCAGAAACGTTTCCCAGTCCGTCGCAATATCGAATTCTTGGAAGTGGTCTAGATTTATCACTTTATCAATTTTGCCCAGAACCCTCATCCTGCTTGGCTTGGGTGGGTCGGATTGCCCCAGAAAAAGGTTTAGAGGATGCCGTTGCCGCTGCCAAAATTACTGGTATTCCCCTCAAAATTTTCGGCAAAATGCAAGACAGTGCATATTGGGAGCAAATTTGTCAAGATTATCCGGATGCTCCTGTAGAATATGCGGGATTTTTCACCACATCCGAACTGCAACAGCATCTAGGCAAGTGTCGGGCGTTGTTGATGACGCCTCGCTGGGTGGAAGCGTTTGGCAATGTGGTGATTGAGGCGCTTGCTTGTGGGGTGCCGGTGATTTCTTATTCCAGAGGTGGCCCGACTGAAATTATTCAGGATGGGAAGACGGGCTTTTTGGTGGAACCGGATAGCGTGAAGGGCTTGGTAGAGGCAATTGGACGCATTAATAAACTTGACCGTTATACGTGCCGCCAACAAGCCGAAGCAGAATATTCTCTGGAAGCATTGGGCGATCGCATGGAAGAATGGTTTCGAGATATCTTGCAAAATTAAAACTTAAACCTGAAAAATTTTGGATTTTTCCGAGTGTCAACTACCGCCGCCTTTGCAAACTGGGGATTTGCTGCGAGTCATTGCTCCCAGTGGTGCCTTGCGAGAACTAGAAGCGTTCCACAAAGGTGTGGAAATATGGCGATCGCGCGGCTATCAAGTCGAAATTAGCAGTGGCGTTGAGGAACGGTGGGGCTACCTTGCGGGTAGCGATGAAAGCCGCCGCCAACACCTCGCAGACGCTTGGAAAAACCCTGAATGTAAAGGCATTCTCTGTGCTAGAGGCGGTTATGGTAGCGCCCGCTTGCTAGAAGATTGGTCTTGGCAGGGTAGAGAACAGACAAAGAAAATCGGAGATTTTTTACGCAGCACTCCCAAATGGCTAATCGGCTTTTCTGATGCCACTGGCTTGCTGTGGAGCCTCAGTAAAGTTGGCATTGCAGGGGTTCATGGCCCCTTGCTAACCACCCTGTCAGCGGAGCCAGAGTGGTCGATTCAGCGGCTGTTTGACTGCGTGGAAGGTCGCCCCCTAGAACCCTTGAAAGGAGTCGGCTGGGGCGGCGGTAAGGTCAGCGGCATCTTAATCCCCGGCAATCTGACCGTAGCCACGCATTTTTTGAACACGCCCGTACAGCCCCCGTTAGCAGGCGTCATTCTCGCTTTGGAAGATGTGACTGAGGCTCCCTACCGCATTGACCGAATGTTAACGCAGTGGCGAATGACAGGGGCTTTTGAGAAAGTCAAAGGCATTGCCTTGGGGCGCTTTAGTCGCTGCGAAGCTCCGCCGAACATTTCTAGCTTGACAGTGGAAGAAGTCTTGCGCGATCGCTTAGGGAGTCTTAGCATTCCCATTGTCTCCAATCTGCCCTTTGGTCACGATGGCCCTAATGCAGCTTTACCTTTAGGAATCCCCGCTCAGTTAGATGCAGATCGCGGCAGTTTAAGTTTATTCTCTACCAAGTAATAATACTTAAGCGCTTCTGGATTGCGTCAGTTGAGCAGGCGTTTTAAACCGGCTTGAAAAGTTTGGTGTGCCTGGACGCTGGGAACTCTGGATGGATATCATCTGTCCAAACACAAGGAAGCAGTTCTTGTTTGTAGGAAAACGGGTCTACCATGATGGGTCGTAAATTTGTCAATAGGGTTGCGGCGAGTGTAGCTGTCGCTGGGATGATGTTTACAGGGATTGCTGATATCGCTGGAGCAGCAACTGCAATAAAAAATGGTGAAAACGTTAATGGGTTCATCCGTACCAGCTCTCCCAACTTCACCTTTAGAAACCAATCTCTAAGGGGAACTCCTGTCCAGAGAGCCTATGGTGAGGAATTCCTGTTTAACGCCAAACAAGGCGATGCAGTGATTGCGGCTGTTGATGTAG
Organism: Coleofasciculus sp. FACHB-1120; assembly: GCF_014698845.1. Lineage (NCBI taxonomy): Bacteria > Bacillati > Cyanobacteriota > Cyanophyceae > Coleofasciculales > Coleofasciculaceae > Coleofasciculus > Coleofasciculus sp. FACHB-1120. The sequence goes on along the minus strand of NZ_JACJTV010000003.1, from coordinate 125,906 downwards.
AAGACGGTAGTACTCTTCTGCCGATCCTAGTTCTTGTTTCCTCGCAAACGGGGGCGCAGGTTGCCTACGATGACCGATCGGGTTTGCTGCGGTATCGAGTGCCGACGACTGGAGAATATAAACTGCGCGTGTTGGGTAAGAACAACACCAGGGGGAGGTACACGCTTTCGATTTCCGGGATTAGCCAGACACCAACTTCCCAAAATCCACCAGCTCAAACTCCCTCCGGTCAAAAAGATGCGCGACAAAAATTTCTAGAAGATGAATATGGATTAAGAGTCCTAGAAAACTGTCCGGCGGTAAGGAGTAATGTTGTTGTTGTTACCTTCCCCGAATACGGTCAAAACTATACCTACTGTGCCAATCCTAACCGCAATATTAAAGCAGGCGAATATCGGTATGACGTTAGCAGCAATGAGATCCGGCTTGGGAATGTTGCCCAAAATCCACCGGCTCAAACTCCACCTCAAAATGATCCTCGGAAACAAGCTCTGCTTAATGAGTATGGGTTGAGGGTTCTGGATACCTGTCCGGAAGTAAAAACTTCTTTAGTCGTTGTCACGTTTACCGAATACGGTCAAACGTACAATTACTGTGCCAATCCTAACCGCCTTGTCAAAGCAGGAGCGTACACCTTTGACATTAGCAGTGGTGACTTAAAGCCGAAAACAACGACTGCTCAAAATCCTACTCAACCGACAGCGAACGATCAAAGAAGCCAACTGTTGCGTAATGAGTATGGCTTGACGGTTTTGGATAGCTGTCCTCCAGCAAAGAATTCTTTGGTGGTCGTGAACTTTACCGAATCGGGTCAAACCTACACTTACTGTGCCAATCCCAACCGCGTTTTCAAGGCAGGGGAATATACCTATAACCCTACCACTCGCAACTTAGATGCGGCTAAGAAACCGACGCGATGCACCGTTGAAATTAGTGGCATCTGCATTGTCAAATAACATCAACAGCTAGTTAAAAAGGCACGCAGTAGAGAAACCCGGTTGATTCAAGCAGCCGGGTTTTTCGCGTGTAGGAGGGGCACTTAGGCTAGCTGACGACTGCTAGAGACACGGAAATTCCGTGTCTCTAGCAGTTGATACCTTATGGAGAGGTTTAGAGTGAATTGCCTCTCTAGTGGCGGGCAAAACTCAAGAGAAGCGATCGCAAAACTAAACTTGGGGAATCCGACAATGATAAGCTAAACAAATGCCTTTAAATAAGTGTTTAGGTGAAGTGTAGATGACCGTTGCAACCCAAGATCCGTATCTGCTGAGGGCAGCTCGTGGGGAAGTTTTAGACCGTCCGCCTGTGTGGATGATGCGGCAAGCGGGTAGATATATGAAAGCTTATCGGGATTTAAGGGATAAGTATCCTGCGTTCCGCGATCGCTCGGAAAAAGTAGACCTGGCAATCGAAATCTCCCTACAACCGTTTCGTGCCTTTGAGCCAGACGGAGTAATTTTATTTTCTGATATTTTAACTCCCTTGCCAGGACTCGGTATTCCCTTTGATATCATCGAAAGCCGAGGCCCAGTCATCGATCCGCCTATCCGCAGCCAGGAGCAAATTGATAAATTGCATCCTCTAGAACCTGGGGAATCTCTGCCTTTCATCCGGGAAATTTTGCAGACATTGCGGCAAGAAGTCGGCAATAAGGCAACTGTCTTAGGTTTTGTGGGTGCCCCTTGGACACTAGCCGCGTATGCGATTGAGGGCAAAAGCTCGAAAGACTACGCAATTATTAAGAGTATGGCTTTTTCAGAGCCAACAATGTTGCATCAATTTTTGGGTAAATTGGCGGATGCGATCGCGACTTACGTCCGTTACCAAATTGATAGCGGTGCCCAAGTCATTCAAATGTTCGATTCTTGGGCAGGGCAACTGAGTCCTCAAGATTACGAGACATTTGCTCTACCGTATCAGCAGCGAGTTTTCAACCAGGTAAAACAGACGCATCCGGATACTCCCCTGATTCTGTACATCAATGGCAGTGCTGGCATTCTGGAGAGGATGGCACAATCCGGCGCGGATATCGTCAGCGTAGATTGGACGGTGGACATGGCAGAGGCCAGGACAAGACTTGGCTCTAACATCGGTGTACAGGGAAATATGGACCCGTGTGCCTTATTTGGTTCACAAGAGTTCATCCGCGATCGCATTTATGACACGATTCGCAAAGCCGGAAACAAAGGTCATATCATGAATCTTGGTCATGGTGTTTTACCCAGTACCCCAGAAGAAAACGTGGCTTTCTTCTTTGAAACTGCCAAATCAGTCAAAAATCATTAGTCAGTGGTCATGGGACTAAAGACGAATCATTCTTGACTAAGGACGAATGACCAACCCTTATGAAACCCAAGCGGATTTTGGTAACTGGTGCCAGTGGCTGCATTGGTCACTACATTAGCGAAAGCCTGATTCAAGAAACCGAACACGAGCTGTATCTGCTAGTCAGAGACCCAGACAAAATACGATTTGACTATCAATCTCGACCGGGCATCACCATTGTAAAAGGTGATTTGCTAGACATTGAACGAGTAGGAAATCTACTCAAGACAATAGACATCGCAATTCTAGCCGCAACTTCTTGGGGCGGCTCCCAAGCGGTGTTTGATGTGAATGTCATCAAAACCATCCGGTTGCTAAACTTGCTCGACCCCGCAGTGTGCGAGCAAGTTATTTACTTTTCTACCGCTAGTATCCTCGGACGCGACAACGAATTATTGAAAGAAGCGGGAGAACTAGGGACGGACTACATTCGTTCTAAGTATGACTGCTTGCAGCGATTATCGAAATTAGCGATCGCACCGCGCGTCACTACCCTCTTTCCCACCCTGGTACTCGGAGGAGATGCTAACAAACCTTACTCCCATCTCTCTTCAGGATTGCCTGGAGTCGCAAAGTGGATTGACCTAATTCGCTTTTTTAAAGCCGACGGCAGTTTCCACTTTATGCACGGGCGAGATATTGCACAAGTGGTACGATTCCTGATCGAGCATCCTCCCAGCCCTTCGGAACCTCGACAGATAGTTTTGGGTCAAGCACCCATGACGGTTAACGAAGCCGTAGAAGAGGTTTGTGCTTATTTAGACAAGAAAATTCATTTTCGCGTGCCGCTGTCTCCCTGGCTAGCTGATTTCTTCATCCTCTTGTTCCGAATTCAGATGGCACCTTGGGATCGTTTCTGCTTGCGCTATCGTCATTTTACCTACCAAGATCCCGTCAACCCCGCTACCCTGGGTCTGCCGAATTACTGTGCCACATTCAGCGACGTGCTGAAAATCAGCGGGGTTCAGAGAAGACAGCTTACCGCTAAGAACGAGTAAACATTAGATTTAAAAGAAGGTTTTTTTAACGCAAAGGGACGCTGAGGTTAGCACAAAGGTACGTCAAGGAGGCTAGGGACTAATGCAGAAGAGTTTTGTAGACAGGTCAAGACCTCTTACTAATTCTCTGTGTCCCTTGGCGTCACCCTTGGCGTCACCCTTGGCGTACCTTTGCGTTAAAGAAGCAATTAGATAATCCAAGCTTGCCGGATTCAGCTAGGCTCGTGTGCTATGTATTAGCTAATAGCTGAAATTTAATAAGGTGTGAGGTTTTAGATTCAATGAAAGTTTTATTAGTTTATCCCCTGTTTCCCAAAACTTTTTGGTCTTATGAAAAAATTCTGGAATTAGTCAATCGCAAGGTTTTATTGCCGCCGCTGGGTTTAGTAACCGTGGCGGCAATTTTGCCTCAAGAGTGGGAATTCAAGCTGGTCGATCGAAACGTTCGCACCGTTACAGAACAAGAGTGGGAATGGGCAGATGTTGTCATTCTCTCGGCAATGATTGTTCAGAAAGAGGATTTACTCGATCAAATTAAAGAAGCCAAGCGGCGCGGCAAACTGGTGGCGTGTGGTGGCCCTTACCCAACTTCTGTTCCGGAGGAAGCTCAAAAAGCGGGTGTAGATTATCTGATTTTAGATGAAGGGGAAATCACCCTGCCGATGTTTGTTGAGGCAGTTCAGCGGGGCGAAAAACAGGGCATTTTCCGTTCCAATGGGGAAAAACCCGATGTGACGACGACGCCTATCCCGCGTTTTGATTTGTTGGAATTTGATGCTTACGATTCAATGTCGGTGCAGTTTTCGCGGGGCTGTCCCTTCCAGTGCGAATTTTGCGACATTATTGTTTTGTATGGTCGCAAACCCCGGACGAAGGCACCGGAACAGCTATTAGCAGAGTTAGAGTATCTCTACCAATTAGGGTGGCGTCGCAGCGTTTTCATGGTAGATGATAACTTCATCGGCAATAAGCGTAACGTCAAGTTATTTCTCAAAGAATTAAAAACTTGGCAAGCGGAACACCAATATCCCTTCCGGTTTAATACAGAAGCTTCGATTGATTTGGCGCAAGACCAAGAACTGATGGATCTGATGGTGGAGTGCTATTTCGATGCCGTGTTCTTAGGGATTGAAACCCCAGATGAAGAGAGTTTGTCGCTGACGAAAAAATTCCAAAATACGCGCAGTTCCCTGGGTGAAGCGGTGGAGGCAATTACACGAACCGGATTGCGCCCAATGGCTGGGTTTATTATTGGCTTTGATGGGGAGAAAGCTGGCGCAGGCAATCGCATTGTCCGCTTTGCCGAGCAAACTGCTATTCCCACCACGACCTTCGCGATGCTGCAAGCCTTACCCAATACAGCGCTGTGGCATCGATTAGACAAGGAGGGTCGCCTGCGGGGGAAAGATGGCAATATCAACCAAACTACCTTGATGAACTTTGTCCCGACTCGACCCCTGCAAGAGATTGCCAGAGAATACGTCGAGGCTTTCTGGACACTATACGATGCCGAAAAGTTTTTGGATCGGACTTATCGCTGTTTCTTGATGCTGGGTGCGCCCAAATGCAAGGCTCCTGGTAAATTACCAAATTTAGTGGATCTGCGAGCGCTGCTGATTGTGATGTGGCGTCAGGGTGTCAAACGCACTACTCGCTGGAAGTTCTGGCACCACTTATTGAGCATCCTCAAGCGCAATCCTGGTGTTTTTGAGCATTACATCGCAGTCTGCGCTCATAATGAGCATTTTCTAGAGTACCGCCAGATTGTGCGGGACGAAATTGACGCCCAGTTAGCTGAGTTTCAGGCAGAAGAAGCAAAACTGCAACAGATGGAAGATACTTCATCTGCATCTGTGAAACAAAAAAGTCCTGTCAGTGTATAAGACAAAGTTCTTTCGCGATTGCTAACAGAAGCGGGGGAATAGAGCGATCGCTCTGAAATGAAAATGCTCGTGAACCGCCAGAAATAAACACGATCGGGGTGTCTGGGAGTAGGGAGGCGGAAAGTCCAGAATCATTGGGTGGATATCAGTTTCCCACTCCCCCTCAACCAACGGTCAACTACATTCGGCTACTGAGTTAGTTAGCATGGAATATCCATTCATCATTAGCGAAAACCTAGCGGCATATTGTATTCGGTCAATTTAATGACTCCTTTATGAGCGATCACACATCGAAAGTGATAGAACAATTTGCCCCTGCCACGAATTGCTAAAATTAGTCCGAGGTTGCCAATTCAATGCGAGTTTTACTGCTTTATCCTTTATTTCCTAAAACTTTTTGGTCTTTTGAAAAAGTCCTGGAATTAGTTAATCGCAAGGTTTTATTGCCACCCCTAGGTTTAGTGACGGTTGCGGCAATTTTGCCTCAAGAATGGGAATTCAAACTGGTCGATCGAAACGTTCGCCACGTCACAGAAGACGAGTGGGAGTGGGCGGATTTGGTGATTCTCTCTGCGATGATTGTCCAAAAAGAGGATTTAGTTGACCAAATTCGAGAAGCCAAGCGGCGCGGTAAAGCGGTTGCTGTAGGTGGCCCTTATCCGACTTCTGTGCCTGATGAAGCCACCAATGCCGGTGCAGATTATCTGATTTTGGATGAAGGGGAAATCACCCTGCCAATGTTTATGGAAGCCATTGCGCGAGGTGACAAGGGCGGGATTTTCCGATCTGATGGGGAAAAACCCGATGTGACGACAACCCCGGTTCCTCGTTTCGATTTGCTGGAGTTTGAGGCTTACGATACGATGTCAGTGCAGTTTTCGCGGGGCTGTCCTTTCCAGTGCGAATTTTGCGACATTATTGTTTTGTATGGTCGCAAACCCCGGACGAAAACACCGGAACAGATATTAGCAGAGTTGGAGTATCTCTACCAATTGGGGTGGCGTCGTAGCGTTTTCATGGTGGATGATAACTTCATCGGCAATAAGCGCAACGTCAAGTTATTTCTCAAAGAATTAAAAACTTGGCAAGCGGAACACCAGTATCCCTTCAGCTTTAACACTGAAGCCTCGGTTGACTTGGCGCAAGACCAAGAACTGATGGATTTAATGGTAGAGTGCAATTTTAATGCGGTGTTTCTGGGAATTGAAACGCCGGATGAAGCCAGTTTGCAGATGACGAAGAAGTTTCAGAATAACCGAACTTCGCTTGCTGATTCGGTAGAAACTATCACGCGGGCAGGGTTGCGGGTGATGGCTGGGTTTATCATTGGCTTTGATGGAGAAAAATCAGGTGCAGGCGATCGCATTGTCCGCTTTGCCGAACAAACGGCGATTCCGACTACCATTTTCGGAATGCTGCAAGCTTTGCCTCACACTGCCCTCTGGTTCCGCCTAGAAAAAGAAGGGCGATTACTGGATAGCGCATCGGGCAACCAGTTCAATGTGATGAATTTTATCCCGACCCGACCTGTAGAAGAGATTACCAGGGAATATATCAACGCCTTCTGGGACTTATACGATGCTGAAAAGTTTTTGGATCGGGCTTACCGCCATTTTCTGATGCTGGGCGCACCGAAAGTAAAGGTTCCGTTTAAAATGCCTGGTCTGATGGAGTTGAGGGCTTTAGCAATTGTGGCATGGAGACAAGGCATCAAGCGTCACACTCGCTGGAAGTTCTGGCACCACTTGTTTAGTATCATCAAACGCAATCCTGGCGTTTGGGATCATTACCTCACCGTCTGTGCCCACAACGAGCATTTTCTTGAATATCGCCAAATTGTCAAAGACCAAATTGAGGTGCAGTTAGCTGAGTATCTAGCCCAACAATCGAAACAAGAAGCTAAAGTTTCCGTTGTGAAAAAAAGTGTCGGTGCGAGTGCGTGATAGCAAGTTGATAATGGGTAAAAAGTTCTTTACCCATTACTAATCATCAATTACCAATTAAGCGTGAGGATTGACATTTCATGCGAGTTTTACTTCTATATCCGCTATTTCCTAAAAGTTTTTGGTCTTTTGAGAAAACTTTGGCTTTGCTAAATCGTAAGGCAATGTTACCGCCTTTGGGTTTAGTGACAGTTGCCGCAATTTTGCCCCAAGAGTGGGAGTTTAAGCTAGTAGATAGAAATGTTACCCAAATAACTGAAGCTGAATGGGCATGGGCAGATTTAGTAATTCTGTCGGCAATGATTGTCCAAAAAGAAGATTTGCTAGATCAAATCAAAGAAGCAAAGCAAAGGGGTAAGTTAGTCGCAGTCGGCGGCCCTTATCCCACCGCTTTACCTCAAGAAGTAGAATCGGTAGGCGCAGATTATTTGATTTTGGATGAAGGGGAAATCACCCTGCCGATGTTTGTGGAGGCAGTGCAACGTGGCGAAACTTCAGGAACTTTTCGGGCGGGAGGAGAGAAGCCGGATGTCAGTTCCACACCCGTTCCCCGCTTTGATTTACTGGATTTTGACGCTTATTCAGAAATGTCTGTGCAGTTTTCGCGGGGATGCCCATTTCAATGCGAATTCTGCGACATTATTGTCCTTTACGGACGCAAACCGCGGACAAAAACGCCATCTCAATTATTAGCAGAATTAGAACGCCTTTATGAGTTGGGTTGGCGACGTAGCATCTTTATGGTGGATGACAATTTTATCGGGAATAAGCGGAATGTCAAGTTATTCCTGAAAGAGTTGCAACCGTGGATGGTGGAACATCAGTATCCTTTCTCTTTTGCTACGGAAGCATCGGTGGATTTGGCAAAAGATCAAGAATTGATGGATATGATGGTTCAGTGTAATTTTGGGGCGGTGTTTTTAGGAATTGAAACACCGGATGAGGAGAGTTTAGCACTAACTCAGAAGTTCCAAAATACGCGAGATTCATTAAGTGATTCCGTTCAAGCGATCGCGCGATCGGGATTGCGGGTGATGGCTGGGTTTATCGTCGGCTTTGATGGAGAAAAACCCGGTGCAGGCGATCGCATTGTCAATTTTGTCGAGAAAACGGCGATTCCCACCGCTTTATTTAGTATGTTGCAAGCTTTACCCGATACAGCCCTTTGGCATCGGTTAAAGAAAGAAGGACGTCTCCGAGGCGAATCCGCCAACATCAATCAAACAACATTGATGAATTTCGTGCCCACACGCCCCCTAGAAGATATTGCCCGCGAATACATCGATGCATTTTGGACATTGTACGATCCAGAGCGTTTTTTAGACCGTACTTACCGTCACTTTCGCATCTTAGGAGAAGCGACGTATCCGAATAAGGGCAAACGTGCGAAGAAGAAAATAGATTGGGTTGTGATTCGAGCATTATTAATCATTTGTTGGCGACAAGGCGTACTTCGTAAAACTCGTTGGCAGTTCTGGCGCAACTTGTTTAGTATGTATCGACACAATCGAGGTGGAATCAGCAGTTATTTAGCAGTTTGCGCTCAAATCGAGCATTTTGTAGAGTATCGCCAGATTGTTAAAGAGCAAATTGAGGCGCAGTTGGCAGAGTTTATGGCAGAAGATGCGAAGCTCCAACAGCCACAAGAGGTGAAAACTCCAGTGAATGCGTAATGCGGACGAGACATCAGCTCCTCCAAACCCCCTTTTTAAGTCAGTATCTTCAAAAAGAGAGTTTGGAGAATAGAAGGATAGCGCCAAGAAAAGGAATCAGGATGAGCAATTCCTTTATTTAAAACTGGTATATAGCCATCCTATTTGAGTTGCGAGGTGTCAGAAGTTTAAATCCCCGGCTTCTTCGAGAAGTTGGGGATTTTGCTTTCACTAATCATTTAGAACTGGTATAAGTAGGCAAACGTTTTTGTCGTCTGCGTCTTGCCCAAAAGTTGTTGGCAAAGTTGAGTATGTTTTTGTCGCGATGCTCTCCTGAACCTGCAACAGTCCGCCTATTGGCAAGCCAGCGATCGAGGGAGTAAATATTGAAGCTACTACCAGCTAGCAAGATGAATAGCACAATCCCGTAAATAAGCATCGTTTGTGCTGCACCCCAGTTTTGTATGGATGTGACGCCCATCATCAAGATGATCATCAGGATAAATGTTGCTATTAGGGCGCTTCGCGTTGCTAATCCGAGCGTGATCAACACTCCCACAATTAATTCAACTGGGGGTACTAAGTAAGAATTGATCCTTACCAAAAATTCCGGGAAATAAGAATTTGCAAGTTGGTTGACAGTGTTTTCAGCAAAACCGGGAATATTGCCGATGCGAGTAAACCCGTGATTAAAGTAATTCACGCCGATAAGAATTCGCAGCAACAAATAGGCGAGCGCAATATCCCTAGTTTTTAGACCAATGTAGGGTCTATTTTCAGTCATTGCTATAGCTCCAACTGTGTTACGTCAACTTTAATTGATTTTAACTATAGAGATTTGAATCATTCAAGTTTGGTCGGAAATGCGGCTTTTCTTTTAGAAGCACTGGGTGGTTTTGAATAAGGACAGAATAAGCGATCGCTCAATTCATACGTATAAACCCAGCGAGTAAAGCTAACAAGTCACTACGGTATCAGCTAAGCTAAACCTAAGATGGATACTTAACTAACGATTTCTCGCCCTCCTGCTGATATCTTGATTCGGTCTTGCTGACGCTGCTGAATCTGTTCTAGACTCCCGGTAGGAATGGCGGCAATTAACTGGCGCGTGTATTCTTGCTTCGGTTCGCGGTAGAGATTTTCAGCGGAGCCAATTTCTTCGATTTTGCCTCGATTCATGACCATGATGCGATCGCTCATAAATTTCACCACGCTCAAGTCATGGGAAATAAAGATGTAAGTTAAGCCAAATTCGCTTTGGACTTCTTTCAGCAAATTCAGCACTTGCGCCTGTACGGAGACATCTAGCGCCGAGACAGATTCGTCGCAGATGATGAATTTGGGATTGAGTGCCAAAGCACGAGCAATACAAACCCGCTGGCGCTGTCCGCCAGAAAACTCGTGGGGATAGCGATTCATCCAGGCAGCATTTAAGCCTACACGCTCTAAGAGATAGGCTGCGCGATCGCGTCGTTCCTTAGAATTCTTCCCATAGTGATGAATTTGTAGCGGTTCCATCACCGCATCTCCGATTTTTAGACGCGGATCGAGAGAACTAAAAGGATTTTGGAAGACAATTTGCATCTCGCGCCGCAATTGCCGCAGCCGCCGATTACTGACTTTTGTAATATCTTCCCCTTCAAACTCGATCTGCCCGCTTGTCGGTTCGATCAAGCGCAGGATAGTACGCGCTAAGGTACTTTTGCCACAGCCAGATTCTCCCACCAATCCCAGCGTTTCACCGGGATAAACATCAAATGAGATGCCATTCACCGCCATTAAATAACGTTTGGTTTGACCAAACATTCCCTGGATTGGAAAGCCAACTTGGAGGTCGCGGACAGAGAGTAGAGCTTTTTCAGTGGTAGAGATGCGATCTATCGCTTCTAAGTTTTGAGTTGAACCCAGAATTTCTTCTGATTCCTGACTCTTGACGCCTGTTTTTTCTCGAATCTCAATTTCGCCGCTGGGTGTTTTCACCACTTCCATAAAGTCAGCGACGGTCGGCAGGTATTTCAACCGGCGGGTGAGGCTGGGGCGACAGGCTAACAAACCTTTGGTGTAAGGATGTTGGGGGTTAGAAAAAATTTGTTCGACCGAGCCGTATTCAACAATTTTGCCTTGATACATCACGGCGACAACGTCGGCAATTTCAGCAATCACCCCCAAGTCGTGACCGATAAACATCATCGACATCCCACGGGCGTCGCGTAACTCCCGCAACAGATCCAGAATCGTTGCTTGTACCGTTACATCCAAAGCGGTCGTCGGTTCGTCAGCAATCAACACCGCTGGATTGCAGGAAATTGCCATTGCAATCATCATCCGTTGCAATTGCCCGCCGGAGAGTTCGTGGGGGTAGCGATCCAGCATTGCCAATTTTTGCTGATTGATCTGCTGATTAATTTCTGCTTCGCTATCTCTTCTGGCTTCTGGTCTTTCTTCTAGATAGCGTTGCCGCATGTCTTCATCGTTAGCGAGGAGTTTGACTTCTTGGAGACGTGCGATCGCTTGCCGCCTCGCCTCGGCAGGCGTTACATTTTGATGCTGACGGATTGCTTCGACTAACTGAAACCCACAGGTAAAAACTGGGTTTAGGGAACTCATCGGTTCCTGGAAAATCATCGAAATCTGACCACCCCGATATTTCCGCAACTCCTCTGCACTCAGATCCCGCAAATTTACTACAGATCCGCCTCGTTCCTGTGAGTTTTGAAACCAAATTTCACCGCCGCTAATCCTGCCCGGAGTTGGCACCAGACCCATGACGGCGAGGGAAGTCACCGATTTACCCGATCCCGACTCTCCCACAATGCCCAAAGTCTGCCCGCGACTCAGTTTGAAGGAAATACCATCAACTGCCAGAATTTGCTTTTCATCAGTTAAAAATTGAACTTGCAGGTTGCGGATGTCTAAAACGGTGTCACTCATGGCAGTCAAGGCGAGAAATTTAACTGGACTTTAACAATCTATGCAATCGCGAGAGAATCAATCCGGTTATTGATAGCGACAGCAGCCGATTACTGTAACAGACGCGAACCCGATGGACATTGAACTGCTGATGAGCCACTTTGAGGCGGTTTCGGCATCGCCGGAGGTGAGGTTGAGGGGCGCTGGGTTTCGCAAACCGCTACGAGGGTGGTGGCTTCACCGTTCCTTTTGCTGGCAAATACTGCACCCGTGTAGCTATGAATTTCAGCATTCTTGGCTTGGGCGGCGATCATCACGCTTTGGGCGTCCTTTCCTGGTGATACCAGACGATAGTTGTAATAGATGCTGGCTGGTTCGCCTCCTAGACCTAAATCTTCAGTGTTTGTGGCAAATTTGCCTTTTTGCTGATAATAAGCCTGTTGCGCTTTGTTTACCATCGCGATGTACAATTTGGCTTCCGTTTGCGGTTTTGGGAGCTGCGAATCTTCGGACACCTGACTCTGTGCATTTTCCAGCTCAATTACTTTGGCGTCTTTAGGTAATGTCGCGCTATCGGAAATTTTTTCAAATATCGTTGCCTTAGGGGTAAAAGCATTGGGTCTGGGTTGTCCAGCTTGCCGTCCCTCTAATTCCAAGCGTAGTTTACCGCGATCGATAAACTCAAAAATGCTCAGGATGCTCTCTTTTTGGCTAAAAACCAGGTCAAGTTGTCCCGGTTTAGGCTGGGAATTGACCTTGTACTTAATTCCAACGGCAACCGGAGGGCCATCGGACGTGGGAAATACAATGAATAATTTTCCCTCTGGGGCAAATATAAATGTGACTAGCTCCCCAGATTCGGGGTCTTTGGCTTGCCATTGCCCTACAAATTGCTGGGAAGCGGTGGTTGTTGCAGGTGCAGGTTTGGCTGGAGCCGCAGCGGGTGCGGGTTTGGCTGGGGTATTTGCCGATGTCCCTAAGATACCTGTCACCAGGATGCCGTTGATTGCAATTAATAAGCTAGATGTAATCAACTTGCTGTTAACAGGGAGGTTCGCCAGTTTGAAAAGGTTGATGAGCCGGTAATTCATTATTTTTGGGTATTTGCTTGATATTTTTTTCCAAATTTTGATGATTCTTCCGTGAAATGTGAAAGATTAAATTAGTAAGACCTGAAATTGCAAATTATAGTTTCCCTCAAGTTATAACATAACCAAGCTATAGCAATATTATTTGAGTTGTGAGATGGCAGTTTCTCAGATTCCTGGCTTCTTAGAGAAGCTGGGTATCTCACCCTTACCAATCATTTAGGGTTACTATATATCCATTTCTAGGCTTCGATATTACCGAAAAAAATAGCGATTACGTTCTTTTGGTGCAGTATTGATGGGGAATCTAGTACAGGGGCTTTAAAAGACAAAAGTATGGTTAAGTTATTAATTAACCATACTTTTGTAACCGGGCAACCTTATGTACTAATCATTTTTACATTAGTTGCCAAATTTTGGAGTATTCAATCCTTTCAACCGGAGAACCTAGATATCTAGATCGTTGAGGTTGAGGCGAGGGCCATAGGTTTCGATAAATTCGCGGCGGGGTGCAACGCGATCGCCCATTAAGACGGTAAAGATACGATCGGCTTCAGCCGCGTCTTCAATTTCCACCCGTTTCAGGGTGCGGGTTTCCGGGTTCATGGTAGTATCCCACAACTGTTGCGGCATCATTTCACCCAAGCCTTTGAATCGTTGGATGGTGTAGTTCGCATTGGCAGGAAACTCATGCTGAATCAGGTTTGCCATTTCGCGATCGCTATAGCAATAGTAATGATTGCGTCCGCGTTCTACCTTATAGAGTGGAGGACAAGCGATATAGATGTAACCCTGCTCAATCAACGCCCGTTGATATCGATAGAAGAACGTCAACAACAGCGTCCGGATGTGTGCGCCGTCTACGTCGGCGTCAGTCATAATCACGATGCAGTGATAGCGCAGCTGAGAAGCATCGAACTCCTCACCCTTGACACCCAATCCCAGTGCTGTGATTAGCGCCTGGATTTCGGTGTTTTTGTAGATTTTGGCATCGTCGGTTTTCTCAATGTTGAGAATTTTACCGCGCAATGGGAGGATGGCTTGGTTGCGTCTGTCGCGCCCTTGCTTGGCACTTCCTCCGGCTGAGTCGCCTTCCACGATATAAATCTCAGACTCCGAGGGATCTCGCGTACTGCAATCAGCTAATTTACCCGGTAAAGGGGAAGATTCCAAAACCGATTTGCGGCGCACTAATTCCCGTGCGTGACGCGCTGCTTCTGCGGCTTTGAAAGCTTGAATCGCTTTTTCCAGAATCGCATCGCCAACGTTTGGGCGAAACTCTAAATATTCAGTCAAAACTTCACCGACTAGGGAATCGACGATTCCTCGAACTTCGGTGTTACCGAGTTTTGTTTTCGTTTGTCCTTCAAATTCCGGATCGGGAACTTTGACAGAGATAACGCCCGTTAACCCTTCGCGGACATTCTCTCCACCGAGGTTCGGTTCATTTTCTTTGATTTTATTGCGCTTGCGAGCGATCGCATTCAGCGTCCGCGTCAACACCGCCTTCAACCCTTCCAGGTGAGTACCGCCGTCAACTGTGCGAATATTATTTGCAAACCCCAACAGCGTGTCTGTATAAGCATCGACGCACCACTGCAACGCCACCTCTACCTGCACGTTGTTGCGTTCGCCAGATACATAGATAATTTCTTCGTGGAGAGCCTGCTTATCGCTATTCATATAGGCGATATACTCTTTAATACCTCCCTCATAACAGTAGGTTTCTACTCTTGGCTCTCCACCCTTAACTAATTCCAGGCGGCTGTCAGTAAAGGTGATTTTGACACCCGCATTTAAGTAAGCAAGTTCCCGTAGACGGCTTGCCAAGGTGGTGTAATCAAACTCAATGCCAGTAGTCACAAAAATCTGCAAATCTGGCTTGAAACTAATCGAGGTGCCTGTTCTGGCTTCTTGAATTGGCGTTGCCTTCAGTTGAGTGACGGGAATACCCCGCTCAAAGCGCATCTTATGCTCCTGATTCTCGCGCCAAACAGTTACCTCCACCCACTCAGACAAGGCATTTACTACGGAGATCCCAACCCCGTGCAAACCACCAGAAACCTTGTAACCGCCGCCGCCAAACTTTCCTCCGGCGTGCAGCACCGTCATTACCGTTTCCAAAGCTGATTTGTTTGTAGTGGGATGAATACCTGTGGGAATTCCCCGCCCATCGTCTGTCACCGTCACCGAACCATCGGCGTTTATATCTATCTCCACATGGGTACAATAGCCAGCCAGAGCCTCATCAATAGAGTTGTCCACTACCTCGTAAACTAGATGGTGGAGTCCCCTAGGGCCAGTCGAACCGATGTACATCCCCGGTCTTTTCCGGACTGGTTCAAGACCTTCTAGAACTTGAATCTGATCGGCACTGTAACTGCTCGTCATGAATAAAAATTCTCCAGTAATGGCTTGGAAGCCCGCCGGGACTTCAGAAATGCAAAAACACTCCAAAATTGTAGCACAAAAGGTTCGGGGGCGACCCTAGGGCAATTTCAAGAGATATTTGTTTAGGGGATCTACCCAGTGAAAGGTAACAAAGCAGGAAAGCACAGTGGCACAAGAGAACGGGAGCGAGGAGAAGGAGACACAGGGAACGGCGGAAAATCATCTCTTCACTTCAGCCCTCAGCCCTCAGCCCTCAGCCCTCAACCCTCATCCTTCAGCGCTGATTGTCATCTGTGGTGCTACGGCGACAGGAAAATCAGGACTGGCATTAGCATTGGCGCAGCGGCTGGGTTCTGTAATTCTTAGCGCTGATTCGCGTCAAGTGTACCGCGAATTTGATATTGGCACCGCTAAGCCAACAGATGCTGAGCGCAAGCTGGTACCGCACTACTTAATTGATATCTGCGATCCCACGGAAACTTTGACGGTGGCAGATTACCAACAGCAGACACAAGCTTTAATTGCTGCTTTGGGCAAGGAAACTCCGCCTCTTTTGGTGGGAGGGACAGGTTTATACATCCGTTCTATTGTGCAGGGGTTAAAGATTCCGAGAGTAGCGCCCCAAGAAGAATTGCGATCGCAACTGCAATCTCTCGGTCAAACCCAACTTTACGCCTTTCTGCAACAAGTCGATCCCGTTGCCACTCAGAAAATTCATCCCAATGACCCTGTGCGGACATTGCGAGCTTTAGAAGTATTTTATGTGACAGGTCGCCCTATTTCAGAGCAGCAAGGAGAGAATCCACCGGATTACCCCATTCTCCAAATTGGCTTAGATTGTCCTGACTCTAGCCACCTGACTCAGCGCATTGAACAGCGAACCGAACAGATGTTAGTAGCAGGGTGGGAAGCGGAGGTAAAAACCCTCTGTGAGAAATACGGTCGCGATCTGCCGCTGCTCGATACGCTAGGTTATAGGGAAATGAAGCAATATTTAGCCGGAGAAATTTCTCTATCGGACGCCAAAGAGTTAACCGTTTTGCACACTCGTCAATTTGCCAAACGACAACGCACCTGGTTTCGTGCTTATCCTCAGATTGAGTGGTTTAAGGCAAATCAACCCGATTTATTGGAGTGTGTGTGGCAACGGGTGCTGGAATTCATCGCCGCGAATTGCCAGGATGCACCCCCTCAAGCTAGATGTTAACTTCCCGTTCAATTTTGTAATCTTGTAATTAATTTGGCTTCGTTCATTGTCGAGTTGTATCGACTTGATTTTCCTTTGCTTTCCTTTACAAGAAGTTGAAGGATTAGTGTATAGGACATCACAAACAAAGTGACATCATAAACTTTTTGCTTATGTTAAGCCGCCATCAATCTTTAGATAGATTTCATAGAATTTAAATAGGAATAGGAAAACCATTTAATACACCATGAAAGTAGCAAAACCACCTTTCTTACTTCCCACGGACACAAATAACCCTTAGCAGGCGCGATCGCACTTCCGGCACTGCGGTAAAAGGCTGGAGACTTTTTATCTGAGAGGAAATGTGTAGAATTTAGCGATTTTATGTAGATTTTCCTGGAAGTGTTAGTCCATTGGAGCGCCAGGGAACAATCTAGCTAGGGTTATCGGACGGAAAAGTTGATCGCTGGACTTTCTCCTGCTTCTTCAGCATTGAGACATTTAGCGCGACAAGGCAGAACAAGCATTTTCAGATGACAGCTACCGAGATCCGGTCTAAGTAGGAATAAGTACTGATGAAAACTTTAGTATCTAATAAGGAAGCGGCAAGGCTGGAAGCTCTGCGCCGGTATCGGATTCTTGATACAGAACCCGAAGAGGCATTCGACGATCTTGCCTATTTAGCAGCGCACGTCTGTGGAACCCCGATTGCGTTGATAAATTTTTTGGATAAAAATCGTCAGTGGTTCAAGTCAAAGGTGGGTTTAGAGGTATCAGAATTCCCCCTTGATATCGGGTTCTGTCCCCTACTTGACCAACCCGACATTTTAATGATTCCTGATACATTAGCTGATAAAAAGTTCGCCTCTAATCCAGTTGTAATTGCTTGCCCTAGTGTTCGCTTTTATGCTGGCGCACCGCTGATGACGCCTGAGGGACAGATAATCGGAACGATTTGTGTGGCGGATTATGTACCGCGAAACCTCAGCTCAGAACAGTTAGAGGCACTTAAAGCGATAAGCCGCCAGGTGATTAGCCAATTAGAGCTACGGCGTAATTTAGCTGAAAAAGAACGCAGCATCGCTGAACGCAAACGAACCGAGGAGGCGCTCCAGCGAGCGGCTACTGAAAACCTGCAACTAGCACAGGCGATTACTTCCGCTTTTGAGGGAGTGATTATTACCGATCCGAACCAGCCAGACAACCCGATCGTTTACGCGAACCCAGCTTTCTCACGGATCTCTGGGTATGAGCCAAAGGAAATTATGGGTCGCAACTGCCGTTTTCTGAAAGGTTCCGGCACAGATCCGCAAGCGATCGCTCAAATTCGCCAAGCAATTTCCGAACAGAAAGAGATTCAAACAACGCTACTGAACTATCGAAAAAATGGTCAGCCATTCTGGAATGAATTAAGAATTTCGCCAGTATTTTCAGACGAGGGGAACTTACTTTACTTCGTAGGCTTGCAAACGGACATCACCGCTCGCAAACGAGCCGAGGAAGAACGCGATCGCTTGTTCACCCTCTCGTTGGATATGCTGTGTATTGTTAGTTTCGATGGCTATTTTAAGCGCGTGAACCCCGCGTTTGAGAAGACTCTAGGGTTTTCCCAAGAAGAATTTTGTTCTACACCATTGTTTAACTTTGTTCATCCTGAAGACCAAGAAAAAACCCGTAACGAATTCGAGAAACTTGCCACGGGCGAACCGACGATCGACTTTGAGACCCGCTACATCTGTCAGGATGGTTCGTACAAATGGCTATCCTGGACAGCCTCTCCGGTCGTTGAAGAAGCATTAATGTATGCGATCGCTCGCGACATTACCGAGCGCAAAGCTCATGAGGAGGCGTTGCGCCAAAGCGAAGAGCGGTTTCGCAATTTAGTCGAAACGACTAGTGATTGGGTTTGGGAGGTGGATGAAAACGTTGTTTACACGTATGTCAGTCCGAAGGTTCGCGATATTTTGGGTTATGAACCAGAAGAAGCGTTAGGCAAAACTCCCTTCGATCTTATGCCTCCAGAAGAAGCTTTTCGAGTTGCGAATATCTTTGGGCAAATGGCTGCCCTGGCACAACCCATTACCTGTCTTGAAAATACGACTTTTCACAAAGACGGTCATCTAGTTGTCCTAGAAACCAGTGCAGTTCCAATTTGGAATTGTGATGGAAAATTCCAAGGTTATCGCGGCATGGATCGAGACATCACCGAGCGCAAAGAAGCAGAACAAAAAATCCGCAGACAAGCTGCCTTGCTAGATGTAACAACAGATGCAATTCTCGTGCGAAATCAGGAAGACAAAATCGTACTTTGGAGTAAAGGAGCTGAGTTACTGTACGGCTGGAAGGCAGAGGAAGTTCTGGGGAAAAGTGTCTTAGAGATTTTGTACACCGACCCTTCGCCTCAACTCCTTGAAGCTCGCAAGACTGTTAACAACAAAGGTGAGTGGCAAGGTGAATTGTATAAAGTCACCAAAGAAGGTAAACAAATTATTGTCGCCAGTCGTTGGAGTTTAGTGCGCGATGACGAAGAAAACCCCAAATCAATCCTCTCTGTAGACACCGATATTACAGAGAAAAAACAACTTGAAGCACAGTTCCGCCGCGCCCAACGAATGGAGAGTATCGGTACGCTTGCTGGTGGTATTGCCCACGATCTAAACAATGTATTGACGCCAATTCTTGCCGCCATTCAAATCTTGCAAATGGTAATTCCCGATCCGCGCAGTCAGCGGCTTTTGGATCTACTAGAAACAAATACTAAACGGGGTGCCGAGCTAATTAAGCAAGTCTTGTCATTTGCGCGAGGAGTTGAAGGTGAGCGAATGTCACTTCAAGTAGGGCACTTAATTGCGGAAATTCAAAAAATTGCCAAAGAAACCTTTCCTAAATCAATCGAAATCTATACAGATGTACGAATGATGGAACTTTGGCCTGTCTCTGGAGATGCCACTCAAGTACATCAGGTGTTGATGAATCTCTGCGTGAATGCCCGTGATGCCATGCCAGATGGTGGAGTCTTGAGTATCGCCGCCGAAAATCTTCTCATCGATGAAAACTATGCTCGAATGAATATTGATGCCAAAACCGGACCTTATATTGTTATCACTATTTCGGATACGGGTAGTGGGATTCCGCCAGAGAGTTTAGAAAGAATCTTTGAACCATTTTTCACGACAAAAGAACTTGGCAAAGGCACAGGTCTGGGTCTTTCCACTGTTTTGGCGATTATTAAAGGTCATGGCGGTTTTATCAATGTCTATAGCGAAGTAGGAAGAGGAACTCAATTTAAAGTTTATTTTCCAGCAACTAATACAACTACAACAGATCCAGAAGCTACGGAGCGTTATGAACTGCCCAGAGGTCACGGAGAATGGATTCTTGTGGTTGATGATGAACCAGCCATTCGAGAGGTGACTAAAACATCCCTAGAAGCCTACGACTATCGGGTACTCACTGCAAACGATGGGATTGAAGCGATCGCGCTCTATGCCCAGCATCGCGCGGAAATCAATGTCGTATTAATTGATATGATGATGCCTACAATGGATGGCCCAACCACCATTCGCGCTCTGCAAAAAATGAATCCCCAGGTCAAAGTTGTTGCTGTGAGCGGCTTGGTGTCCAACAATAAGCTCCCAGCGATCGCAGGTGGCGTAGTCAAAAGATTTTTGTCGAAGCCCTACACCGCAGAAGATTTGTTGAAATCTATTCACGAGCTTCTAAGTTAGCGGTCAAGCATTCCAGCATCTAATGGGCGAGGATTTGTCTTTTCGCATTTTCCTACTTCTGTGATGTAATTTTTGTAACAATAGTCCTCAAAGCGGTTAATTTGAGAAGCACCGATGATTATTCAAGACAAAAAACAACGCAACTGGCAATCCATTATCAAGCAATTTGAGGCAGCTATCGGGAAAAACGGCGTCGTGCAGCGTCGTGAGGAATTAATAACCTACGAGTGCGATGGTTTAACTAGCTACCGACAAAAACCTGCTCTTGTCGTGCTGCCGCGCACCACCGAAGAAGTCGCAGCGGCAGTGAAGATATGCGACCAAAATCAAATTCCCTGGGTTGCACGCGGTGCTGGCACTGGACTTTCTGGTGGAGCCTTGCCTATAGAAGATTGCGTGCTAATTGTTACTGCATTGATGCGAAAAATCCTAAGCATTGATTTAGAAAATCAGCGGGTTGTGGTGCAGCCTGGAGTGATTAATAATTGGGTGACACAAGCCGTTAGCGGTGCCGGATTTTACTATGCGCCTGACCCTTCCAGCCAGATTGTCTGCTCAATTGGCGGTAACGTTGCAGAAAATTCTGGAGGCGTCCATTGTCTCAAATATGGCGTCACCACCAACCACGTTTTAGGTTTAAAACTGGTTCTCCCCGATGGCTCTATTGTAGACGTGGGAGGACAAATTCCCGAAATGCCTGGTTACGATTTAACGGGTTTATTTGTTGGTTCTGAAGGCACGCTAGGTATCGCTACAGAAATCACTTTGAGAATTCTTAAAACCCCGGAATCTATTTGCGTTCTTTTAGCAGATTTTACTAGTGTTGAAGATGCTGGAGCCGCTGTATCAGATATTATCAGCGCTGGGATAATTCCAGGCGGTATGGAAATTATGGATAATATCAGCATCAACGCTGTTGAAGATGTTGTAGCCACAGGTTGTTATCCCAGAGATGCTGCTGCTATCTTGTTAGTCGAAATAGACGGCTTAGAAGTGGAAGTGGCGGCAAATAAACAGCATATTGCGGAAATTTGCACTACAAATGGAGCGCGTAGCATTACCACGGCAAACGAGCCAGAAACCCGTCTAAAGCTGTGGAAAGGACGGAAAGCAGCCTTCGCAGCAGCAGGCAAGCTCAGTCCTGATTATTATGTCCAAGATGGGGTGATTCCCCGGACTCAAATGCGATTTGTGTTGCAAGAAATTGAAGCATTGAGCCAAAAGTATGGCTATCGTATTGCTAACGTTTTCCATGCTGGAGATGGCAATCTTCACCCCCTCATTCTTTATGATAATTCGATTCCTGGGGCGTTGGAACAGGTGGAAGAATTAGGTGGGGAAATTCTTAAAATTTGCGTAGAAGTAGGCGGAAGCCTTTCTGGAGAACACGGGATTGGTGCAGACAAAAAATGCTATATGCCGCAAATGTTTACCGAAACCGATTTAGAAACGATGCAATGGGTGCGCCAAGTCTTTAATCCCAAAGGTTTAGCTAATCCAGGCAAAATATTTCCCACTCCCCGTACCTGTGGCGAAGCTGCACACGCTCAGTCTCAAAAGCAGTTTGAGTCAGTTGATGTATTTTAATTCATTAACCTAGAGCAAATGATTCGCTAAGGAATTTGGGGAAGTATGCGATCGCGCTACAATCTAGAGCCAGAAAGATGGTTTGCATTGCAATCTAGATGGGAGTCTTTACTACAACCGTTTCAGGTTGAGCAAGAGATTGGTCAGAAGGTATTGCTTGACTTATTCAAGGCTTACTCTAGTGATGGTAGATACTATCATACTCTGGAGCATATAGAACAAGTTTTAGCAACGCTTAACAATTTGCGATCGCTATCCCAAAACTACGCAGCAATTGAATTTGCAACTTGGTTCCACGATGCAGTTTATAACCCAAAAGCTAACGACAATGAGGAAAAAAGTGCAGAATATGCAGCGATGATTTTGAAAGGGTTAGAGATTCCCTCATCAACTATAGAGGCTGTATATTCCTTAATCATCAAAACCAAATACCATCAACATATAGAGGAGATTGATAGCAAAATTTTTCTAGATGCAGACCTTGCTATATTAGGAGCATCAGCTACTAAATACAAAATATATGCTCAATTAATTAGAAAAGAATATGTATGGCTCTCGCCTGCAAAATACCGAACCGGCCGAAAACAAGTATTACAGAGCTTTTTAAACCGAGAACGAATATATTTTACTGAAAAAATGTTTCTTGCTTTAGAACAACAAGCCAGACAAAATATTCAAGAAGAAATGGAATTGTTATGAAAAACGGATTAAGCGATCGCTCTATCCGGTGAAGTTCTTCTAGAGTCAAGGATGCTTGTGCTATTTAGAAAAATAGATAGGGAAACAAAAAAATAAAAATAGACTTCAGGCAAAATGCGAATTTGCTTTATTGGTGACTCCTTTGTAAACGGAACTGGCGATCCAGAGTGTCTTGGTTGGACGGGAAGAATTTGTGCAGCAGCACGAAAGCAAGGTTATGACATTACTTATTACAATCTTGGGGTACGGCGGGAAACCAGCGCGGATATTAGATCCCGTTGGCTCGGTGAGGTTGCTTGTCGCTTACCTAAAGAATATGATGGCAGGATTGTCTTCTCGTTTGGTGTTAATGACACCACCCTGGAAAATGGGAAGACTCGTGTAGAGTTAGCGGATTCTTTAGAGAATTACCGTGCAATTCTTGACGTTGCAAGGCAAACATTTCCAGTCTTGATGGTGGGATCGCCACCCGTTACAGAGATTGAGCAAAATTTTAGGCTCGCTGGTTTGTCTGAGCAGTTAGCTTGTTTATGTAGCGATCGCAATGTGCCTTATTTAGATGTTTTTACTCCTTTGCAGGCGTCATCAGTGTGGATTGGTGAGGCAACAGCGAATGACGGCGCTCACCCTGGTGCTGCCGGTTATGCAGAATTTGCTCACTTAGTGCAAAGTTGGTCTGCGTGGTTATCGTGGTTCAAGTAGCTCAATTTACATCTTGCGCCAAGTTCTGACAATGGAATCGAAGGGCGATCGCATTCTAGTTAGGAAAGCGCAAACCAACTAGAAACAAAGGGTTTTGTAACCTGCGTAGCCAGATTTTGCTTGTGTAACTGCGGTTTCAACTGCCTAGAGCAAGATGTAACTTTACGGCGAAAAGTTCAATATCCCTTAGAAAACCCAGAAATAGAGATAACCGAGCCAATAAATCAAGTTCATTGCCATGAGTAGTGCTTTGCCGATGTAGGAGTGAACTATCCCGAAGACGTAAACGGTCGCTACCAGAACCAGCAATCGCTCAACGAAAGAAACAATCGTGCCGTATTTGTTAGTATCCCAATAAGAGATAGGACTGATAAAACGATAATTGCTAAAAGGCAAAAAATGCCTATGTGCATCATCGCTGTGGACGGGTAAATCTCCGAGGGAATGCAGCACCATGCTCAAAAAGACGATTTCAAGGGGTTTCCACCCGTAGTAGCGAGCGATGGCTACCCCAATTAAAGCCAGTGGAATTGAATGAAAGAAGTGGATAATATTTTGCCAAAAAGGTTGGTAATAAGCGGTTGACCAAATTTGATGTTCTGGTAGGCGTTGAATATATTTCGCCACAAGGTAGAAAACAAAAATTGGAATATCGGGTAATATAGCGCCCAACACGATTAGGAGATTGAAGTGCGATTGTTGCGGTTTAGCGAGAATGCCGAGATTGAGAATGGCATGGCTGGGCGTATTCACGATTATTCTTGGAATTGGTTTGATTGGTTTTGTCTTTGGTATCCTCCAGGCTGGCTGATTTTATTCAACCGCCACTGGCAACACTATCACACCGATCCCGATGGTTGGAATTGGCTGGAGTATGGATTGTTTCTCATTCCTGGGGGATTTTATCTGGCGTTGTTGATTCGTTGGATACGTCTCGGCTTTCGTTCACCCCGCCGGGGAGAAGGGGAGTTTGACCCAAATTATCAGCAAGCTTTTCGAGATGAAGTGCTGGCTCCGATTGTGAAATATTATTTTCAAGGAGAGCTACAACAACTCGAAAATTTGCCTCAAACCGGGCCATTGATTGTATCAATGAACCATGCAGGAATGTGTTTCCCTTGGGATATTTTGGGATTAGGAACGCTCTTAAGCCAGACACGGGAATGGGTTGTGCAACCGCTGGCGGGTGTTTCGTTGTTTGAACATCCCTGGGTGATTTGGTGGCTACCTCCAGGATGGTCGCAAGTTCTAGGCGGCGTTAGGGCAGAAGCTGATGAATTTGAAGCGGCGGTGGCTCAAAAAACCATCTTACTATACGCGCCGGAGGGCATACGCGGGCCGGGAAAAGGGTGGAAAAGGCGTTATCAGTTAGACACTTTTCACCCAAGTTTTATCCAGTTAAGCGATCGCTATCGCATTCCAATTCTGCCCGTTGCTTGCATCGGCAATGAATCTTTGCATCCTTGGGCAATCAATCTCAAAAAATTTGCAAGAGCCATCTACTTGCCTTTCTTGCCTGTCTCTTTTTTGATGTTTTTCTTCATTCTCTTCCCATCAATGGGTGTTTGGGCGATGCGAAGTCGGCTGCGTTATTTTATTCAGCCTCTCTATCAAACTTGGTCAACAGAAGTTGTTGAAGACGAGCAACTTCCTGAACCAAAAATTTCTACTCGGCAAGATCGAAACGCTGCTTACCGACACGCACAACTATTACAAGAAAAGCTGCAAAGTCAAATTAACCAACTTCTGAGAAAAAAGTAATGTAGGTTTGATTTGCATTCAATCAGTTTTTATAAGAAGTTAGTTAGCATTTAACTTCTTAGCTTGTAAAATAATTGGAGATAAAACCGCTTTATCTTGTCCTACAGGCACGGCTTTCCGCCATTCAGTAATGCCACCTGATAAGACTGCCATCTTCAACCCCGTTCCCTCTAACATCCAGTAAGCTTTCGTTGAACGCGATCCTTTGGTGCAATATAGAACGACCGTTGGTTCGGGTTGATTGGGTTGAACGCTCTTTTTCACCAATGCCTTAACGCGCTCAACCCCTATCCCCGTTTCAATCTGAGTCAGAGGTACCAGTGGAGTTTGAGCAATATGATCTTCAGCGTACTCCTCTGGCGATCGCACATCAATTAGGAAGACTGGCTTTAGTTTTCCCTGCTGCAACTGTGCTACCGTCACCTTGTTTGCATATTTGCCAGTTGCGATCGCTTGGATGTCGATGTCCGCGATCGCGATCGCAGCACCTAAAGCACCAACACTAACAGCGACAATCCCTAAAATTACAGGTAAAGGACGTAAACGACTGGTTATTTTAGTCATTATTTGCATAAAACTTTCCGATGAGTGACACCTCAACCTCATTACCATAGCAACCATAATACCGAGATGTCATTAGTCACAACTAGAAATAAAAATTATGAACCATAAAAACTTTTTTATATATTCTCTATTCTTTTAACTTGATTCATAAACTTTTTTCGTTTAGAAAACGGGTAGAGTATTTGTCCAAGATACCCAGAAGGCACAGGTTCGGATATCCCATACTTGTTCGGCATTTTACCCACAGGCATATAGAGAGTGCCGAAGATTAAATCTAAAATTGGAAGCTGAGCCGCAAAGTTTTTGTCATAGAACTTTCGCTCGGCAGTGTGATGCCAGTGATGAAATTCTGGGGTAGCAATTACCCACCTGAGCCATCCAAATCTAATCTTGATATTGGCATGGATAAAGAAGGCTTCAAAAGCACCAAAAAGAAAAAATACAGTAAATGTTTCTTTAGTGAAGCCTAGTATGTATAGCGGGACTATCTGAAAAACTTTTGTAAATATTTGGTCAATGGGATGCAGACGCACCGTTGCTAACCAGTCCATATCTTCTACGCTATGGTGAATCGCATGGAATTTCCACAGCCAAGGAATCTTGTGAGTAAGTTTATGAGCAATGTAATATCCAGTATCAGCGATAAAAATTGCTTCTAGAAACTGTAACCCTACAGGTTGAGAAGCAACGTTCATCTGAATTTCTGGATTGATTAAGCTTCTGAGAAAATGTCCAATTAATATTCCACTAACGACCAATACTGCTGTTCTACCAACAAAGTAACCAATAAAATAATGAATGGCATCTGTTAACCATCCTTTACGAAATATCTTCTGTTTATGTAAAAAAAATATCTTTTCTAGGGGGACTAATATAAACAGCAGTAAAAAAAAGCCTTTAACAACATCAGAAAGCATAATTTTCAGGCATTATTTATCAATTATGGTGGGTAATGCCCACCATACGCCTTTTTTGGATTTAGCGAGGCTGGATAGTGTCTTCTGATTGCATCTCTCCACAAGGATCGGAAGTCAACGTATCAAACTCGCCGGACATACTGAGAGCAAACAAGGCTCCAAGACCCATCAGACCCATTAAGATCATCGGACTAAAAAAGATAAGTAAGACAAGAAGTGCCTTAATTTCGGGACTAAATTTATTTAGGAATGGCTGAGATTTAGTAATCGAATTTGTTGTCGTATTTTCAGTCGTTTCTTCAGCTTGAATGGCTAGGTTTAACTGGGAAGATATATTGACTGAATTTTGTTCTTCTTTATCCTTAAGCTGCATGATTACCTCCGGTGAATCACTGGATTTGGAAAATTGCTGTTTCAGGCGATCACTATATTTTTTAGATGTGGTACTAGAGTAGCGGATGAGTATTAGAACCGCAAGTGACAACACCATTTTTGTAAGTTGGCTCTGCGGGTAGTTGGTTAGTAGGAGTATCTGTCTCGCATAATATAGCTAACGTTTCCTTGTTATTTTTAGCCGCCTTTTTGTCTATCTTAGATGCAGGTACGATGAATACAGCCCCAACATAGCTCTTCAGCGGTTTTGAGGCAGTTTTTTGAGCGATCGCGTAGTTAAAGAGTTCCGTTTTTGTTCTGCGAACAGAATATTCATAATTGGTTGTTTCGCCTGTTATATCTGTAACACCCATACCCAATTTCGACATAGTAGGAGCAAAAAAAATACCACTTTCTAAATAGAAAGCTTGCTGTCCTTTAATCTTTGAGAGAATGTTAAGTTTTCCTTCGTCCCTTCGCCTTCGTTTCTCTTCCTCGATTCTCATAAATTCAGGTACTTCAAGTGCTTGAGTATTAGAACCACAAGCGAGGACACCCTTTTGGTAAGTTGGCTCCGCGGGGATTTGGCTAGTAGGAGTATCTGTCACGCATATTATTGCTAACGTTTCCTTGTTATTTTTAGCTGCCTTTTTGCCTACTTTAGATGTAGGTACTATGAAGACAGCCCCAACATAGCTCTTCAGTGGGTCTGAGGCAGTTTTCTGAGCGATCGCGTAGTGAAAAACTGCTGTTTTTGTCGCACGAGCGAAATATTCATAATTTTTGTTTTCAGTTTTAATACCTGTCCCTAGTTTCGGAATTGAATCCACAAAAGCACCATTTTCTAGATAGTAATATTGCTGTGCTTTATTCATTACGCCGATATAGATTTGCCCATAGAGTCTGCCTTTGCCTCCACAAATCCTCTCTTCAGGAAATACCATAGGTAAAGCTATAACTGCCAAAACACCAAAAATTACCATAAGAACCAAAAGTCTAAGGTAGAAAGCTATACCTTCAATTTTGTGCTTTTTAAATAAAAATTGTAACCACTTAGCTCGGAAATAGATGCTCATTTCAGCCTCTTTGAATAAATAAACCCTAGATACTTTTTTATACTTTGCGTGCGTGCAAACTATAAAAAGCTTTAAGAAATATTCACTTGGAAAATAAGGGATTCCTGAAAAGTTTAGATTTTGGCTTGCTTAGTTAGATGCAAAGCCAAAATCTAAATTTTCTTCCGGGTTAACCTTAAGGTGAATAACGGTAGATTTCGGTGGTATTAGAACCGCAAGTGAGGGCACCCTTTTGGTAAGTTGGATCGGCGGGAGGTTTGTTACTGAGGGTCTCTGTCTCGCATACTATTGATAACGATGACCATTTCTCGTGATTTTCAGCCGCTTTCTCGTTTACATCAGATGCAGGTACTATGAAGACAGCCCCAACATAGCTTTTCAAAGGTTTGGAAGCAGATTTTTGAGCGATCGCGTAGTTAAAGACTGCTGTTTTTGTTGCCCGAACAGAATATTCATAATTGATTGTTTTAGTTGGAAGACCTAGACCCAATTTTGGCATAGAAGCAACGAAGTTACCATTTTCTAAATAGTAAGCTTGCTGTCCTCTATTCATTGAGCCGATATAGTTTTTTCCCTCTGATTGCTTGGCTTTATTGGCACAACCCAAAAAATTAGGCAAAGTCATAAACGCCAAAATACCAATAATTATAAGAACAAACAAAAGCTCAACGGCGGTAAAACCTTGATTTTTGTTTCTATTAAATAAATATTGTAGCCACTTATCTCGGCGGTAGATGCTCATCTTCAATCTTTTTAAGTCAATAAAGCTGATATAGGCTTTTGAGCTTTGCGTGAGTACAAAGTACAAAAGGCTTTAATAGATATTCACTGGCAAGATGAGAAATTCCTGAAAAGCTTAGATTTTGGATTGCTTAGATGCCGATCCAAAACCTAAACTTTCTTACGAGTTAGCCTTAAGGCGAATAACGGTAGATTTCGGTGGTGTTAGAGCCGCAAGCAACTGCACCATTTTGATAAGCTGGCTCTACAGGTTTGATTGCCCCGGGGGAATCCGCTTGGCACAAAATAGTTACTATTATCTCACGATTAACCGCTTTAGATTTGGTCTCAGGAGCAGGGACTACAAACACAGCCCCAACGTAACTGTTACTTCCTTTACTTTGGGATATCCCGTAACTAAAGGCAGCCGAAGAAGTGGCACGAGTTGAATATTCGTAGTTGTCTCCCTGCTTTTGAAGGCGGATTCCTAACTTATTAAAGTCGTTAGCAAAGGACTTTTTTTCAGAAAAATGGGCTTCTTGAGCTAAGTTAATTGACTCAATATTTTCTTCCACTGCTGATTGCTTAACTGGACCACAGTTCAACATGGGGGGAAACCCAAGTGCGAAAGCAATGGGATTACCTACCGATACCAAACTCCCTATCGTTATTACACCTGTTACGAAAAAGAGTATGTTTCTTCGCTGTTTGAGGGAAACTTGCCAATTGTAAAGATACGATGAATCTGCTTGTATAGACGCCGCAAATTTACGGATGGGTTTGTTTTTCAAAAGATGTTGTTTGGTTTCGGCTGTGGTTTTTCCCAAGGTTTGTGCCTTCTTCTTTTTCAGATATATTGTTGCACTCTTCTAAACCATTTGTTTGGTCTGAAACTGTTTTAACTCACTGGGCGCGATCGCGCCATACTCTGTAATCACTGCTGAAATTAATTCGGCGGGAGTGACATCAAATGCTGGGTTGTAAAACTCCACACCAGCAGGGGTGAGAAGTGTATTGCCAACTTGGTAAATTTCCGAGGAGTCGCGTTCTTCAATCGGAATTTTGTTACCAGACGGTAACTCGAAATCAATCGTAGAGAGGGGTGCGGCAACGAAAAAAGGAACATTGTGAGCCTTGGCAACCAGTGCCAGACTGTAAGTGCCAATTTTATTAGCAGTGTCACCATTTGCGGCAATCCTGTCAGCACCGACAACGACCGCATCAATTAAACCCTGTTTCATGCAGTGAGCTGCCATACTATCGGTAATCACCGTAACCGGAATGCCTTCTTGGACGCATTCCCAAGAAGTCAGCTTCGCACCTTGTAAGCGGGGACGAGTTTCATCGGCATAGACTCGCTCCAGACGCCCATCTCGCCACGCAGAACGAACAACGCCCAAGGCAGTTCCATAGCCAGCAGTTGCCAAAGCTCCAGCGTTGCAGTGAGTCAAAATAACCAGTTTATGAGGCTTGGAAGGTAAAGCTTTTAAACCGTGATCGCCGATTGCCTGACAAGTTTGCAAGTCTTCTGCATTAATCGCCTTAGCAGTTGTCAGTAAAATAGATTTGATTTCTTCTACCGTTCCGAGCGATTCATAGGCAGTTCGCAACATCCGCGCGATCGCCCAAAATAAATTAACCGCAGTTGGACGAGTTTGCCGCAACATCTCGGCAATTTGCTCCAACTTAGTCAAAAATTCCTCACGCTTGTCTGTCTGAATCTCCCTTGCCCCCAGGTACATCCCGTAGGCAGCCGCAACACCGATAGCCGGTGCCCCCCGGACAATCATCGTTTTAATCGCCTGCGCCATATCCTCGCAGCAGCTGATCTCAACAAACGTGTACTCGGTAGGCAGCCGGTTTTGGTCGATGAGCAAAACGCGGTCTTGGTTCCAAATAACCGGAAAAACTTGAGTTTTGGTAGACATATCGGCTGTGAGTTGTTAGTCATCAATATGATAGTTTCTAACAACTTAGCCGATATTTACTCGACTAACTGCTTTTTTACCTTGTGCCTTTTCCCGAAAATAGTTATCGCGATTTTGCTTTAGCGCCAAGGAACGCAGAGCGCCAGCGATATCTTTGCGTACCTCTGCGATTACCTCTGCGAACCCTTGCATTAAAAAAACCTACTTTTAACCCATCACTGCTGACAGCTGAGGACTAAAAGATTTCCTCACTCGCTCGGCAATTTGAGACGGTGTCAGACCCAGTTCCGCCATCGACTGTTCTGGCGTAGCATGATCCACTAATACATCAGGCACGCCAATCCGCGTTATAGGCACCATCAGATGATTATCCAGCAAGCTTTCTGCCACAGCCGAACCAAAGCCGCCAATGATGCAGCCTTCTTCCAGCGTCACCACCCGACCAATCTGCTGAGCCAGAGGCAAAATTAACTCAGTATCCAGCGGCTTAGCAAAACGAGCATTGACGACAGTCGCTTCAATTCCATGCTCGCTTAAAATCTCCGCTGCCTGCATGGCGGGATAGACCATCGAACCATAACCCAGGAGCAAAACATCATCGCCTTGGCGCAAAATTTCTGCTTTGCCGATGGGTAGTTCTTCCCAGCCTTCTTCCATCAGGGGCACCCCGTAGCCATTGCCGCGAGGATAGCGCATCGCAATCGGGCCATCGGTATAGTTAACGCCTGTCACGATCATCTGCTGCAATTCAGCTTCATCTTTGGGTGCCATCAACACCATATTCGGGAGACAGCGCAGATAGGCGATATCGTACATCCCTTGGTGCGTGGGACCGTCAGCACCGACAATTCCGGCGCGGTCAAGACAGAAGAAGACGGGTAATTTTTGAATGCAGACATCGTGAACGATTTGGTCGTAGCCGCGTTGCAGAAAAGTAGAGTAAATTGCGGCAACGGGTCGCATCCCTTCACAAGCCAAACCTGCGGCTAAAGTGACCGCGTGTTGTTCAGCAATTCCGACATCAATGTATTGCTTGGGGAGTTTGCTGGCGAGTTTGTCTAAACCTGTGCCAGTCGCCATTGCTGCTGTGATGCCGACAATGTTGGGATTATTCTCGGCGAGTTTAACCAGCGTGTGGGAAAAAACTTTGGCGTAAGAAGGAGGCTTGGGTTTGCTAGAGGGAACCGCTTTACCCGTAGCGAGGTTGAAGGGGGATTGTGCATGGTAGCCGACTTGGTCTTTCTCAGCTATTTCATATCCTTTCCCTTTTACGGTTGCGACATGAACCAGAACTGGCCCTTGCATCTTGTGGGCTTGCTTGAAGGTGGCAATCAGTTCCTCTAAATTATGACCATCCACTGGTCCCATATAAGTAAAGCCGAGTTCTTCAAATACCGCCCCTACTTTAGGAACTGCCAGACGCTTCATCCCTTCTTTCACTCTTTCCAGTTCTGGCGTCAGGGATTCACCCACAAAAGGAATATGCTTGAACTGCTCCTCCAGATTATCTGTAATAAACTGCATCGGCGGACTGAGACGCATTTTGTTCAGATAGCGAGGAATCGCGCCGACGTTGGGCGAAATCGACATTTCGTTATCGTTCAGCACCACCAGCAGGTTGGTTTTGGGCAAGTGTCCGGCATGGTTAATCGCTTCCAACGCCATACCGCCAGTGAGTGCCCCATCGCCAATCACTGCTGCGACTTTGAAGTTATCGCCTTTGAGGTCTCGCGCCATCGCCATGCCCAAAGCAGATGAAATACTGGTGGAAGCATGACCAGCACCAAAGTGATCGAATTTACTTTCACAGCGCTTGAGATAACCGGCGATGCCATCTTTTTGGCGCAGTGTGTGGAAGCGGTGATACCGTCCCGTGAGCAATTTGTGCGGATAGGCTTGGTGCCCGACATCCCAGGTCACTTTATCGCGATCTAAGTCTAGCGTTTGATACAAAGCTATTGTCAGTTCTACGACCCCCAATCCCGGTCCCAAATGACCGCCGCTGGTGGCTACAGTTTGGAGATGCTTTTCCCGAATTTGACGGGCAATTTGCTGAAGTTGACGAATTGATAGACCGTGCAACTGGTTGGGATGAGTAATTTCACTCAAATGCATTCCAGATTTCCCTATAAGCTTAAGGATCGGATTTTAGTTATCTCTTTAAACTGTAATGGATTTGGGGGAACGAACCGAATGATTACGGTATACAAGGCGGGTTTAGTCTGCGTAACCGTTAGGGACACGGAAGTGCCCTCGCTGTTACCCGGATTGTTAGCGGTAGGCACAATATCCGATGAAATCCGTAAATTACAAAAATTCTGGATGTAGAGACAAATGGTTAACTTTTATCAATTAGAACAGCAAATTGAAGAACAGATGAAAGTCTCCGCTATCCCAGGTGTGGCGCTTTCGGTTGTCCAAAAGCGGGAAGTCATCTATGCCAGGGGTTTTGGTGTCACTAGCGTGGAAGATGGCTCAATCCCCGTGACCCCGCAAACTCTGTTTCGGATTGGTTCTGTCACCAAGCCGCTAACTGGGACTGCGGTGATGCGGCTGGTTGAGACTGGCAAGCTTGACCTCGATCGACCCATTAAAGATTACATTGATTGGTTCGCCCTCAGCGAGGAGGGAGCCGCTGAACGCATCACCTTACGGATGCTGATGACTCATACTTCTGGACTCCCTACGGATGCCCAAAATTTTGGTCGGCGCGATCCAGAGGGACTTGAGGCTTACGTGCGAGACCAGATACCGAAGTACCCGATTATTGCACCTCCTGGCAAGCTGTACTCCTATAGCAACCCCGGCATTATGGTGGTTGGTTATATTGCTGAGGCTGTCAGCGGTAAGCCATTTACACAACTGATGCAAGAGTTGGTTTTTGACCCTTTGGAGATGCAACGCACGACATTCGATCCGACGGTGGCGATGACTTATCCAATTGCTCAATCGCACAACCAGAATGAGGATGGGACATTAAGTGTAGATCGTCGCTTTGCTGACAATACGGCTGGCTATCCGGCGGGATTTATCATTTCCACGGTGCTAGATTTGGCAAACTTTGCGATGATGCACATGAACCAGGGTTGTTTTCGCGATCGCCAGATCCTCTCACCCCAGTCGGTTACTCAAATGCAAACACTTCATGCAGACTGGTATACGACGGAAGGGGCAGGATATGGACTGACTTTCATGGTTGACCCCTACAAGGGGATACGCCGAATCGGACACAATGGTGCAATCAGCAGCTATGGTAGCTGGTTCCTCATGGTTCCGGAGGCTGATGTTGCAGTTTCGCTGGTGTTCAACCGTCGCGCCCCTGACTTCGCGGCTTACAAAATCGTCAACCGGATCTTTGACGAACTCCTGAATCTGCCAAAGCAGACACCGAAGCCGCAAGCGATCGCGCCCGATACCGGGTTATGGTCGCAATATACAGGATTATATTTAGGGCCTCAGACAGGGTTGCTCAAGATTCAGGTGCTGGATGACCAGCTGATGCTTGATTTAAACGAGCAGGTAATGCCTTTACAGGCGCTTAAAAAAGACCTTTATTTTGCACAAAAGCCAGATAGCGAAGAAAAAATTCCTGTCGGTTTTATCCTCGAAGCAGCAGCGCCGACGCGGTATATCATGGTCAACTCTTCACCCTGCGAACGCATCGAACTCGATGCTTCGTTTGTGCCCGATTTCTCGGCTTGGGCGTCTTATGCGGGCAGTTACACGTCAGATTTAGATACGCTGACTATCCATGTTGAGGCAGGTCGCGTGTTCCTTCACACCAAAATGTTCAACCAAGATGTGCCCTGCATCCTAATAGATAATACCCGCTTTGCTTGCAAATTCGGTTTAATTGAAGTGCAAGTTGCGGAGGATGGCGTTGCGCGATCGCTTAACTTAGGAAATTATTTCATCTTTACCCGCTGTTAAATCAACCCAGTTGCTTTATTAATTTCAGCAAAGAGATTAATCGCGTTATCCAGCAATTATCTAGTTCAAGCGGCACTTCTTTAAAGGTAACGACCGAATCTGCTATAGGATTTGGTCAGTAGCAAAGGTTTAAGACCAATCTGACCTACTTATGGAATCAAGGAAAACTTAGAGACGTGTATCTGCGTTTGAGATGGCGGAAATTTTTCAAGTTGGCAGCAAAGTAATTCAGGCACATGAGATTCCGTCTTTGTTGAGTCGTTATCAGCTGCTGTCCCAGTTCTTGCAAGGGATTATTATTGACGAAGCGATCGCGCTCTATTCTTGCACGGATGCAGAGCGCAAATTGGCTGTAGAGCAGTTTGCCGCGCAGCACCAACTCACCTCCCCAGAAGCGCGAAAAGCTTGGGCGGCATCCCAAGGCATGACTTTAGAACAACTGGAAGACTTAGCTGTACGATCCTTGCTGCTAGAGAAGTTTAAGATAGCTACTTGGAGTTCAAAGGTCGAGTCTTATTTTATCGCTCACAAAGCAGGTCTCGACCAAGTAGTGTGTTCCTTAATTCGTACCAAGGATATGGGAATTGCCCAGGAAGTCTACTTTAGAATTCAGGAAGGAGAACAATCTTTCGCAGAGTTAGCCAGAGAATATTCCCAAGGTACAGAGGCTCACACTGGGGGAGTCATTGGCCCAGTGAGTTTGAGTGCTTTGCATCCAGCGATCGCCAAAATGTTATCAATTAGTCAACCTGGGCAGCTATGGACTCCAACCCGTCTGGAAGAATGGTATGCAATTGTTCGACTCGAAAAGTTCTTGCCAGCACAGCTAGATGAACAAATGCGCCGTCGCTTGATTGACGAAATGTTTCAGAATTGGGTCAAAGAGCGGATGCAAGAAATCGGTTTATTACAGTTTACCGGGTCTTCAGCCTCAAATTCAGCATGACTTTACCGGAGCTGATAACTAGAACCTTCCTTCCACAATTGAAATCTGGTTTATAATCCTCCAAAATCATAAAAACTTCCACCGATGAGGTCTATTTTCCCGCTCCTTGTGACCGAGGTGGGGGTTTGCTGCCCCGCTTTAAATGGGTAGCTCCACAAAATAGTTACCCCTCTTAAAGATAAAGAGTGGATGTGGATGCTAATAGATATTAAACCGCTTCTTACCACTCCCAGTATATTTGCAGAGATGACGATTTCTTAATATCGGGATAGTTTATGAAGATTACGTAAATTTACGGCTAACTGCATCCCGCCTAATTTATACTTATTAATGATTATCAGGGTTTCTTAACAATAACTAAATATCTTCAGGGTGGCGCTGTTTGGGCTTGGAAAAGTTTAATATTCCTGCCGTTAGCACTAAGCTCAATGCAATGATGTGGTCTGCAAACAAGCCACTTTCTGGAGAGATAAATTTTGCCAAAGTATCTACTTTATCACAAGTGGGTTCGTTTCATTCGACCCTACTAAGGAAAAGAGGGAGTTCTGTGAAGCAGCAGTAGGAGAAAGAGAAAGCGATCGCTCCTGAAAAGGGGAATATAGCGATCGCTATATTGCTCCCGATTAACTTCACCGTTCCAAAAAATAATTGAAAATGAAAAGAGACTTCTATGGCTCAGACAACGCTTGCTGCTGGTGACATTGCCATTATCGGTTTAAACTTTGGCGATTCCGCTCAATTTACCTTTGTTTTATTAAAAGATATTGATTTGTGAACTGCTATTCAGTTCACAAATCAAGGTTGGCAAAGTAGCAATAAACTTGGAAAGAATGAAGGTACTCTGACTTGGACAGCAAATAGAGATTACTTGGTTGGAGAAATTGTCAATCTGGGTGTTGGCTCAATAAAACTGTCCCTCAATAGAGATAAAATTCTTGCCTATCAGGGCTTAGCTAGCAATCCCGCTTTCATTTATGCAATGAATAGTAATGGTTCAAAATGGGCAGAGAATGCAACCAGTAACAATAACTTTGCATTACCGCTAGAGCTAATAAATGGATTGATAGCGGTATCTATTCCAGACAATTGATAACGCAACTTATAACAGTCTTAACGGCACTTCTGGTACTCAGACGGAGTTACCTTCAGAAAACAGCAATTCAGCTAATTAGACGACAAATAATACCGAATAGTTAACGATGCCTAGTAATGGATTTACCGTAATGAATACTGACAACGAAATAACAGAATCTCTCAGCTTAACAGTTGACTCTGCCACCTTTTCAGAAACCGCAGGTACAGGTGCTGCCACTGGAACTGTCACCCGAACCGGAGACTTATCACAATCAGTTACGATTAACTTACTGAGTAGCGACACCAGCGAAGCCACTGTTGCGGAAACTGTGACGATTCCGGCAAATCAGGCATCAGCAACCTTCACAATTGATGCAGTAAATGATTCATTTGTAGATGGTTCTCAGACGGCGACATTAACAGCTTCAGCAACCCAATATACTAGCGGTACAATCACTGTAACAGTGACAGACGACGAACTAGAAGCTGGGAATCTCCGCATCCACGATATTCAAGGTGCTAGCCATACATCACCCCTGGCGGGTCAGATAGTTTCCAAAGTCCCTGGTATTGTCACCGCAGTTCTGTCGAATGGCTTCTATCTGCAAGACCCGAATCCGGACATGAATGATGCCACCTCTGAGGGGATTTTTGTCCTCACTTGGATAACACCCAAGGTCAGCGTTGGCGACTCTATTCTGGTTAGCGGGATTGTTAATGAATTCATTCCGGGCGATTCTGATAGCAGCAATCTCTCCACAACTCAAATTATTGTTGGAAATGCAGGGATTGCAACAATTTCCAAGGACAATCCTTTACCTGATAGCACTATTTTGGGTGAGGGTGGACGCTCGATTCCAACTCAAGTGATTGATAATGATGGATTAGAAATATTTGACCCGGCGCAAGACGGCATTGACTTCTACGAAAGCCTGGAAGGAATGCGGGTGCAGGTAAATAACGCGGTAGCTGTAGGGCCAACCAATGATTTCGGGGAAATTCCCGTCCTGGCTGACAATGGAGTGAATGCTGGCACCCGAACAGAGAGGGGCGGTATTGTAGTTCAGCCGGGGGATTTTAACCCGGAACGGATTATTATCGACGATGCCATTATTGACGGTGAACCTCAGGTGAATGTTGGGGACACCTTTGAGGGTTCCATCACTGGCGTCATCGACTATAGTTTTGGCAATTATAAGCTTTTAAACACTGCACCTTTACCTAACGTTGTTTCTGGAAATTTAACGCGGGAAACAACTGCATTAACCGGAAGTCTTGACCAATTGACAGTGGCTAGTTTTAATGTCGAAAATCTCGACCCCAGTGATGACGAAGCTAAATTTACCAGCCTTGCGAATATTATCGTCAACAACCTTAAGTTACCAGACATTATTAGCTTAGAGGAAATACAAGACAACAATGGTGCGACGAATGATAGTGTCGTTGATGCCAGCCAAACTTACCAAACACTGATAGATGCGATCGCATCTTTGGATGGCCCAACTTACGAATACCGCCAAATTGATCCGGTAGACGACCAAGATGGCGGTCAAGCGGGGGGTAATATCCGCGTCGGCTTCCTTTTTAACCCGAATCGGGTTGAGTTTGTAGACCGTCCCGGCGGCACCTCCACGACTAACACCAGCGTCATTAGCGGGACAGAGGGTGCAGAACTTTCCGCTAGTCCGGGTCAGATCGTTGATACCGATCTCTCCGATGGCGATGCTTTTGCCGACAGTCGCAAACCGTTGGTCGGGGAGTTTCTTTTCAACGGCAATCAAGTATTTGTCATCGGCAACCACTTTAACTCAAAAGGTGGCGATCAACCTCTTTTCGGAAGTTCTCAACCGCCCACACTCACTTCAGAAGTACAACGTTTACAGCAAGCCGCTACCGTTAATAACTTTGTAAATAGCCTGCTGGCAGTTGACCCCAATGCCAATGTCGTAGTCATGGGCGATTTCAATGATTTTCAGTTCTCAAAACCGTTGGAAGTCTTAAAAGGGGACGACCTTACAAACCTAATTGATACTTTGCCACTCAACGAACAATATACCTACATTTTCGAGGGCAATTCTCAGGCGCTTGACCACATTTTGGTTAGTAAAAATCTCAACACGGCGGCAGAAATTGATGTGGTTCATCTCAATGCCGAATTTGCGACTCAAGACAGCGACCACGATCCCCTCGTCGCTCGTTTTACCTTACCAATTAATGACAACGCAAGTTCTAATACCTTAGTTGGCAACGAGAATAATAATCGCATAGACGGGAAAGGAGGGAATGACACCCTCATCGGTCGGCAAGGAAATGATATCCTCACCGGCGGTGGCGACCAAGATATTTTTGTGATTCGCAGTGGCGATGGTGCTGACACGATTACAGATTTCGGTGGCGTCGGAATGGGAAATCTTCCAGCCGCAGAGATTATTGCCGAAGTCGATACCCTCCAATTTGAAGGGGCTGGTTTAACTGCCAGCAATCTACTTTTAACTCAAACGGGTAACGATCTAGCGATCGCATTCGATGGCGTTGACAACACGAATGTCGTCCTGAAAAACT
Organism: Coleofasciculus sp. FACHB-1120; assembly: GCF_014698845.1. Lineage (NCBI taxonomy): Bacteria > Bacillati > Cyanobacteriota > Cyanophyceae > Coleofasciculales > Coleofasciculaceae > Coleofasciculus > Coleofasciculus sp. FACHB-1120. The sequence goes on along the minus strand of NZ_JACJTV010000003.1, from coordinate 86,964 downwards.
TTAGCCTCGAAAACCTGAATAACCTCCAACAATCTACAGGTGCGTCGGTAGACATCGGCAATATTCTCTTTGACGGACAAACACAGATTCAGCAAAGCTTTGACATTGCTAACGCTAACGAGGATCTCAAACAGATTTTCAACAAAAATACCGTCACTTTCCTTAACGACCTAGATAACAACACCCAAGGTTTTGATGCTTCTAACGATGTCATTAACGGTCAAGGTGGCAATGACACGCTAGAGGGATTGGGTGGCGATGACTTGCTGCGTGGCGGGATTGGCAACGACACTCTTTTAGGTGGAGAAGGAAATGATTACCTCGCCGGTGGCGACGGTGATGACTGGCTTAATGGTGGGATTGGTCAAAATACACTCTTCGGCGGTAATGGTAGCGATCGCTTTGTTTTATCCAATAACAGCGGTGCAAACACCATTCTTGACTTCACCGATGCTCAAGACCTAATCGTATTATCCGACGGTTTGAAGTTGGAGTATGTAACGATTACCCAAGGGACGGGTGCAAATGCAAATGATACTTTGATTGGTATTGCCAACACCGGGGAACTATTAGCGACACTTACTGAAGTGCAAGCGAACACCCTTACCAGCGATGATTTCACCACGATCTAGCCAAGTAAAAAGCAATCGATAATTGTCTGTTGACCCTAATCGGACATCGTTCTAGTTAGGGTTTATGGATATAGCCAAGACTTCTTTGCTTTCTCCCGTTCCCTTGTAAGGAAGGGCTTGGGGCTTAGGTTCTTATCCGAGAAGTATTGATATATACCGTAATACCGAAAAGCTATATAAAGCGGGTATAAAGACCCGTTAATTTTTCATAAATTTATCATAAACTTTTTGTCATCTTTCAAAAGTAAGAAATAATTAAAGTGTTTATGCGAGTACAGCGAGGATTAAGGTGTGCTGAAAATAACACAGCAGATTAAGGATAGTTTAAGCAAATCCAGGGACTGAGATTTTATATATAGCAATATTTGTCAATTTTTTTCAGAGTATGTGGTGCGCGATCGCGTTGCGCCTCAGTTTTGATTTGTAATTCAGCTTATCTATAAGGAAAATTAATCATGCAAGACCTGTGCGATCGCTCATCCAATTTAAATCAACAACTAGATCGCTCTCTCGACAGCCTTAGAAGTGGAGACTTCTACACAGCAGCAACTTCTCCTATTCAGACTTTCTCCAAAAAAGAGATCGTCTTCATTGACGGGACTGTTGAAAATTACCAGTGTCTTACAGCAGGAGTCAAACCAGGAACTGAAATCGTTATCCTCAACCCTAAGCGGGATGGAGTAACGCAGATTGCAGAGGTGCTGAAGGATTGCACCAACATCAAAGCAATTCATATTGTCTCCCACGGGAAAGAAGGCTGCTTGCAACTAGGGTCAACCCAGCTCAATGCAGATACTCTAGAAACCTACACCCGCTTTTTGCAGCAGTGGAAATCTGCACTCATACCTGACGCCGATATTCTTCTATATGGCTGCAATGTGGCAGCCGGTGCGTCTGGTGTTGCCTTTGTAGAAAAGTTAAGCCAGCTGACAGGGGCAAATATTGCAGCTTCCAAAAATCTTACTGGCAATGCAACGTTAGGCGGTGACTGGCATCTCGGAGTCAAAACTGGGTCAGTTAAAACACCCTTAGTATTCCATTCCTCAGTCATGCAGGAATATACCTCAGTTTTAGAAATTTTCAAGTTGATTGGGGAATCAACTTTTGAGTCAAATTACAACTATTCAGGAACCACAGTCGGGGGGGTATCAGGCATTACTTACAATGCTGCTACCAATACTTACTACGCTATCTCCGATGCCAAAAATGATGGTGACGGCGCGGTTCGCTTCTACACCCTCAACATCGATCTAACGTCAGGTTCATTAGGAGTTGATTTCATAGGCGTTACAACCTTGAAAAACTCAAATGGTACCCCTTTTGTTACGAACATTTCTGATACAGAAGGCATCGCCCTTACTAGCGGTGGGAATGCCTTCATTTCTTCAGAAGGAATATTTTCTACAAACACACAGCCCTTTATCAATCAGTTCAACTTAACAACAGGAAATCAAAATTCCTCGCTACCTATTCCTAGCCCTAAATTTGAGGTATCAACAGACACAACTCAAGGTGTTCGCGATAATAAAGCTTTTGAAAGCTTAACGATTACGCCTGACCAGCAAGTTTTATTTACAGGGACGGAAGTTGCTTTAGAACAAGATGGTTCTGCGCCAACAAACAGTACTGGCAGCCCTTCTCGCATCGTGAGATACAACTTGTCCACAGGTTCAGTAGATGGAGAATTTCTCTACAACACTGACGCTGGAAATGGTATTTCTGAACTATTGGCACTGGATCAAAATACCTTACTCGCTATAGACCGTGATGTCTCTTTGGGATTTGGCAAGCTGTATCAAGTGTCTCTGCAAGGAGCGACCAATATTCAAAACAATAACGGTTTGATTGCTTCCGGTCTTGGGGGGATCACAGCCGTTCAAAAAACTCTGGTCGCTGATTTGTCAACCTTCCCACTCGGTACCAATTTTGAAGGCATGACGCTTGGTCCCATTTTGCCTAATGGGAAACGCTCTTTAGTGCTTGTCAGCGACAACAATTTTGGTGCCGGTTTTGGCATTCCCACCCGGTTCGCCTCTTTTGAAATTAATAGCGCCCCCGTACTAGATAACAGCGGGTCGCCCATCCTGACAACGATTAACGAAGATCCCACCAGCAACCCAGGCACCTTAATTTCCTCGCTTATTGCCACTTCTGTCACAGATTTAGATACTGGGGATGCTAAAGGAATCGCCGTAACGAGTGTAGATAAGACCAACGGCACTTGGGAGTTCTCAATCAACGGGGGCAGTTCTTGGGCACCCTTCACGCCATCAGAAAGCGCAGCACAATTGCTAGCAGCAAACGCTGACACCCGAATCCGTTTTGTCCCCAGCCTTAACTACAATGGCACCGTCACCGCAGGCATTACCTTCCGCGCCTGGGATCAAACGACCGGAACTAACGGCGGTACTGCGGATATCACCTCTAGCGGTACTGGTGGCTTATCATCCTTTAGCACCGCGATTGAGACAGCCGACATCATTATTAATCCCGTCAACGACGCTCCCACCTTTACCCCAGGAACGAATCAAGTTGTCACCGCAGGCACAGGGACGCAAAGCGTCACCGGATGGGCAACCGAGTTCAATCCGGGACCGGCTAACGAATCCAGTCAAACCGTTCTCGGCTACCAGATTGTCAGCAATAGCACCCCCAGTCTATTCAAAGTTGCACCCACCATTAGTGCTACGGGTCAATTGACCTACACACCCTCTGCTAGCCTTGGCAGTAGTGCCACTGCAACGATTGGTGTCACTGTTCAGGACAATGGCGGCACTGCTAACGACGGTGCAGACACTTCAGTAATTAAGTTTTTCGATATCACCGTCAATCCCAACATCGCACCGTTAAACGTAGTCATTAACGAAGTTGCCTGGATGGGAACTCAAGCTAATTTCACTGACGAATGGATTGAACTTTACAATCCCACTGGTAATGCTATTGATTTGAGTAGCTGGACATTGACGGATGGGGGTGACATTAATAAAACCCTTAGTGGAGTGATTCCGCCTGGTGGATATTTTCTATTAGAGCGCACGGCTGATACAACCGTTAACGACATTGCGGCTGATTTAACCTATGCAGGCGGACTAGGCAATGCTGGAGAGATACTGACACTCAAAACACCAGATGGCGTTGTGATTGACACTGCCAATGGGAATGGCGGCTCATGGCCTGCTGGAGCGAACGTCACAGGTACTCCCACCGTCCGCCTGACAATGGAACGGACGAATCCTTTAGCCGCCGATAGTGATAGCAATTGGCACAGAAATGATGGCGTGACTCGCAACGGCATCGATGCCAATGGGAATCCTATCTATGGAACCCCCAAAGCTGCTAATTCGCTTCCTGTGCCTCCTGGTGTCACAGTGACTCCAATTACAAATTTGACGACTACAGAGGCTGGAGGAACTGCGACTTTTACCGTCAAACTCAACACAATTCCTACCGCCGATGTCACCATCAATTTAACCAGTTCGGATACAACGGAGGGGACTCTCTCCACTTCATCCCTAATTTTTACTCCTAATAACTGGAATATCCCTCAAACTGTCACCATTACTGGCGTAGATGACACGATTGTTGATGGCAATATCGCTTATTCCATCATCACTGCGGCAACAGTTAGCAATGACATTATATACAACAACATCAACCCAGCGGATGTGGCTGTAGTTAATAATGACAACGACACGCCAATTGTTATTAATATCACCGCCATAGATGCTGATGCAGCAGAAGCGGGCGCAAATACTGGAACTTACCAGATTACTCGGACTGGCAACACCACGGGCAATTTAACTGTAAAATTTGCCGTCAGTAACAACAGTGCCAGCAGCGGTGACTACACCCTAAAAGATAGTAACGGCAATGCGATCGCTATCTCGAATGGAATTGCCACCGTTACCCTATTAGATGGACAACCGTCTTTCGATGTCACTCTTACCGCAGTTGACGACATCCAAGCGGAGGCAGCTGAAACACTAAAGTTAGATTTAGTCGCTGACGCGGCGTATGCGATCGCATCTTCTCAAAATACCGCAACCGCCACCATCCAGCAAAATGACACGGTAGTCATTAACACCAACAATAGCGGCGAAGGTTCATTACGACAAGCAATTATCAACGCCAACGCCTTTAGTGGAACCGATACCATCGGGTTTCAAATTGGCAGCGGCTTACAAACAATTACACCCCTGTCAGCTTTCCCTATTATCACCGACTCGGTAATTATTGACGGCACTACTCAGCCTGGATTCTCTGGTACTCCCATTATTCAATTAAGTGGAAGTGGGACGGGTACTGGACTGACAATCTCTGCGGGTAACAGTACAGTCCGCGGCTTAATTTTTAATGGTTTTCAGAATGGGATTGAGTTAAGCGGTGGTAGCAATAATGTTATTGCAGGCAACTTTATTGGGACTAATGCGGCGGGTAATGCAGCTGCAGGTAACTCCGGCTGGGGAGTGTTTATCAACGGTTCCTCTAACAATATCATCGGAGGAACGACGGCAGGAACGCGCAACATTATTTCCGGTAATAGTTTTGGTGTCATCGTCGCTGGTAGCGGGAATCAAATCCAAGGTAACTACATCGGGACTGATGTTACTGGCAATATTGACTTGGGTAATAGTGCTAACGGTATCAGCATCCAAGGAACCAACAACATCATTGGCGGGACAACAACAGGCGCACGTAACGTCATCTCCGGCAATAATCAGCATGGTGTCAGCATTAGTCAAGTCGGTTCTACCGGAAACCAGGTATTAGGGAACTACATTGGCACCAATGCTGCTGGTAGTGCCGACTTAGGTAACACTCAGAATGGTATAGAAATTCAATACGCACCCAATAACATTATCGGCGGGACAATCGCAGGCGCACGTAATGTTATTTCTGGTAATAACAGTAACGGTATCTGGATTACAGGCAACACTGCTACGGGAACTCAGGTATTAGGTAACTACATCGGCACTAATGCTTCCGGAACGGCGGCGATTGGAAATTCATTAAGAGGTATCACTGTATCTGCCCCTAACAACACCATTGGAGGTACAGCGGCGGCTGCGGGTAATGTTATTTCCGGCAACGTTGAGGGTATTGCTATCCAAGGTACTGAGGCAACAGGAAATCAGATACAAGGCAACTACATTGGAACCCAAGCAGATGGCACTAGTGCTTTAGGGAACACTTCGCACGGTGTGGTAGTAAGAAGCGATGCTAAAAACAACACGATTGGCGGAACCACGGCTGGCGCAGGCAATACCATTGCCTTTAATAATGGCGATGGAGTGTTTGTTGATACCAACTTCGGCACTGTTATTAACAATGGCATCCTATCCAACGCCATCTTCTCTAACTCTGGTTTAGGAATCGATTTAGGGACTAATGGAGTAACCGCTAATGATGTTGGAGATGGTGACGCGGGGGCGAACAATCTTCAGAATTACCCCCTACTTACTGCTGCAACTGCCAATGGTGCCAACACAACAGTTACAGGAACATTCAACAGCAACCCCAACACTACATTCAGGCTAGAATTTTTCTCTAACACAGCCTTAGATGCGTCTGGCAATGGTGAAGGTAAAACATTCCTTGGCTTTACCAATGTAACGACTGATGCCAGTGGCAATGGCAGCTTTACGGCTAATTTGGCGACGACGGTGGCGTTGGGTAACTTTATTACCGCAACAGCAACCAATTCCAACAACACCTCCGAGTTTTCCACCGGGATACCCGTTACTACACTCGTCAGTATTAATGCCATAGATGCTACCGCTGCTGAATCTGGCACAGATACAGGCATTTACCAGATTACTCGAACTGGTACAACGGGCGATTTGACAGTGAATTTTGCTATTGATAGTAGCAGCACTGCTAGCGGAAATGACTATACGCTGAGTAGCGGCGGTTTATCGGTGGTGATTCCGGATGGGCAGAGTTTTGTCAATGTTACGCTTACTGCTGTTGATGATACTTTGCCAGAGTTAGCGGAAACGCTGCGGCTAAACTTGGTGACGGGTGCAGGTTACACCATTGATGCTGCTAAGAGTAATGCTACGGTAGCGATCGCATCCAACGACACGATTCAATACGCGATTACCACTGCTTCCCCAACTTTGACTGAAGGTGACACTGGTAAGCAAACCGTTACCTTTACTGTCACACGCAGCGGCGGAATAGGCGTAGCGAGTAGCGTTGATTATGCAATTGGCGGGGCTGCTACTTCTGCAACTGACTATAACAATATTCTGGTTAGCGGTGGAGGAACTACTCTTTCTGGCACTATTAATTTTGCCTCTGGTGAGGCGACAAAGACGATTGCATTGGATGTCTTGGGTGACACAACATTTGAGCTTGATGAAAATATTTCTGTCACGTTAAGTAATCCTAACCTGACGGATGCCCCAGCAAGTTCTAAAATTACTACAGCCATAGCACAGGTAACGGTTGTCAACGATGACAATCAACCTACTATCAGCATCAACGATGTCAGCGTAACTGAAGGAAATAGCGGTCCAACTAACGCTAGCTTTACGATTGGCCTTTCTAATGCAAGTAGCGAAACAGTCACAGTAAATTACGCCACATCTGACGGCACAGCTACTACATTTGATGGCGATTATACTAGCGTTACATCAACACCCATCACCTTCAACCCTGGAGAAATAACCAAAACTATCACGGTTGCTGTCAATGGTGATAATAAATTTGAGACGAATGAAACCTTCAACGTGAATCTCACGGGTGCAACCAACGCCACCATTGCCAAAGGCACCGGAGTTGCCACAATTACTAACGATGACAATCAACCTACTATCAGCATCAACGATGTCAGCGTAACCGAAGGAAATAGCGGCACAACTAACGCTAGCTTTACAATTAGTCTTTCTAATGAAAGTAGTGAAACTGTCACAGTAAATTACACCACATCTGACGGCTCAGCTACTACAGTAGATGGCGATTACAATAGTATCGCTTCTGTTACTCCCATTACCTTCGCACCAGGGGAAACTAGCAAGATTATCAATGTTGCAGTTAGCGGCGATACTAAATTTGAAGCCAACGAGACTTTCAACGTTAATCTGAGTGCTGCAACCAACGCCACCATTGTCAAAGGCACCGGAGTTGCCACTATCAATAATGATGATCTGCAACCAAAGATTAGCATCAGCGATACCACCCTAAACGAAGGCAACAACGGCACAAGTAACGCTAGCTTTACGATTGGCCTTTCTAATGCAAGTAGCGAAACAGTCACAGTAAATTACGCCACATCTGACAGCACGGCTACTACAGTAGATGGCGATTACAATGGTATCGCTTCTGTTACTCCCATTACCTTCGCACCAGGGGAAACTAGCCAGATTATTACTGTTGCAGTTAACGGTGATACCAAATTTGAAGACAACGAGACTTTCAACGTTAATCTGAGTGCTGCAACCAACGCCACCATTGTCAAAGGCACCGGAGTTGCCACTATCAATAATGATGATATCGCCATCCCCAACATCAGTATCAGCGATGTCACCGTCACCGAAGGCAATAGCGGCACTAAATTAGCTAACTTTACTGTTACTCTTTCCAATGCTAGCGCTCAAGAGATCGCAGTCAATTATGCCACTGCTAACGGTGGCGCGATCGCACTCAGCGACTATACCAACAAAGCAGGTACTTTAAATTTTGCCCCCGGTGTCACCAGCCAAATCATTACCGTTCCTATCATTGGTGACAATCTGGATGAGGCGAACGAAACCTTTTTGGTTAACCTCTCCAACCCCGTCAACGCCAAAATTGCCGATAATCAAGCCGTCGGCACCATCCTAGATAATGATACGGCTGGCTTCACGATTTCACCCATCACCAATAACACCACTGAAGCGGCAGGGACTGCCACCTTTACCGTCAAACTCAATAGTCAACCTACGGCTAACGTCATCCTTGGTTTAACGAGTTCCGATACGACGGAAGGCAGCGTTTCCACTCCATCACTGACCTTTACTCAAAACAATTGGAATATTGCTCAAACCGTTACGGTGAAAGGAATTGACGATGTACTTGTAGATAGCAATATTGCTTACAACATCGTTACTTCTGCTGCGATTAGCACCGACGCCAAATATAACGGATTCAACCCTCAAGATGTCACTATTGCCAACATTGACAATGACACTGCACCCCTGAATGTCATTAACGGCACTTGGCTTTCTGAAACCTTAGTAGGAACCTCTTTAGACGACCGGATCAATGGCTTTGGCGGTCATGACACGATTGTAGGGGGACTAGGAAAAGACCACATTTACGGCAATGACGGTAACGATACCCTAATCGGCGACCTCAACAATAACGTATTAACTGGGGGTTCGATGGGGATGGATGACCTGATCTACGGTGGGACAGGTAGCGATCGCATCAATGGTTGTGGCGGTAATGATACCCTGTACGGCGAGGCAGGCAGCGACCAAATCTGGGGAGATGGGGGCGATGACCGACTCTACGGAGGCTTGGGGAACGATATCCTCACCGGAGGTGCGGGGCGCGATATCTTCGCCGTTTCTATAGGGGGAGGTACTGACATCATCCGCGACTTCCAGATTGGTCAAGACTACATTGGCTTAGCCGGAGGTTTAAAACTGAATCAGTTGTCGATTATTCAGCAAGGTAGCAATACCAGTATTATTGACAATTCCAATAGCCAGACTCTGGCAATATTGGCTGGGGTGAATGCTTCTACTTTTATAAGTAGTGCCGCTTCTACTTTTGTAAGTATCTAGTACGGCAAAGCAGCTTTAATTAATATTTAAAGCTGCTGATTTGGCAACTGTTGACAATGAGTTGTTGTGGATACGAGCCTGAAGCTAAGACAGAATTTAGTGGGGAGAAAAATGCTTCTAAGAACATCAACACCGTACTTCTACACAATTTTACTACTGTTAGGAACGCTAACCTCAACTGCCGTCGCCCAAACAACTAAGTCAAAACCCAATGCATCAAGCTCGACAACAGACTTTACAGGCGTTAAAATCCTCCAGTTACCTGATGGCATTCCTGAATTAAATAATAATACTCTAGAGGTATCCCTTGTTGATACCCTTGATGTAGCAGAACACCCACAAGAGGTGCCAAAACCCGAAACCTTAAACTTCGAGAACCAGAATTCTTTAGCCAAGCCGTCTTTTTACACGCTGAAAGAAGGGCGTTTTCTGGCTCAAACATCTAACGTGGAAACTGCACTCGCCACACCAGAATCTAGCCTCAAAACCATACCTTCTCCAGAGACATTGGAGGTCGAAGCCTCTCAACCTTTAGCAGAAGTAAAAACACCTCCCCGCACTTTGTACGAAGCAGGGTTACTCCAAGAAACAATAACTCCGGAAAACGTACCTTCTATAACAGAGATTAGCGCCGAAACCAAACAGACACCACAATCAGATCGAGTCCGTTTTCAGCAGTTTTTGCCTCGAATTGGCGCTGAATTTATCACTGGCCCCGGCGTAGGTTACGAAAGTTCTTTTGGTAGCCTTGAAGGCTTTGTTCCTTTATGGCAAAATTCCAGCAACCTCACTTTCTTAGAAGGTAGGTTGCTGTTGTCAACAGAAGACTCTCATACAAGCACCAATATTGTTTTAGGACATCGCTTTTATAGTGCCAAAGATAACCGAATCTTGGGTGGCTATGTGGGCTTCGATACCCGTGACACGGGTAATAGCAACTTTAATCAACTTGGTGCTGGATTTGAAAGTTTAGGAGAAAACTGGGATGTTCGCGCGAATGCTTACATTCCGGTTGGAGATACCCGCCAACTGACCCAAGAAAGGGTTTTTTCTACAGGTTTATCGTTTTCAGACCCTTTCTTTCAAGGTAATTTTTTGGGTCAAACTAGAAATCAACAACTTCGGCGCGATCGCAATTTTGAAGCGGCGATGGCAGGATTTGATGTTGAAGCTGGCGTGAAAATTACCCAAATCGGTCAAACGGGCGACCTTCGAGGCTATGCCGGACTTTATTATTATGATGCCCCAGGCAGTGCAGAGATTTTGGGCTGGCGCACTCGGTTGGAAGCGCGTCCCACTGACACTTTCAGGCTGGGACTCTTGCTCTCAAATGATGGCACTTTTGGCACGAATTTGGTGCTGAGTGTGGGGGCGAATTTTCCCGGCACTCGTCCCAGAGGGATAAGAAAAGAAGATCGGGTTCTAGCGCGTCTAGGGGAATCTGTGACCCGAAACGCGAATATCGTAGTCGATGAACAATCCGAATCTGAATCTTTCAGCGTCCAAGATACGGTGTTTGTTACGAATCCCGCGACGGGACAACCGTGGAGATTTCGGCACGTCAATTTAGGAATTGGAACCGGAAACGGTACGTTTGAGAATCCAACTGCAACAGTTGTGGAAGCGTTGGCTGTGGCTCAACCCAATGATATTGTCTACGTGCAACCAGGGACAAATCCTGGAGTTCCTGCTTTCAAGATTCCCGACCAAGTGCAAGTGCTTTCAACTGGCCCTGTGCAGCGTATAGATACCGTGGAACTCGGCAATCTACAATTACCCTTGTCTAATGCAGGGGTACTGGCAGACGTGACAGGAACGGTCATGATGGGAAATACCACAACGCTGTCGGGTTTCGCTATTAGCACAACTACTGGCCCTGGTATCGCTGGAAGCAACATCAGCAATGCGATTATTCGAGACAACGCGATCTCGAATTCTGCCAGTGAGGGGATCTTACTTGAGAACGTGACTGGGCAGATACTAATTCAAGACAACGCGATCGCAAATTCTGCTTTGGAAGGCTTCTCTCTCAACAACAATCAGGGACAAGTTAACCTAATTCTTGCCAAAAACACGATTATCAACAATGGCGCTTTAGCTAACGAGGGGGATGGCGTCAATATTGAACTTCGCAATAGTGCGACTGGAACCTTTAATATTTCTGAGAATACGATTGCTGACAATAACAGCTTAGCTACTATTGCTGACGGAGTCGAGGTAAAACTGTTTGACAGTGCCTCCGGAAGCTTCAATCTTACTAATAACCAAATAACCGGAAATCAATTTAGCGGAATTAATATTGAACTTGAAGCCAATAGTTCTGGAACATTTGATATTACTGATAGTACAATCTCAGAAAATCAATTTGATGGGATTTCTCTTAAGCTAAACGATAGCGCAACCGGAACGTTTAATATTGCTAATACTCAAATTTCTAAAAACGGGTTTTATGGAATTGGCATACTTCTCTCCAATAACACCTCTGGAACCTTCAACATTACCAATAGCACTATTTCGGAAAATCAAGACAATGGGGTGAATATCGCACTTTCCGATGCGGCGGTAGGAACAGTCGATATTTCTAACAATCAACAAATTTCTAAAAATGGATTCTATGGAATTTTCACCAGCATCAATGGAAATGCCCAACTTCAATTCCTTAGTGAATCAAATCAAATTATAGATAATACTTTTACCGGGCTTTCCCTCAACAGCTACGATACCGCTAAAATCTTTGCCGGAGTCCGGCTTAACACCTTAACAGGCGGTGCAATCGGGGATCTCGAAGCAATAACCAGCGGTTCTGGCGATACGATTTGTCTCCAACCCCGCAATAATACAATTGGCAACTTTTTCTTAAATGACAGTTTTGGAGGAGCGATCCAGATAGAAACGGAAACGCTATCTACAAATAATATCTCTGCCAGCGATCTCAGCAATTGGTCTGAAACCACTGTACCGGCTGGAACTTGTGGTTTCCCTTAGTCGGTAAACGATACCAATTCACTTTTGTCGGATTATATATCAGAATCCCCAGATTCCCCTTTCTAAGGTGAGATTCGAGAATTGAAGTGCCTTTAGCGTAGAAACGCGATAACCCTTGTCTCTACAGGAGTTCGCGAATTATTTAAGCATAGCAATCCTCAAGGATTCGTGAAGGAGAGATCCCCCGCTTCTTTCTCAAAGCCGGGATCTCAACCGCTGTATTCGTCATCTGTATTTGTCAGCCGATGATTTGCAGGAGGATTCTGTATATATAAATACAAAATTAATTTACATAAGATAATGCCTCGGATAGGTATATCGAGGAGCCATAACTACATCCAGGGAAGAGGAATTTGTGCATCTGGCTTTCTAAGATGATCCCAGACGAAGATAATAGGAGTACTTTATGACCGAACAACCAGATCAACAAGTTAATAACTTACCTTCAGAAGTACAAGAACTGCCTGAAGCTGCTCAGCAGATTTTCCAAGCTGCATTTAAGAGTGCCCACGAGGACGGGATGGACGAAGAAGCTGCCCGCAAGGTTGCATGGAATACCATCAAAAGCGAATACCAGCAAGGTGAAAATGGCAACTGGGAGCGGACTCCTGAAATGATCAACGAAGACAATTCAAATCCCGTAACCCGCGCTGCGGTTCAGTCTGGCGGTAATTAAACCCCTTTAAGTAGCAATAGTTTAGATTGATTGACAATAGAAGGCGGTCTGTGAATTTCACAGGCCGCCTTTTGCCTATAGCTCTACGCTTAGCTTAATTTGCGGTAAAATGAACCGTTTCAAGCGCAGCGAACGATGTAAAGATAAACACCATTAGACGGAACCTCACTCCCAGTCCCTCTCCGTGAACGGAGAGGAGAGAATATTTAATTCTTCTCCCATTGGGTTCGCAGGGTAGGGTTAAACCGGAGTGCATTCAATAAAGAATTTCCTTAGTGGCGCTTGAAGGCAAATTGTTCGTGTTGCTACCCGCTAAAGCGGTTGCTCCCAAAAGATAAATTTGAATAAATTATGATAACTTATGGTTGTAGTTAGCTCACCCGTGTTAACTGCCTCAACTCAATGTTTGATCAATTAACCAGGTTCAAAAAAATAAAAGGAGGTAGAACATAATGAAAAAAACATTCAATAGTCTATTGTTAACAGGTCTTGTGTTGTTTTCAATGGTGCTAGTCAGTGGTTGTGGTGGAGATGAAAAATCTACTACTTCTCAGGGTTCTCCTTCCCAAAAATCTCCTACATCCCAGACTGCAACTACCTCTAAACCGAGTTCTTCTCAACTGAAATTTGAAAAATCTTTTTTGGTCAGGAAAACTGCCGATCAAAAAGTTGTGCCGGTTAATGATGGAGTTTATAAAAGAGGGGAAGATGTTCAGCTAGTCTTGCTGAATGTTGGCAAATTTAAGAAAGGTCAGGATGGGAAAAACTGGCTAGATATGGATATGGAAGTTAAAAATGCTAAGGGTGAAGTCATTTTGGTAAAAAAGAGCCTAATTGGAGAAAAAGGACATACAGCTTTAAAAGATGATGTGGCAGCCTCTCCCAATGGCACTGTTAATACAACTCCTAAAATTCAACCAGGAACTTACCAAATTACGCTGACGATTTATGACAAGGTGGGTGGTGGTAGGGTAACAGAAACTAAAGCTTTTACTTTGAAATAAGGGCGCGCAAACAAAAAATCATCTACCGTATCGTTTCCGGTTGATGACTTGTAATTCCCTTTGATATTGCACCCCTCCCCCAGCCCCTCCCCGCAAGCAGGGAGAGGAGCCGGAGCCGCAGAAAATGGCAGGGAGGGGTGGGGGGAACGGTGGAAAATCAGACGGATTTTATCTCTGATTAAAGTTTGCTGTTATACAAACAAATTTATCTAAAGGATAACGCTGGCTATTTTTGAAATAGCTGATTTTCCTAATTTGAGATTAAACCCAAAAATTCAAGCTTCGATGTTTTATCCCTGTTTAATAAACGCGCCCTCATTTTCAGATGAATAGCGGATATTCGCTTCTTTGAAACGCCGCAAAGCTTCTGCTAAGCGATCGCATTCAGCAATCAAACTCACCCGCACATATCCCTCACCAGCAGATCCAAAAGCATTTCCAGGAGTTACTACCACGCCTGTCTGCTGCAAGACAGACAGGGCAAAATCTGTTGAAGTCATGCCCTCCGGACAAGGAACCCACAGGTACATGGTGGCTTTTGGTTTGGGAACCGTCCAACCCAACTCAGCAAATCCCTCAATCAGAAAATCGCGGCGACGGCGATAGCGATCGCAGACTTGATTTACATAAACATCTGGAAGTTGCAAGGCGGTTTCGGCGGCAGATTGCAAGGCGGCAAAGATGCCATAATCCAGATTCGTTTTGAGTGTCCGCAACCCTTGAATGATGTGTTGGTTGCCCACGACAAAGCCAACACGCCAGCCTGCCATGTTGTAAGTTTTAGACAGGGTATGAAACTCGACGCCGATTTCCTTCGCCCCTGGAATTTCTAACAAGCTGGTTGGTTGATAACCATCAAAAGCTAGTTCTGCGTAGCACAAATCATGCACCAGTAAGATTTCGTGCTTCTTGGCAAAGGCAACGATATCTTTGAAGAACTCGCGGGGTGCGGTTGCGCCAGTGGGATTGCTGGGATAGTTGAAATAGAGAATCTTGGCTTGTTGGGCGACATCATCGGGAATGTCACCGAGATCGATCAACCAGTCATTTTCGGGTTTTAGAATCAGCGGGTGAATTTTACCCCCAGCGATCGCTGGCCCGCGAAAATGGGGTGGATAAGAGGGACTGGGTACCAGAATCACATCGCCTGGGTTGATGTATGCAAAGGCGAGGTGAGTCAGCCCTTCCTTAGAACCGAGTAGCGGCAAGGCTTCGCTATCTGGATCGAGGTCAACATTATAGCGACGCCCGTACCAGTTAGTGATGGCACGGCGGAAGCTGAGAGTCCCTTCAAAGGGGGGGTAGCCGTGATTTGTCGGATTTTGCAACGCAGCGATCGCTGCGTCTATGACTGGCTGAGGCGCTGGGCCATCTGGATTCCCCATCCCCAAGTCAATTAAATCCAGCCCTTGTTCGCGTGCCCTGGCTTTGAGTTCATCCAGACGGGCAAATACATAAGGGGGCAGTGATTGCAGGCGTTCCGCTGGGCTAATCCAATCTAACGTCATTGGTTAAGGCAGGAAAGTTGGCAAGGAAAGCAGGTTGACAGGCAGGATTGCAGGTTGGAGATTGGCAGGTTGATTAAAACTTTCAACTTTTGAGATTCTTCAACCTTCAATCGTTTAAACCTGCAATTTTTGAAATTCAAACATCATGATTATTCCCCCCTGAGGTCATCCCTAAATTTGGACGCCCGACTTCAACGGGTGCGGTTGTAGACACCATTGCCGCCATCAGCTGTTCGGGCACCACCCGGAAGGGTAGCCGATGGATATCAGAGTTAGGGGCACAGGCAATTTCAGCGGCTTGCCGAAATTCTCCGAGTGTAATATTTCCTAAACCCAAATCATCCAAAGTTTGAGGCAGTCCAATTTCGGCGTAAAACTTCAATAACTGTTGCCTTGCAGTTGCTGCAAGTTGGTTGCTTTGCAGCATTTCTTC
Source organism: Coleofasciculus sp. FACHB-1120 (assembly GCF_014698845.1). NCBI lineage: Bacteria > Bacillati > Cyanobacteriota > Cyanophyceae > Coleofasciculales > Coleofasciculaceae > Coleofasciculus > Coleofasciculus sp. FACHB-1120. The sequence continues at coordinate 70,952 of NZ_JACJTV010000003.1, read as the reverse complement.
TAACCGCAACTGGACGAGAATGCCATAGGCGACTTTCTCACCATGTATAGCACTGTGGGCAGCGGGGATATGGGTCAACCCATTGTGGACGGCGTGGGCAGCGACGGTACGGCACTGGGCACCACCTAAACCACCAATGACACCGGCAAGCAAAACTGAGGCATCTACGACCTCTCGCCAAACTTCACTGCCCGGTTCTTTCAGCGCTGCTGCGGCTTTTTGGAAGAGAATATCCCGCAGGACTCGCGCTTGTTGCACGGCGGCAATCATTAAAGTTTGGTCGGAGTGACCGCTGCTGACAGAAGCTTCGTACCACTTCGCCAAGGCGTCGCCAATCCCGGCAATTAAGGTGCGTTGCGGTGCAGTCTGAATTAACTCGTAATCCAGCACTAGCAAATCCGGGCACCGATCGAGACTGACATCATAGAGAAATGCCCCTTCGTCGGAATAGACGTTAGAAAGGGCTGTCCAAGCAGCGCAGGTCGCCCCTGAGGTGGGAATTGTGACGACTGGCAACTGGCATTGATGAGCCAGTAGTTTTGCGGTGTCTAATGCTTTGCCACCGCCAATGCCGATAATTACGTCAGCTTGATGGTCGGTGACAGCTTTCCGCAGAGATTCAAGCGATCGCGTACTGCAATCTGGGCTGTACGATGCCTGGGCAATGTCTGTCTTTTGCTGTTTGAGGGCAAGCTGCAATCGGGGTAACGTAGCGGACAGTGTGCGATCGCCCCCTACAACCAAGGGACGCCGCCCAAAAGTCGCGATCGCTTCTCCTGCTTGTTCCAGCGCCTTCTGACCGCGCAGCACCCGACCGGGAGCCACCATCAGTGAAAATAATGAAGGAGCGGTTTGAGTAGACAACTCTGGCAAGGATTGATTGGGCATAGAATCAACCATTTTAGTCTAAAGAAGGTAATTGCTCAATACTGCTTATGAAAGAATTTATAACAAATTTCTCTAATAATTTTGCTGTAGTAATTGGGGGAGGCAGCAGCCTATTTAACACTCGTTTCTAGGAACTCGTTTCTAGGCTCCGCCTCGCTTCGACTCTGAAAATCCCAATGTAGAGAAAGATCCGTAATTACGCGGTAGACTTTGGCAATTGTGCCAGGTTTTCTGGGAAGACTTGGATATCAATCTGCTCATCATCGCGAATAGCGAGCGATCGCTTCACCTCACCCAAGTAAAGCGGTTTAGAAACGCCAGGGGAAGGATGAATAACGGTACGTACCCGAATGGTCAGTAAATTGTCTTTTGCCCGACCTAAACGACCATAAGAGTACAAGTCGCTGGCAGCTTGACGCATCGTTGCATCTAATTGGGCGTTGGAAATCATCGGCGGTACAGAAACCACTGTTTCCGCCCCGCCGGTGTCATAAACCAACTTATAGTGCACCGAACCTGGAACTGCTGTATGGGTTAGCGGTACCAAACTCAAAGAAAATAAACCGGCTGTTAGCACACCCATAAACCCAGTGCTACCCACCAATCGAAACCGGATGCCCCATTTGAAAATAAACCCCAACACGGTTACAACCGCACTGGCAATGGTAAGAACCGCTGACCATTTGGCTAGTTCTAGAAAAAAAGTAGTTGTTAACATGGCAACTTAAGCGTCTTCCTTTTCATTACTGACGAACCCGTTTGGCTGATTGCCATTGGGTGATTCCAAGGCAGCTTTTAAAGTATGCCAGGTGAGGTTAGCACATTTGATCCGAACTGGAAATTGAGAAACGCCTTGCATCACGTTCAGCTTGCGTTGCTCTTTGGGGAACTCGGCCTCCCCTTTCATCATGTTTTGAAAGCGTTCCACCATTTCCAGGGCTACATCTACTTTCTTTCCCCGCAACGCATCCGCCATCAAGTCAGCAGAAGCCATTGCGATCGCGCAGCCTTCTCCTTCAAATTTCACATCTTCTATGGCGTCGCCTGCTGCATTCATCTGCAATGTCAGCTCAATGGTATCGCCACAAGAAGGATTGTGTCCCCTCTGAGACCGATGCACGGGATTGGTTTTACCCTTGTGCCGTGGCTTCTTGTAGTGTTCTAAAATGACCTGTTGATAAAGGTCGCGTAGATTGCCCAAAGTCATGGCGAGATTGATTAAGACGATATTCATCCATCTCGATCCTATCAGTGTCGCTCGATTTCCGGAGGGCTGAAGGCTGAGCATTGACTTCCCAACGCTGAATTTAGATGAAATTTATAGCTGCCTAGTTCAGGCTAAAGCGCCTTTATATCCTGCAATCGTTCGGTTGTTGGCACTCTTGATGAAGGAGTCGTCAAGCCAGTTTGGCAAGGGCAGCTTCATAACTTTCCTCAATCTCAAACATTTCCTCAAGCTGCGCTACTTCAAAAAGTGTTTTGACGGAAGATTGCAAGTTACAAATTACAACATGGCACTGCTGTTTGCGGGCAGCTTTGAGTCCTGCCACCAAAGAAAATAGCCCCGAACTATCCACCCCCTTGATATAGGTCATATCTAGCACGCATAGAGCCGGGGCATCCAGTACGACGTTGTTCACAATCCATTGCTGTAAGAAAGCGCCATTACAGCGATTTAAAACCCCTTGCGGCTGAATCACAATCCGGTGGCTGGCTTTTATGTTTCTTTGGGCTTGAGCAAATTCACGGTAAGACTTTTGGCGCTTAATTACTGAGAAACAAATAAATTCAGGAAACAGTACGGTCGAACGCCAAAACTTGATAAGTCTAGAAGCACCCATAGTTGTGGCTGAGGTAGACTAATTGGTTCTTTACAAAGATTAGTCCTCAGCTCAGTAATTTTCCGTATGAAGTTGATGAAGACAGCACAAGTTACGTGAAGGGAATGCAAAGTTTCGCGTTGTCCTCGCGATCGCTCAGTAGGTAATATTATGAGGACTTAGGCAGAAATCCCCCTTGCATCCGGCTTTTTAAGCCTCCCCGCACCTTTCTCCGACACGGAGAGAGTCTTTGAATATTGTTCTCCGTTCCCACCTCTTTGGGAAAGCAAGCGACGTAGGGAAGGGGCTGTTCTTGCTAGGACTGGGAGTGCTTTGAGCAAATTAAGTCACTTGTGCTTGCACCGTTGCTTTTTAAGAGGGGCTGATTACTATTACTGTGCTTCCCCAATCAGGGTGAAAGCCGCCCAGTTGACTGGATCTGGATATTGTTTCATTGTCACTAACATTGCGCTTCGCAACGCCTGGGCTTTATTCGGATTTTTTTGTACAGTTTGATAAAACTCTGTCATGAGAAGGGTCGTCGGTTCGTCAGGAACCGCCCACAGGGAAACGATCGCGCTGGGGACTCCTGATGAAATGAGCGATCGCGACAAACCGATAACACCATCGCCGGTGATTTTGCCGCGTCCCGTGTGACAAGCACTCAACACCACAAGTTCAGCATTTAGCTTCAAGTCAAAGATTTCTCCAGCAGTGAGGAATCCATTATCGTTCTTGGATGGAGCCAGAGCGATCGCGCCGGGAATGCCTAATTCTTGAATATCATCCAGTAAGCCGTGCGTCGCTAGATGAATTACCCGCGCTTGGGGCATCTGTTGCACAATCTCAACTTTGGTTGCTTTGTCACCAATAAGCGCTTGAGTGTTTAAGAGTTTAGCAATCGTCAGCGCTTCCCGTTCGGCACCCGGTAACGGTGCGAGTTTCTGAGGCGTTTGTCCATCCTTAGTGGTGGGCATGCTGGGCATCGTCGGATTGCCCACTACTAGGACGTTTTTGCTATCTGGAGATGTTTTATACAACCTTTCTAGACGTTTCTGTTGTTGGTGAGTGAGGTCTAGCATCTCAATGGCTGGAGCGGTTAGAATTGTGTGCTGCTCGATTAAGTATTTGCCATTGGGAGCTTTTAGAGCCGGGAAAGGCAGCAAAAACAGCCCACCTTGCGGAATAAATATTACGGGAGAATTTGCATCTTTGGGCAGGAAATCAGCAATTGGCTGAATCAGCACTTGATGCAGTTGGGATCTAGCCGCTTCTCCTTTGCTAAGATTAGGTCCATTTAAAATCCGGCTGTTCGCGAGCAAATCTTCAAAAGAATTATTTTGTTGCCGTAACGGTTTTAAGTCAACTCGGCGAAACGCCACTTTCCCTGTAGGCTGCACTACCCAAATAAAGAGTTCCGACGCCTTTCCTCTGAGTTTACCTTGAACTTTAAATTCTTCTTCTGGAACAATTGAATATTCAACTAATGTGGCATTTTGTTCTTTGGCAATTCTTTTAATCTGTGCGATTGTCGGAGGGTTTAATTTAGTTTGAGATCGAGCCGAAGCTTCAGGGGACAATCGCTGTTGCAGTAACTCTACAAAAGCACGGGCGCGTCCCCTTTCGGAAATTTCCAAAGCCGAATCTTCTTTATTCTGGGCAATCAGGATTTGTTGCAATAGGTTGTAAGTTAGGACTTGCGTATCAAAAACTGAGACATTATAGAGATCGTTTAATCCTGGTCGCAGAGATTCCAAAACCTCAACAGCATCGCGGAGGTTTTTCTCGGCTTCTGGGAGTTTGCGAGAAGTAAATAGAGTATGTCCCAGATTATTGAGAGCTGCTGCCTCTCCTCGTTTGTCACCCAGCAATCGCGCAATTTTTAAGCTCTTCTGGTGATGTTCAATCGCTTTGGGATAATCGCCTAAATCCTCATAAGCAATTCCTAAATTTCCGAGTGCCTTGTGCTGTAACTCGCGATTGCTAATTTCTTTTGCGATCGCTAAACTCTGCTGATAATAATCGAGCGCTTTGGTAAATTCGCCTTGAACATGATAAGCAGATCCGAGGTTGGATAGGGTGCTTCCTTGTCCTTCCTTATCGCTAATTTGTTGCGCGATCGCTAAACTCTGTTCGTAAGACTGAACGGCTTCCTGAGACTTGCCCAAATTAGCGTTAATTGCTCCCAAATTTCCTAATGCTCTCCCTTCTGCTGAGGGATCTTTAATTTCTCGCGCAATCGTTAAACTTTGTTGATAAGACTGAATTGCTTTGTCATATTCACCCAAAGCTTCGTAAGTATTGCCTAAATTGACTGAAACCTGACCCTCTCCCTGACGGTCTTTGGCTTCCTGCATAATGGTCAAAGCTTTCTGATGGGATACGATCGCGCTTGCATAGTTGCCTACGGCTTTGTAAGCAATTCCCAGATTTGAAAGTGCTTGTGCTTTAGCTGTAGGATTGCCATTTCCCGCTTCCATCGTCAAGAATGGCTCTAAGAGCGCGATCGCATCCTTATAGTTTTCCTGAACCAGAGAAGCCGCACCCAGAACACCTCTGGCAGCAACTTCCCCCGGAACGTCTTTGAGTTCCTGGTAGATTTTTAATGCCTGTTGCCAAGACTGGACAGCAGGTGCAACCCGATTCGGCTGATACTGTTCAAAGCCTTGCTGTAATAGTCGATCTGCTGCCACTTTACGGCTATCTTGCGCTGATGCGACTGATGCGGTGGGTTTTTCTTGCAAGCAACGCGGATCTCGTAGTTGCAGATTTCGCCGTCGCGGATCTTGCAGTTGTGCAGCGCACACAGCAGATGCTTCAGCCGTTGACAATTTCAGCGTTCCATCGCTATTGTGCGTCACCCGGTTCGCGTGAGGTGCATCTGAGCTGCTTTTAAGGCTGTTATCGAAGACAAGAATGCGATCGCTCAAATCTGATAAGCGCGAGTTAGAAGCGTCATTTCTCAGCGCAATTAGTTGTATATCTGGTGTGAGGTCGTCAGATCCAGCAGTAGCGGTATCGTTATCTGTATTTGTATCGGTACCAGAGACAGTATTCGTGTTAGTGACGATGTTGGTGCCAGTATTTGTGTTAGGGCTGATATTGGTACCATTACCAGCGTTCGCCGTGTTAGTGACGATATTGGTGCCAGTATTCGTATTAGTGCCAATCCCAGTATTCGTGTTAGTACCAGTGCCACTATTGGTATTGGTGTTAGTCCCGGTATTTGTATTGGGATTAGGGTTTTGGGCGATTGGGGGAAAAGAGATATTTTGAGTAGACCCATAAAACAGATTGTTATTGCCAGCTCCAACGGTGATAGCTGCTACAGTACCGCTAACATTATTGGGAAACTTATCTGAACCAAAAACAAGCGGTGTATAAACTTCATTCTTGATCAAACTAAATGGGAATTGGGCATCAAAATCATCAAAACTATCATCGCTGGAGCTTGGTTTAAAGGGTTCGCTATTAATAGCGATCGCTGGTCCCAAATTAAAACCTCCATTTCCCCCTTTGATCAGAATGCTGCCTTTGCTACTAGGCGTTGAACTTCCAAAACTATATATATCAAACTGTTTTGATACAAGGGTTGTAGTTGCACCTCCATACCGGATACTGATCGGGGCATTAATTTCCCCATTAGTTTTGTTGTCACTCGGTCTAGCATGCAAACTAGATGGGATATCTTGTGTAAATACTGTTATTTCTTTTTCTGGGTCAAAATCAACGTTTTTACCTTGAAGAAAACTCAGTAATTTTGGATCATTTTTGGGTTTAACCTCTGCTTCCAAAAAAGGTTCAGGAAGAGTATAACTCTTAGCTTGGAAAAGACCAGCGGCTGTAATGTCAATTCCCCCACCGCCCGCATCAATGCTATTGACCACAATATTGCCTGCTGTAGAAGACAAAACTACAGCACTGTCAGCGGAGCCACTAAGCCCACCCGTGAAGATATGTCCTGATGTAATGTTTCCAATAGCAGATAAACCTACAGAATCACCATCAGTATTAATGTCTTCTGTGAAGATGCTTGTTCGTGAATCAAGTAAAACTGCACCGACATTATCCGAAAAATTTGAATTCTTATTGTTAATAGAACCGTTAACTTTGATCTCTCCGCTGGATGAAGTGTTAGAAGAATAGCGATTTGTTAAAAGAATAACTCCATCTGGCTCAGTTATATTAATGTCTCCAGTGATTACAATACTCGCATCCGTTGTTGTTCCAGCGAAAACAGGTTGCGAATTAGGGCTTATAGATGGATCGAATGCAGAAGGTGGAATAACGCTATTTGTTGGTGCGCCACCTAACAACTCCCAATTGATTCCAGCTCGGATATCTAACGTAGGTTTAGCGCTGCCATCAATTGTTATCGTCGTCCCATTGGATAAGGTGACATCCGCTAAACTGGCAAGGAAAGAATCGGGGTTATTAGGATTAATCGTATCTGTTGTTGAGTCTGTACCAGTAATTGTGACGTTGCCCAGCGTCACGCTACCTCTAGCCAAAATATGGAGTGAAGCTCCCTCATAGTCTCCTAGCGTCACATCTCCAGATGCCAGAATAATTGGGTCGTTAGGACTCGATAGATTCCCCACACTTCCATCCAATTGCTCAATTTTGAAGCTGCCGCCAGTTGTGAAATGAGCATCACCAATGACTGGGTTAGGAGAGCGCAACAGTGTATTTTTACCAGAAACCACACCACTTGCCGAATGATTTAAGGCAAAGATATCAACACCTAGAGTGCCCTGAATCAGTAAATCTCCTCCTGCCTGAAGTAAAACAGAATTCGCCTGAGTGTCTCGGACTCGTACTGTATCCTGCGCCAGCAATTGCATATTTCCCGTTGTCTTTAGCTGGCTTTCGACTAAGGTTAGATTGTTGTTGGCAGATAGCTTTGCTGACTCGGCTGTCACTTTCTTGGCGACGGCATCCCCGTTTTCCACCGCAATGCTAGATCCGGTTAGTTCTACCTGTCCGTTGCTGTTAACTGTCATTCCAGTAGCATTGCTTACATTCCCGCCTGTCAGCAATTGAGGTAATGTGGGAATCGGTAATGTCCAGTTTTCAGGTTGAGTGTCTGCCGTTGCCAAAGGTTGAATATCCAAACCTAGCAGCAGCCCTTGCTGAGTGATGCGGACGACACTTTCACCAGGGATGGCAGCTACGGTAATGTTACCCCCTGGTGCGGAGAGTTGCCCGGTACTGACGACGGTTCCGCCCAACAAAGTTAAGAAGTTTTGTCCCGGCTGTAAGCTGAGGTTGCCAGCGTTGATAATGGCTCCTGGCTGACTGGTGGCAAAAGCAAAAGCGTTGGGGTTTCCCGTCAGTGCGGCGTAGTTGTTAGATCCTGCTGCATTAAACCAATTTGAGCCAATCCCAATTCCGGTTGCTGTTGTCGCGGTGAAGGAAGCAGACACGTTGAGGCTGGCTCCTGCGCCGAAGATAATGCCTGCGGGATTCATCAAGAAGAGGTTAGAATTCCCGCCTGTTACCTGAATCAGTCCATTAATAATGGAGGCATCTCCACCGACAACGCGACCCAAAATATTCTGAATCTCTGCTTGGGAGAGAAAGTTGGCAATCTGGTTTGAGTTTAGTCCAAATTTCTCAAAGCTGTGGAAAAGATTCGCTCCCGATTGCTGTCCGCCGCCGATGTCGAAGCGATCGCCGTCAAGGACAACATTGCTGCCAGTGCCGTCACTCGCTGGAACAATGGATTGCCCCTGCACTGCTTGGGTATTAATCGCTCCTACCCAAGGAAAAACTATCAGCAGCCGACGGATGCTTCTCACCGCAGTATTCATAGGATTCCCACCCAGGATTATCTAATTTTGCGAAACTTAAAATTTTTTTTTGCTGCAAGAATCACCCTTAACATTTAATTAATAATTCCCTTGATTTTGCTTGCAGATGTTTATTTTCCTTTTCTTTTCTCAGTAATTTGAACAGTATTATAAATATTAAATTTTAGAAATACTGATATCTTTTACGTATCTTTACGGAATCTTCATCAAATCTTTATATAAAAACTAGTCAATTACGAAAAATTACTAGTTCTAAATAGATGTAAGATGTTCCATCGGTAGATTTGCGGTTAGCGCTAACCGCAAATCTATTTTTGAGTTCATGAAAGTTAATTAATGGTTCGCAAATAGCTTGAAAAAATAGCGAACAGATGCAAATTTCTATCGCTAGGAGTGTCTCTGCCGCAGGACTTACCCTGACCTCTGGCAGAGGTAGAAAGAAAAAAAAGCTGGCATTCTATAAACATATACCCCAAGTGCAAAAGAGGGAAAAAACCCCAAAGAGAAACACTATGAAACTAACAAATTGGATAAAAATATTACCCGCTTTCTTAGCGATCGCTTTCGTTGTCCCCGCCCAACGAACCCAAGCTCAGACAACGACCGTTGCCGTTCCTCAACCCACACAGACTGTGGTTCCCACACCGACGAAGGCTCCCGATGGAACCCCGACTTATGGAGCGGAATATGCTTATGACCAGTACATGAGATTGGGGTATGCAGCAACGCAAAGAAAGGATTATCCAGCCGCTTTGTCTTACTTCCGGTCAGCACTTGCCGAACGCCCAACTGACCGCTATGCCACACTTGCTTACTGGAATATTACAGACTATTTAAAAGGGCAAGATCCACCGCCAGCAAGTGCCCCAGCAGCAACAAACTATGACAAATACATGAGAGTTGGCTACGAAGCTTCCAAGAAAGGCGATTATCACACCGCGCTGATTAATTTCCAAAGGGCATTGAAGCAGCGTCCGGGCGATTATTATGCTAGCCAAGCACTGCGGAATGTCCAGACCTATATCAATCGCGGTCAGGGATTATCCCGCAGATAAAAGGCTAAATTACAACGTTTCAGGAAGTCTTTTCCAAGGTTTTAACCGTTAAAACTTGTGGCGGCGTGGCGTCTGGGGGATAAATAAAATCGACTTTTACCAGTCGGCGATCGCCCGGTAGCATCTTCAAGGTTATCAAAGGCTCGCCTTGCTGACCGCGCCGTTGAACTAAATGCACGTAACGAATTTGCGGTAAGCCTCGGTCATCAGTGTATTGGATTTGAACGGTACCCCGGAAAAAAACTTGCTGAGGCGGTGGTTCTAGAAAACGCAACCCTCCCTGCAAGCGATCCTGTTTGATTGGTGTCTGTATTGCCAAGGTTACAGTCTGGCTGTCGTTTGTATCGTTCATCAACGGCAAGGTGAGGCTGTATTGCACTCCATAGTTGCCGTGAGCCATATAAGCGGTATCTGGGTAGCGCACCAACATGGGGGCACTTTGCACTCGTTCGGTGCCGAGAGTGCCGCGAGGAACGGTGCTGAGGCTATAGGAAAACGCTTTTCCTGGTTGGGGAATGCTCAGATTCACTGCACCCGGTCTTTCTACCAGTCTGGCTTTCCACTGCGAACCTTGAGCGACACCAGCAACACGACCGTAGATCAATTGCCCCTTACTGGCTTCTGGAGAGGTCGGAACGCGATCGCGCGGCTGTGCTAAATTACCAGAATTCAGAAGTGTCTGCCATTCTTCCAGCGTCGGTGCGCGTTCGCTCTTATTGGGATTTTGACGCGCATACATTGCTAAACTCGCCATGTAGACTTTGGCATTGCTCCGCAACCGCATCAATGTTGAGCGACCATTGAGCGGCGGCGTCAGCGTCTTCACAGGAATCGGATGATTCATCAACATCCGGCTTTCCCCTGGCGGAATCGTCAACAGAGGGGGAAAATCGGCTTGACGCTGTTCTCGCAAAATATCATTACTGACGCGATCGCCAGGGCCAGCATACACTTTACCCAAGGGATTCTCAATATAGGACGCCATTGGCATAAATGGCGCATCTGGTTGACTGAGATAACTGGCGGCTTGCAAGATATCCACCGTGACGGGTTGCTTACCGGGATTATGCACGATGATTCCCAAGTAGAGTGTCCGTAAGTCTTCCGGCGTCGGCGGCTTGGCAATATGATGGGCAAACACATCAAAACGCCCTTGGAAGGCAAAATTTAAATGAGCTGCTGAGGTGCTTTTGTTACTGGGGGGAAAGGTTGAAAGTAAGATTCCCTCTGTTTGTACTAATTCTGGGCTATTGCTATTAAAAACTGGCACATCGTCCAGTTTCCCAGGTAAAGCGCGGACTTCCTGAGGTTGTACTACCTCAAGAGGAGGGGGTGGTGCAGGGGGTGTAGGTGTCGGGATTGGATTTGTTTTGGAAAGGAGAAAAATCGGCAAAAAAGTCAGCATGAAGCGATTTTGGAGTCTCACGGTTAGCTCTCTCCATTTTCTCCGTAACCGGATGCGATCGCACCCCTATTCTCCCAATTGAGCCAATTTACCAAGGATAGGCAAGGGAGGAGCTGCAATTATTCTTACCCAAATTTCTAGTAATTTTCTACCCGCACTAAGCTTTTCCCCTCAATTTCCGCAATAAAACCAAAGATAATTTCTGTAAATTTATCTGGAAAAAACAGGTTCCATTCGTGATATCCTTCTTCTACTATTTTTAGCTTAGAACCTTTTATCCCTTGTGATAGCTCTTGGGCAAACTTTACCGGAGTTAGAACATCGTTTTCTCCCCATAAAATCAAACAAGGAGATTCAATTTTTGGCAAAATTGGTCTGAGATCTTCTTGTAACGCGATGAATCCCATCTTTATTGTATTTTCAGGGTTAAACAAGCTGTTATAAAGCAAGTTTTGAAAAATAGCACTAACAGGCTGAATCTTCATTTGCCAAGATTGGGCAGGCATTTCAATTGCCCTTTTCAATACAACTTCCGCTATAGAACCCAGAGGAATCCCTGTACTGTCTACGACGATGAGGCTGCGGACAATCGACGGCATCAAAGCTGCCAATGCTATGGCAATTGCGCCTCCTAGTGAATGCCCAACTACATGAACTTTCTTTAAATTTAACTTTTTTACAAGATTACCGATAATCTTTGCATAGTCATTAGAATTTTGAATTTTTTCAGGTGCGGTTGAGTTTCCTAAACCTGGTAAAACAGGCGCAATTACCTGATAACGCTCGGATAAAATATTTAAACTGTCTTGATAAGGTTCAACTAATACTCCCCATCCGTGTATAAAAAGTATCGGATCTAAATTTGAGGCAATTCCTCCTTCATAGTAGGAAATACAACAGTTGTCCAAATTAACTTGCTTTTCGATAAATTTGCTTTTCACTGAATTGACCTTCAATTTCTTGAGACAGGAAGGACTAATTTAAGCATTTGTCAAAAGTGCCTAAATTAGAGGATGTTACATAAGTTAACAATTTTTACCTGGTTGTCTCGTCTGTCTAAAGTAGGGACACGGCAATGCTGCGTCCCTACGCCTGGAAATGGGGAAGCGAGGCAAACCCCGCAGGCAATACATCAGGAAATTTTTTAACTAAAGTACAAACCGAATTCCATACAGGACACGCATCAATTCCACTAATGACTTGTTGCTTACATTCGCTGAGGTCTTTTCTAAAGTTCGCACAGTCATTACCTGCGGCGGCGTCGCATCTGGTGGGTATATCAAATCGACTTGCACCTGTCGGCGGCTTGCCGGGGGCATATTTAGCGTTAGCAGTGGTTCCAATACCTGACCTGTTTGGTGCCACAAATGCACGTAGCGCGTCAGGGGTTTCCCTTGGTCATCGTTATAGCGCAACCGTACAGTACCGCGAAAAATTGGAAAATGCGGGGGTTTCTGGAAACGCAATCCTCCTTTTGCTAGCTTGTCTTCCTTCATCGGTGTTTCTAGCGTCAGGGTGACACTTTGGGGTTGTTTCGTGGAGTTGATTAAGGGCAAGCTGAGGTTGTATTCAACTCCGTAGTTCCCATGCGCTTCGTAAGCGGTATCCGGATAGCGCACCAGCATCTTTGCAGTTTGCACTTGACTTGTACCGAGGGTGCCTAGTTTGAGGGAACTGATGGGATAGGAGATGGCGTTGCCAGGTTGGGGAATGGTGAGATTCTGGGCATTGGGTTTATCCACCAGTTTCCCTTTCCAGGCAGAACCTTCAGAGACTCCTGCTACGCGGCTGTAAATAAACTGCCCTGAGGTTTGTCCTGGCGGGGAGGGGGCTTTATCTCTTGGCCCTGCTAAACCGCCTGTCTCTAGTAAAGTCTGCCATTCTGCTTGGGTGGGTTTCCGTTCGGTGCCATCTGCATTTTTCTTGGCATACATGGCTAAACTGGCTGCATAAACCTTGCCATTACTCTGCAACCGCATTAGGGTAGACCGACCATTAATGGGTTTTTCTAGATTCCGCACTGGAATCGGATGATTCATCAACAAACGACTTTGCCCCGGTGGTATCACTATCTGGGCGGGAAAATCAGCTTGTCGCTTGCCTCGCATGACATCGTTGACTGCGCGATCGCCATGACCTGAATATACGTCTCCGTTGGGGTTTTCGACATAAGTCGGCAGTTTGACATAGGGCGCATTCTGCATTAGCTGACTTGCCGCTTGCAATACTTCCACTTTGACGGGTTTATTACTTGGATTATGCAAAATTACGCCCAGATAAAGCGTCTGCAAATCCTTAGGAGTGTGGCTAAAGTGGTGGGCAAATAAATCAAATCTTCCCTGGAAAGGAAAATTAAGATGAGCCGCTGGCACCTTTTTCCCATTTGGGGGAAAAGTAGAAAGTAAAATTCCTTCACTTTTCACCCATTCTGGGCTGTTACTGTTAAACATCGGCACTTTATCCAGTTGTCCGGGTAAAGGCAAAACTGGGTGGGGTTGCACAATCTCTTGAGGAGCGGGCTTAGGTGGCGGTGCTGGTGTCTGGGCAAGGGGTAAAATCGGCAAGAATGGCAGCATTGGAAGATTGATAAAAAATGATAACGACCCTATCCAAAAAAATAGTTAGTCAGACTGTCATCCTGAACAACAGCAAAATATTTCCGAGATTTTAGCTATTGCTGAGAATGCCATCCTAATACTTTCCGGATGGGTGCTAAGACATAAAGGACTTTAAGAAAGTGCCAGGTTCTTAAGAATACATAAAAAATCTCCCATGACTTCCGAAGAATTTTCGGGAGTTAGGATGGGAACGTGAACGAAAATACAGCGGCTGTTGAGTTGGCGTTCTTGCAAGTAGTTTAATACTGAGTAATACAGCCCTTCGCAGACAAATTTACCAGCATCATGGCTAATTTCTGTTGCCGTTGAGCCTGTTAATAGTTTTTCTAGATTCACTGATGTTTTCAGAAGCGTGGTTCCACAAGCTGCACAGGATTCCACGCTTAATTGAGTGCGAGACTCTGCCATTCCGCAGCAGATAATCGCATCGGGCTGTAGTTCGTTGATTTTGGCAAAGACGCGATCGCTTGCTTGAGCAACATCAACGGGTAGCTGTCTTAAAAAATTTAATGATAGCGATAAAGAATCGAGTTTGGCAACTTCCAGCAATAGATCGTCGGAAGCATTAGATTTTTGATGGGGAAGCCAAGTCGTAAATGACGTTAGCAGGAGCTGTTGCATAAAGAATCTTGTCGAATGCACGGATTAGCTCAATTCTAAGTTAGCCGTCTGAAAGCAACAAATGTTTCGCTAGCTACGTCTTTCATCTAATAGAAGCCAATGTAAAAAATGCTGATATGAGATTGAGGTGGAAAATGAGACGATTGTTTCCTCTTTTAATAGTAGTGTTTATGGTATCGGGATGCAACTTAGAAAAAGCTGCCCAAACTCAGACACTTAACTCTCTTGGTTCTCAGGATAACATTTCACCGCAAGCAAAGAAGTTACTGGTGCAGTTAAAGAAAGATAAGTCGTTAAAAGTAATTGAATGTTTTCCCAGCGGCAATTCGATGAGCCTTTCTGAAAACAACGAAACTAAGTCCTTGTTGAGTTGGGTATTCAAGTTAAAACAAGGAAATATGGGAGCAAAGAAAGCTTGTATTACTCCAGAGGGGGATGCCGTCACAGAATACATAATTGTTGAAAATGATAAAATAAAGGTAGTTTTAGATTCTTCTGAAGATAAATTTGGCGCAAGGGATGTAGAAGTATACAATCCCACTCAAATTTATCGGGGATACTTTGAGGAAGATGGCAAAGAATCAAAAACTTTCAAGATTTCGGAATTACAACTGCCTGAAGGAAAAGAAATATTCATTCAGTATGAATTGCCGAACGGTGAAAAGAGATATTTTTGAAATTTTAAGCAAAAGAATGTAAAGTTAAAAGAAGGGAACTGGATACCCAACACAAACAACAAAAGTCAGCAAAGGCGCATATTAATGTCAGTCATTGCAGTCATAGACTACGACATGGGAAATCTGCACTCTGCCTGTAAGGGATTGGAAAAAGCGGGTGCAACCCCTAAAATCACGGATTCACCGATAGACATTGCACGGGCGGATGCTGTAGTTCTGCCTGGTGTGGGATCTTTCGATCCAGCAGTGCAACACTTGCGATCGCGGCACCTAGTCGAACCCATTAAAGAAGCGATCGCATCCGGCAAACCTTTCTTAGGGATCTGTCTGGGATTGCAAATTCTATTCGATTCCAGCGAAGAAGGCAAAGAACCCGGTTTAGGCATTATCCCCGGTGTGGTGCGACGATTTCGCCCCGAACCTGAGTTGACGATTCCCCATATGGGTTGGAATCAACTGGAAATTGCCCAACCAGATGCCCCAATATGGCAGCAGTTACCTTCTCAGCCTTGGGTTTATTTTGTCCATTCCTACTACGTCGATCCCGTCGATCCTCAAATCCGCGCCGCCACTATCACCCACGGAAGTCAAACGGTGACGGCTGCGATCGCGCGTGATAATTTGATGGCTGTGCAGTTCCACCCGGAAAAATCCTCCACCAGCGGACTGCAAATATTATCCAACTTTGTCGCCCAGGTACGAACCGAAGTTGCCGCATAGTAAAGTTGCGTTAGCGTAGCGGCACGTCTGACCTAATTATGAGCCTCAGAATCTACGGCAATCGCTTGCTTAAAACCTTACCAGGTCAAGAAACCCGACCCACTCTAGGGCGAGTGCGGGAAGCAGTATTTAATATTTGGCAGGGCAGCATCAGCGGCTGTCGCTGGCTGGATTTGTGTGCCGGTAGTGGTTCGATGGGCGCAGAGGCATTGTGTCGCGGTGCCAGCTACGTCGTCGGAATTGAACAGTGGAGTCGCGCCTGCGCCATTATCCAGGAAAACTGGCAGCAAGTCGCTCAAGATGACCAAAAATTTCAGGTGTTGCGAGGAGATGTCGTTCAGCGATTGAAAACCCTGACGGGTCAACAGTTCGACCGAATATATTTTGACCCGCCCTATGCGAGTGAATTATATCAGCCGGTGCTGGAAGCGATCGCGCAATATCAACTACTGGCTGAAGGCGGTGAATTCGCAGTAGAACATAGTCCTAACAACTGGACGGTTGAACCCGTTCCCGCACTGGAAATCTGTCGCCAAAAGGTTTACGGCAATACTGCCCTTACCTTCTATTGCCCAGCAATCATCTAAAACCTTGAAAAAGGTGGGCAGTGCCCACCCTACAAGAGGTAGAGACGCGAAATTATGGGGGACTGCGCGGTACTAACGTGCCGCTACGCCCAAGCGTCTCTACATTAACTTCTACAGCCCCAGTTGATTACCGCGCTTAAACTGCATATAAGCAGCGAAAAATAGTCCCGATAGGGTAACTAAGATCAAGCCAAGCACAATGCCAGAAAGCAGGGGTTCTACCACGTCAGTACTCCTTTGTTAATGTTTTTTGCCTGTTTCTCATCCTACAAGCTAGAGAGGAAGAACGGGTGAGCCTGTAGCGACACAATTTCAAGGCATCTCCGATTCCGGTAGCAAGCTGGAGGAAACTAAGCTTGCCTCGACTCTCTAGAAAATTTAAGCTATGTATATGAATCGAAATCTTTATCGATACACAACCACACATATCGCTATACTCGTTCATTGCATAGCGATCGCCTGCACCCAGATAAAAAACTGCCCTTACATCTCACCTTCAGAAACCTTTGGATAACCAGCTACCTAAACCTGAAACCCAGATGCAGCGCCTCAGCTTGATGGCATTGGCTGCTTTCCTGGTCATCCTCTTGGCACTTGTGGGGGTTAGCCTGTTTCACGTCTCCGATCCTTATGTCAAGACAGTTTTGAACCGAACTGGCGACCCTGTGAAGGGACACGCGATTTTTCAAATGAACTGTGCGGGGTGTCATGGATTGGAAGCACACGGTCGAGTGGGTCCCAGTCTAGAAGCCATCTCTAAGCGCAAATCTCGCGTAAGAATCATTCACCAAGTCATCAGTGGGGATACCCCGCCCATGCCCCAGTTCCAGCCCAGTACCCAAGAAATGGCGGATTTACTGCGTTATTTAGAGAAATTGTAGATGGGGGCGGACATGGATAATCGATCATTCATAATCAGCCTAGACCTGACTGACTAGACCTGACTGAACTGTTGTGCGTAAAACCGGGCATAGCGATCGCCTTTTTGCAGCAACTGTTCGTGGGTTCCCGATTCCATAATCTGCCCCTGTTCCACAACCAGAATTCGGTCAGCGCGGCGCACCGTGGCGAGGCGGTGGGCGATGATAAAAACAGTCCGGTCTTGCATAATCCGTTCTAGGGCTTCCTGCACCAAGGCTTCTGATTCCGAATCCAGGGCGGAGGTTGCTTCATCCAGGATGAGGATTCTAGGATTGAGCAAAACAGCACGGGCGATCGCAATTCTCTGCTTCTGCCCCCCCGATAAATTTACTCCTCTCTCCCCCACCCAGGTATGATAGCCCTGTGTAAATTGGGTAATGAACTGATGGGCGTTGGCTATTTCTGCCGCCACCTGCACGTCCTTGAGGTCAAACTCCGCTTGTCCAAAAGCAATATTTTGAGCAATCGTCCCAGAAAATAGAATCGTTTCCTGCGGGACAATCCCAATTTGCCGCCGCAGACTCCGCAGGGTCACATCCTGAATATTAATCCCATCAATCAGAATTTCACCCGCTTGGGTGTCATAAAAGCGGGGAAGAAGATTCACCAAAGTCGTTTTACCCGCACCCGACGCACCCACCAAGGCAATCATTTCTCCGGAGTGTGCCAGCAAATTCAAATTTTGCAGCACCGGAGTTCCTCCTTGCACCAACTTAGAAAGAGGTTGCACCCTATCTAAGTCATCCTCTAAGAAGGTAGGACTTGGGGAATTTAGTGGAGGATAGGCAAAGGTAACGTTAAAGTATTCCACTTTACCTGTGACCGCCGGGAGGTCAACGGCACCCGGCTTTTCCACCACAGTTGGCTGAATCGCCATCAGTTCAAAAATCCGATCGACCGATGCCTGACCCTGTTTAAATTCGTTGTAATTGCTGGTGAGATGGGCAATCGGGTCAATCAGTAACGCCACCGCTGCGATATAGCTTACAAATTCTGCCCCAGTCAGATTATTAATCGAAATTTGCCAGCCGCCGAGGAAAAACAGCAGTAAAACGCTCATCGCGTACAAGAATCCAACCACAGGGTTCTGAATCGCCTTTAGCCGTTCAGTTGCATACTTCGCTTTCCGGTTTTCTTCTGCTTCCTGGGCAAAACGGGCAATTTCATAATCTTGAGCGGCGAAAGCTTGTACCAGACGAATTCCGCTAAACACCTCTGTCAACAACGCCGATAAATTAGAGACGCGATTTTGGCTACGGCGAGAAAACTTCAACATCTGTTCGCCAAACCAGCCAATTAAAACGCCCATCAGCGGTGCAACGATAAACGTTGCCAGCGTCAGCTGCCAGTTGAGATAAATCATGTAACCCAGCACAACGATTAGCTGCAACACGCAGGGAATAAAGTCATGGAAAACTTTATTTACGACTTCCCCAACTCGGTCAATATCCTCGGTGAGACGGTAAGTTAAATCGCCGGTTTGTGCAGTTTCAAAGTAGCCAAAGTTGAGACGATGTAGGTGAGTATAAACTTGCTTGCGTAAGTTAAAGGCAACGAAAAGAGCGGCTTTCGCCATCAGCGAATCCTGTCCATACATCAGGATTTTCTGCACAAGAAAAACGACTGCCAGCACTCCTGCTAACTGGGCAAGTGCTGCCATATCGCCTTGTCCAATGAAATTGGCGATTTTGCCTGCAAGTGCCGCCTGGATGGGCCAGAATACTGTAACCCCTAACGTGCAAGCGAAAGCTTGCGCGATGGTTTTCCACTGAGGGCGGATGTATGGCAGTAGATGCCAGTAACTAGAGCGCGTTTTCAAACCTTAACGTCCTGTAATAATCTTCTCCTTTGTCTGACGCTACCAGTTTTCGGTTGTTTCTGAGCGATTATTCTTCAGCCTATTTTAAGGATAGGAAGCGATCGCTTCCCCCGTCGGCAAGGGAAACAAGGACAATCGCGCCTTCTGTCTGATAGCTGGGAGGTTTTCATTCCAGCTTGCGTGTATCGACGGGCTAGACGAAGTAGCGATCGCTCAAGGTCAGTACCCACAATGTCACTATTCAAAAGACCAACACTCACATACAATTTTTTTATGACTTTTGATTGCCAAACATCATCTTTTGTGATTTCTCCATCAAATCAGAAACCACAATCAATAAAGTTGCCAAAATCTCAAGAATTGCTAATCCTGAAATCGCTAATACTTTCAGGATTCCAAAAACGAATAGCCACATCAGTCCAATAATTTTTGACTCAGTTAATACAATTCTTAAAGCACGTAAAACTATCCTAGCAATCCTAATCTTTTGACTGAGCTTTAAATCGGAAGGTTGCGGATCTCGTTCTAGCAGATATTTCTTACTTTGTCTTACTATCGTATCCACTTCCGCTTCGGTAATTTCTACATCGCAGTATTGGTGTAACCAAGTAATCCCACAAATTCGACCTAATAAAAAATCATGGTCTCGATATCGTTTATCAAAAAAGCCACCAAACGCACCTAGAAAATCTGATGCAAGTAGTTCGGCGACACTTCCTTCTTGTAAAGAATTTTTAATATTTTTGGGTAGATTATCGTAAATTGGTTTCAGCTTGCTTATCGTATTACTACTTTCAGAATTAGCAATTTCACCCAAAATTGCTGGAGTAATGGGGCGAAGCTTTATGTGCCGATAAGGGATTGCTTCTTCGATAATTTGCTTAACTTGATTCATATCTTCAAGATTTTTCTTCTCAATGGCTTCTAGTAATTTTCTCTTGGCTAAGGCTAATTGATTTTGTTCTTGAATTTCTCTTAATCGGAGCGAGTCATGTTCGGCTTTCGGCAGTGTTAAGCCACTCAATCCAACTTCTAGTGTAGAAAATTGCCCTTGGGTTAACCGTTTTGCACTATTCAAATTTTCTACAGGAACTGGACGGATATACACGTGCAATCGTTCTGTATTAATTGATGGCTGTTGTGCCGTAAATTTTTCCTGAAACTGGCTTGAACGCTCGTTATTTGGTATTTGTTTAGAACGCAAATTATTTTCCAGTTCAATTCCTTTTAAGATGGGCAAACCATCTAGAATTCCTCCATCCGTATACAGAAATACTAAATGTGTATTATCTGCTATGCTTTCACGTACAGCGCCTAGCCCTTCTTCCTTCAGTTCTTGTTTTTTAGGAGTTTTAAAGTAGTCATCACTGAGGTCTTTAAGATTAATACTACTAATATCAGAATGATCCCAAATGGGTGGAAAAGCGACCGGGAAAGCACCAGAAGCACGACCTCCCATTACTGCCTTCCCCCACATCTTATTCATTTTTTCTTGAGGAATCCCTGCATGAAACAGAAACTGACGAGTTTCTGAACTGGTAATCGTTTCAATTTCTTGTTCTAAATTTCCTTGTGAGTCAGTGAGGTTTATTTCTTCCAGAATCCCTTGCAAGTTTGTAAGTGTCATTAAAAGCGCCAAGGGTTTCGTATTTTCTGTAATCTGAGGCGGCTTTATGACAAGTTCAGCAATTTTCTCAATTGCCTCACCAGAAAGAACACTTAGGGTGGTTTTCTTACGTTTTGCTTCGGGAGTAAGTTTAGAGGATATAGAACGATGCAAAAGCTTATGAATCCCTCTCCTAAGTGGATTAGAACTCCTTTTATACCTTTCAATTGTTGCCTCAAAGCTGTCGGTAAAACTTTCTATAGTTGCTTGAAATCCATCTTTAAAACTAGAGAACATGACGGAAAAGCTATCTATTTTTTGAATATCTGCTTGTTGAACCCATGCTTGATACAAAGGGCTTTTATGCTCTTCTTCTGCAAATTTGAGCAGTTGATTCGATTGAAAAGGTGGATCGACCTTTCCTTGAAGTAAGCAATAGGCGGCGATGACCCCAGACATTGCTCCGGCTGAAGATCCAGTAATAATATCAATAATAACTTTAGGTTCGCTTTTAACAGATTCTTTTGTTAATTCATAAAAAACTCCTGCCATATAAGCACCCAATGAAATGCCACCAGAGCAGTTGAGGGTGATGAGTTTGGGAGCTTGTGCAGATTGTGTTTCGGTTTTCATGACGATATACTTGGCGGTGAAAATACCTTGGAATCAAGTTCAATTCAGCGGAATTCTATTATGAGGGAGTTGACACAAGGGTGTTACTGAGGCTTGCATAAAAATTATTTTACTTGATAGCGGAAGGTAGAAAAGCTGGGATCTGGTTGTATGTAAGCATTGAGCAAACGAGTTAATATCACTAAGCGGCATTTTGAGCAAGCGTCTCGCTTCTCTAACGACAGCCATTCCGATAAATAGGCGGATGCTGCTCTAAGTCGCCACTCGTTTCTACGACAACTTTACTATTTTATAGTGGACAGAGAATAATTAACACTTTTTAGAAAAACAATTATCAGCAGCTTCCCTTCTGCTTGTAACTCAATATGGGTTTTGTTTCCGAGCTACCTATTTGACAGATAATTAAGTGAGCCTATTTAAGAGCAATGGCTTTCTTTAAGCGAACAATGTAATGAGCGATCGCTGTTTTATTTAATAATTAAGAAAAATTAAATTTCCCCTTTACTGCTTTTTACTACAGAATGTAAATCTATTAGTTTATAAATAATGGCATTTTAAAAGAAAGGTGGTTAGAATAAAAGAAAAATTACCAGATAAGTTTTTCCTGCATTCAAGAAGCTCTCCTCAAGTTAGTTTCAGCTTAGCCAGGAATAAAGATAAAGAAATAAAGACTTTTAGTCATTGCTCAAACTGCAATGGCTTCCTCACTAGGAAAAAATAAAGTTCAGAGCTTAAAATTCGGGCAGCAGCTTCAGAGAAAGCCTTGTTTCCGCCTGAAAATCCATGCGCCCAATTGCCGCCTATCGGTAGCGATCGCTAACGATCTTCTACTAACTTCCTGGCAAAATACAATACACTCACAAACCCAACATCTTTACAACAACCGATTTATACAGGCTAAATCTATGCAGACACTCAACATTCCTATCAACATTCCCCAACCACCGACCTTTGCTTCTATCGAAGAGGAACGCTGCAATCGCAAGCAACGCCTAGCTGCTGCATTTCGTCTGTTTGCCCGCTTCGGCTTTTCTGAAGGTATCGCCGGTCACATCACCGCCCGCGACCCCGAACACCCAGATCGCTTTTGGGTGAATCCTTTCGGGATGCACTTCAGTCTTATCCGAGCCAGCGACCTGCTTTTAGTCAATGAGCAAGGTGAGGTCATTGAGGGGAATAAGCCTGTCAATCAGGCAGCCTTTGCCATCCACTCCCGTATCCACGCCGCCCGTCCCGACGTTGTAGCAGCCGCACACTCCCATTCAACCTACGGCAAAAGCTGGTCAAGCCTGGGTCGCCTCCTCGACCCCCTCACGCAAGATGCTTGTAGCTTCTACGAAGACCACGGGCTGTTTGATGACTACACGGGCGTCGTTCTCAAACTAGAAGAGGGCAAGCGGATTGCTGAAGCTTTAGGCGACAAAAAAGCCCTCATCCTCCGCAACCACGGGCTGCTCACAGTCGGGCACTCAGTCGATGAAGCTGCCTGGTGGTTTATCACAATGGATCGCTCCTGTCAGGCACAGCTGATGGCAGAGGCAGCGGGTAAGCCTGTCCTGATTGACTCGGATATGGCTCGTTTGACGTCTCGCCAAGTGGGATCGCACCACATGGGATGGTTTAGCTTTCAACCTCTCTACGACATGATTGTGCGTCAACAACCGGATCTGCTGGAGTAAGTGTTTTCAAAAGTGTGGAAAGGTGAGGAAGCTTCTAATCAAGGCTGGAGTTGAAAACCAGCATCTACCGATTGTATTTAAGAAAAATTGAGGGTAGATAAATGACGAAATTAGAGCTGCATAAAGAAAAGTTCAATAGAACTTTGAACTCTAACCTAGACTCACCTTTTTGCGAAAAAGATGGCTTGCTGGAGTTCAAGGCGGAATTGATCGAGCCAGAGTTTTTTAAACACTGGTCATTTGTTACTAATGTGTATGGTGAACGAGTGCAAGTGGATCACTGCGTTCTGACCCTGCCTGATTTTCCACGTCTCAAAAATTACGCTGAAGCTTTGTGTCAATTGGGCGGTCGGATTGTTGAAGGACCAGGACTCTTCCCTATCGAATTTTGTCCCGAAACTTATGTAATTATCGACGATCTATGGTTGCATTTGTTGACCATATTGATGCCGTTAGGGGGGTTAGTGGTTCTGGCTGCGCCCCACGCACCAGACGATCAACTTGACCGATTTCTACATGAGCGGGGAAACACTGGCGTTCATCATGTTGCAATTCGCGTTGATGATGTGCATCGTGTTGGTTTAGTTTGGCAGAAAAAAGGTTTTCATCCATTGTCTCGCGAACCGCTGAATGGTGATTCCCTATGTCAATGGTTTTGGCAAAATTCGGCAGGACAAATTATCGAGCTGATTGGTCGTAGCGCTGAAAATAACGCAACCTTCTACTGCCAGAATATCGGCGGTCTTCGCCTCTCGGAGGTGACAGAGGTTAACTAAAAATGAGTGTGTTTGAATAGGGACAGGAGCGGCTGCTCCCCCTGTGCGTTCAGAAGTCCTCACTATAGATGATGATGCGATCGCTTTTAGGATGAAATTGCAGAAAAGCGATCGCTCATTCGCTTCCTGATGCCTGACTATGAAAACAAGAGCCGCCTAAGCCCATAATTCTCCTATCCAATCATCCTCCGCTTCCCAATCCCGGCAAGGTTCTTCTTTAGGACCAGAAGGATGAACAGCGCAGATAATTTCGCACTGTCCGTAATAGAAACGGCATCTCCGACAGGTTTGGAGAGCTTCTATATGGACAGTTTCAATGACTCCACCCACCGAGGGGATCGTGTCCCGAAGCTCTTGCTGACAGGAAAAGGTGGGTAGCCACACGCCAATCGAGAGTTGGTCGTTAATTCCCTCCGGTTCCCCGAAAAAGTGGTCGTTAATAGTGCCGGGTACGCATTGGCAACCCGTAATTTTACCTCCGACTCGACTAATAGCCTGACGAATGACCTTAAGAGTACCCTTAACTTCAACCGTAAAGTAACCACATATATCAATCCGTTGCGTTCCCGCCGTGGCTACGAGAGTCAGACTGGTGCGAACAAATCCTGCCTGAATAACCATCAACCTTAAGTGATGGTCGAGTTCTTCAAAAACTGGCTCAACCTCCGACATGATTTTGCCAGTTATTTCTTCAGTCAGACCAAGCGTTCTTTTTAACTGTTGCCAAAGTGCCTGTAGCGTTTTCAAAAGCCGTAATAATAGGGAATCTAACTTTTGATCAACGTGAATTGAATACTCTTTTATTACCTGGAATCCCTTTTCTAAATGGCGGGCTGTTTCTTGAATACTGGTGATTCCCAACATGGCTGCTCCGCTTTTGATGGAATGAGCAGCACAAAAGAGCTGATTAATTTCTTCTGAATTTTTAATAGTGCTTTTTCCAGACAGCAAACCTTGCTCAATTGTCTGGAGATATTCTTTCGTTCCCTCAATAAATAAATGATTGAGGTGATTGTTGAGTTCTTCAAAAACTGGCTCAACTTTCGACATAATCTTGTGAGTCAGCTCATCATTTAACCCCGAAGACCAAGCAAGCTGCTGCATCAGAGCTTTTAGGGTATCAAAAACTCGTTGCAAGAGTGACTCTAGTTTTTGATCGATCCTAATAGGACAAGCATTGAAAACTTGGAAACATCTTTCTATGCGGTAAGCGGTTTTCTGAATACTGAGGAATCCCAGCATTGCTGCACCACCTTTAATACAATGGGCAGCTCGAAAAACTTCATTTGTCTTTTCTGGGTCTTCAAGAGTGCTTTGTAGATCCAGGAGACCTTGCTCAAGTGTATTGAGGTGGTCGATTGCCTCTTCAATAAAGTAATCAATCATTCGCTGATGTTGTCCCGACATCATTCTCTTGTCTCCTTGTTTTCGCGTAGGGTAGGTTGTACCGCAACGCGCTAGGCTTCGCTCAAGGGTAAACTCCGGACGGGTCGCATACATTATGCGTTCTCTGTGCGGCTCTCCCCGGTTTTAACACAGCTTGAGGCTAATTGAGGATTTTTCAAGAATTGTTGTCAGCGATTTGGTGATCGCTTGCTTGTTTCTAAAGTTTTAACAATACCGGCTTTAGCTGTAAGCCAAAAATGCTCTCGATTGCACAGCATTAATAGGGCAATCTCGGCGCAAAAGTGCGAAAATTTTGTGGAAAGCGAGCTAGCATAGCTTCTTTCTTGCTTATAACAATCTTGGTATAGAGACAAGGTTTATCTCGTCTCTACAGGGGTTTGCGAATCATTTAGGATGGCGATATACCCTTTCACGTTATTAAAACTTACGCAGATATCCCCCTAAATTCTCTGATGAATCGGGGGATTTTTCCGATTCCCCCTAATAGATTGGTGGTTTAGGGGGATTCAGATATGTAGCATCAAAAAAGTGATTGGGATTAGGAAGTTTTTAATGTTCTTATAAAAAAATGCCGTTTGTAACGAAATTTCCCTGAGCGAGTGGATAAATAACCAATTTCTTCCTCCTCACACTTGCTTTTTACCTTTGTTTTTCTGCCTTTTTCTGAGTAGCCAGAGAACAAAAGCGACAATAAGCACCACAAACACGATTTTAGAAACAGGGCCAAGATACTTCTCTACAAGCTCATAGTTTTCGCCCAATGCGTATCCGGCATAAGTCAGCAAACTCACCCATAATGTAGTGCCAAGGGTTGAGTAGAGTAAAAAAGGCAGCAAAGGCATCCCGCTAATGCCTGCCGGAAGCGAAATTAAAGTGCGAACTCCAGGCACTAAACGACAGAAAAATACAGCTTTATCGCCGTGCTTATCAAACCAATTATCTGCCTTGTCAATATCCTTGCTGGATAACCCGATCCACCTACCATACTTATTCGCTAATCGCTTTAAGTTTTCTTCGCCTACGAGTTTACCCACGTAGTACCACGGCAATGCACCTAGCATCGTGCCGATTACTCCCGCTGCGATCGCTCCAAAAAATTGGATCTTGCTATTTGGTTGCGTTGAGACATACCCGGCTAAGGGCATAATCAGTTCTGAAGGGATGGGGGGAAAAAGATTTTCCAAAAACATCAGCAGTCCAATTCCCAAGTGACCGAGGGAATTCATGGTGTTCGTTATCCATTCCTGCATAAGTCAGTGTTGGGTATTAGGGGGCAGTTATTTTAATTGAAAATTCCAATACTTCTCGCGATCGCTCTGTCTTAACGTCACAATCAAACTGTTAAGTTTAGTGAACAAGCTAAGTTTGCTTAACTCTATCAGGTTTTCGAGAATCTGAGAATTGATTTATCTAAATCTTCATCGTAAATTTGTAATATCCAAATTTCTGTCGTAAAAGTTTTATTGGCGATTTGAAGTAGCAATCATTTTTCTATGCTCCTTTTTTACTAAAGACTGGTTTCAGTTTTTGGCAAGTTCAGCTTGACTACATTAAGTCTGAGGTTGAAAAGCTGTTGGGTAAACCTCCCGTTTCTCCGGGTCTATTTCTACAACTTAGACTTTCTTTGCAAAATTTTCGGTAACACAAACAAACAATCCGGATAAGCGGCAATCGTTACTTGTTACCGGATGATGACGAAGGGTGGGCAATGCCCACCCTTACCGATTTAGGTTCCAGAAGTCCAAGAGTTGATGTACTCGATTTGATCTGGGGTCAGACTATCAATTTGAACGCCCATTGCTTGCAACTTCAGCCGTGCAATTTCTTTGTCAACCTCGACTGGAATGGAGTGCAAACCGGGTTCTAGCTTGCCTTTGTTCTTGACGAGGTGTTCGCAAGCTAAAGCTTGGTTGGCAAAACTCATATCCATCACAGCGCTGGGATGTCCTTCCGCAGCTGCCAGATTAATCAAACGTCCTTCGCCCAGCACAATCACAGATTTACCATTCTGGAGGCGGTATTCCTGGGTGAAGTTCCGCGCTTCCTTGACTTCAGTCGCTTTGGCACCTAATGACTTTAGGTCAATTTCGATGTCGAAGTGACCGGAGTTGCAAACCATTGCCCCGTCTTTCATAACATCGAAATGTTCGGCGCGAATGACGTGCTTGTTGCCGGTGACAGTAATAAACAAATCGCCTAGGGGGGCGGCTTCTGCCATTGGCAGCACTCGGAAGCCATCCATCACCGCTTCAATTGCTTTGGTGGGGTCAATTTCGGTGACAATCACGTTGCCGCCCATTCCCCGCGCCCGGAGTGCCGTGCCTTTGCCACACCAGCCATAACCAGCAACGACAATCGTTTTACCAGCTAGCAGGACGTTGGTAGCGCGAATAATACCATCCAGGGTTGATTGCCCAGTGCCGTAGCGGTTATCAAAGAAGTGCTTGGTGTCAGCGTCGTTGACATTGATAGCGGGGAAAGTTAGAACGCCATCTTTGAACATGGCACGTAGGCGGACAATGCCCGTTGTGGTTTCTTCAGTGGTGCCGATCAAATCGGCAATCTGGTGTTGACGTTCCTGAATCAGGGTAGCAACCACATCGCTACCATCGTCAATGATGATGTTGGGTTTGTGATCGAGGGCGATTTGCACGTGGCGAGTGTAAGTCTCGGCGTCTTCGCCTTTGATGGCAAATACGGGGATGCCATGATCGGCAACGAGGCTAGCAGCCACGTCATCTTGAGTGGAGAGGGGGTTGCTGGCAATGAGGAGGGCGTCGGCACCCGCAGCTTTGAGGGCGATCGCTAAATGGGCAGTCTCGGTTGTGACGTGGCAGCACGCAACTAACCGGATACCGGCGAGGGGTTTTTCTTGGGCAAAGCGATCGCGTATTTGCTTCAACACGGGCATCTCTCTACCTGCCCATTCAATGCGTTGTTTGCCAGAGGGCGCGAGGGAGAGGTCTTTGATTTCGTGCTTGGGCTGAGTAACGGTTGCAGTCATGAGATTGCTTGCTCAACAAATATTTAAGTTGCAGGTTTTTACTAGGGTACTCGACTAGACCGCTAAAACGGTAGCCTCATTTTTTAGCCCCACGCCACCACCTATATACCACCACCTATATACAGGTTTGACAAGTTTGAGGTTGAAAGAAATTCGGAATCGAGTCAGAACCCCTACCCTGTCAAGTTGCTGCTTAACTTCTAGCTATGGCGTGAAGTTAGTTGAGAAAGGGGTTGTTAGGCTGGGTGGGGATTATTTGGGTAAGCAAATGTACTTAAGTTTACCCAAATACCTGTGTTTAATGCATTTCGGAGGTTTGAAATGCCTTCTCAATCTTCTTGGGCGATCGCTGGAACAATTCTATTGACTGGTTGGGTAGCATCTCCAATCCAAGCTCAAATTCCACTTCCGCAGAATTTGGAACTGCCTGCACTTAGCCTACCCAGTAGCGATGCACAAAGCAGAATGATGTCTGGGTGCATCCGCTTGGATGGTCGCTGTCTGTTTCAAGTAGCCGCACCCCAGTCGGAATTACCCGCGCGTATCCAAGATATTCAGCAGAGATTAGAAACGATTAGTAGCGAATATTTGCAGGAGGATGCCTCAAAACTCCAAATTGAAAGCAAAAAGCAAAATAATTTGCCAGTCATCTATGTCAATGACCAACCCCTGTTGACGGTGACGCGACCCGATGCCGATTTACAAGGGGGAGACTTAGATACAAGGGCAGAAAAGCTCAAAGAATCCTTGCAAGAAGGGCTGAAACGGGCGAAACGAGAACGACAACCCCAATTTTTAACTCGTCGAGGTGCGATCGCGGGTGGGATTTTGGTAGCAATGATTGTGAGTAGCTGCGCGATTCACAGTACTTCCAAGCGATCGCGACAACGGTTAACCGGCACCACCACTACACCGACAGGTCATCCGGTC
Organism: Coleofasciculus sp. FACHB-1120; assembly: GCF_014698845.1. Lineage (NCBI taxonomy): Bacteria > Bacillati > Cyanobacteriota > Cyanophyceae > Coleofasciculales > Coleofasciculaceae > Coleofasciculus > Coleofasciculus sp. FACHB-1120. The sequence goes on along the minus strand of NZ_JACJTV010000003.1, from coordinate 41,973 downwards.
ACAACCCAGCTGGCTCAACAACAACAAGGAAATTTACAAGAAGTTCAACACCGCTTGTATCAAATGGCGCAAGCCAGTATTTGGGGCGGGGGAACCCTCATCGGGCTTGGTTTATTTCCCTACACCCGCATCCTACAGGTTTTGATGCTCAACGTTCTCCAAATCCCATTGCGACTGGGGATTGTAGGACTAGGGACTTATGTTGTCATTCGTTTGAGCTACGTCTTGATCGACCGCTTCGCTAGCGCTTTAGCCAGCAGTTATTTACTCACGCCGGAAGCCTCCCGCCGTTTGCAACTGCGAGTTTCGACAATTTCCGGTGTCACCAAAAGTATTACTACCCTAGTCTTCCTAGGAGTAGGTAGCTTGGTCGCCCTAACAACATTAGGCGTGGAGATTGCCCCCTTACTTGCCGGTGCTGGCTTGGTTGGCGTTGCGGTGTCTCTTGCCTCCCAAAACCTGATTAAGGACGCGATTAATGGGTTTTTAATCATTGTGGAAGACCAGTATGCGGTTGGCGATGTCATCAATGTGGGAGACGTAGGCGGTTTGGTGGAAAACATCAATCTGCGGATTACCCAGGTGCGCGATGCGGAAGGCCGATTGATTACGATCCCCAACAGCGAAATCAAAATTGTTGCTAATCTTTCCAGCAACTGGTCGCGGGCAGATTTAAATATACCTGTTGCTTACCATGCCGATGTCGATCAGGCACTGAAGCTGATTGATACGATTGCTCAAGAAATGAGCCGTGACGTGACATGGCAAGAGCAGATTCTGGAAAAACCCCAAGTTCTGGGAGTCGATAATTTTGGAGAACGGGGCGTCACAATTCGGGTATGGATTAAAACCCAGCCCTTGAAGCAATGGGACGTGGCGCGAGAGTTCCGCCGCCGTCTAAAAATCGCCTTTGATGACACGGGCGTGCCAATTCCGCTACCCCAGCAGGAGATTTGGTTTAACCGTTTGCCTGGAAAAGCTCAGATGGATGAACACGAATCAAAGCTCCCACTTTAGTACAGATGTACTATAATAGAGGGGTAGGCAAATTTAATCCTTGCATTCGCTCTAACCCCAGATGGAGTCAAGTATTTAAGCCATGACAAAGCACTACATTCTCAGCCTGAATCCGACCGCTCAGCATGACTGGGATCGTTGCACACTCAGAAATCCCATTACTGCTGAACGCCCAGACTTGGCGAGTTTGATTGCCGAAGCGGTGGGAGCGGATGCCGGGTCTTACCTGGTGGCTGTCCATATTGAAGTTCAAGTTTTGGAAAAAGCCGCAAATCTGCAACCAGAGCGCGTTCACTTGGATCTGTCAGTGACGCCGAAACAGCTCAAGGAATTAGTTGCCTAGGGGCGGAATCCTTCATTAGCTCGCCATTTTAGCCATCGTTATTGTCAATCCGCCCTCTGGTTTGAAGTCGATATCTGGTGAGGGTGGGTGACAAAACCACAGCCTCCTTTCATGAGGGCTAGTACAGATTTTTCTCTAGCTTCTCATGTCCAGAGGGTTGTGGAAGGCAGCACTGTGCCCTTACCGATGACACGAACGAAGTCCGTTTTCTGCGGGCTAGTACAGATTTTTTTACACCGAGTATTCTTCAAGAAGAAGATGCAAATGAAACTGAGTCAATATCCCTCTGCGATCGCCCAAGCTGCCCATACGGTGAATGAAGTGGATGCTCAGCTTGCCGCCGCACATCTGGTGATTAACCGCATGGAAGGCAATGCAGATAAAACGGTGGCATTTGAGCAAGATTTGAAAAATGACAATCAACGCAAGGCGCGTCGCTTTGAATTACTGATGGTGAATTTGGAGTATCAGCAGGCGCTGAATACGATGATGCGTTTAAGTGCTGAGAAAGCGAATGCGGTGGCTCACCTGGAGTATCTCCGCAACCAGTTTAGCGTTGCCAAGCTGGAAACACGTCTTGCGATCGCCCGACAGCTTGCCGGTTCGGAAGCCTTGGAACTGGTGGGTGTCTAAGCGAGAAAAGCTTCACCGATGACCAGAAGATGGGATAAGTCGGTGTTTCTACAAACAAGTGGGGGTGGGCAATGCCCACCCTTTTTTTGTCGCTCCACAATGGCAATGCTTTGGCACAATAGTTGTAATTGCCTATCTGAGTTCCAGATGGACTACCTTTAACAACAATCTCATGACTATCGTTACATCGGCAGAAATTGAAAATTTTCGCTCCGAATTGGCAGATTATCCAGACGCTCTGGCAGCTTTGGATGTAATCGAGGATTGTGAAGGAGATTTAGAAGATGCGGCGATGGTGCTGGCAATTCGAGTCGGACAGCAACCAGAGATAGCGAACGCCGAATGGTTGCCGATTCTAACTAAAAAATGCCGCGCTGTTATCTGCCAAGAAGAATTTCGCGACGATCTAATGAATGGAAAATTTGCCCCAATGATGGGACATTTGGCAGCAACAAAACTTTGCCCCAGTCTTTTGGTGACTCCCGTTTTGATGGATGTGGCTCAGCAGGGTGTGGAAAATTTTTGCGAACCTTTCGATCCGGTATCCTAGCCACACAAGCATGTTTTTAAGCGCAAAAAATTAAACGCAAAAAAACCAGAAGTTCATAACGCCAAGGTACGCAGAAGAAGGATTCTCTTGGCGCTATTGTTGACGTTTAAATAAAACTCTAGGAATGCGGTTTAAGGTTTTGGGGAATCTGGAAATTGACGCGATCGCACTTCGCTACTATAAGCCTGCACTGCCTGAGTAATCGTTTCTCGCAGATTGGCGTAAGATTTGGCAAAGGGCGGCTGTCGTTCGGAGAGTCCTAGCAAATCGGCGGTAACAAGTACCTGTCCATCGCAATGCACCCCCGCACCTATTCCTATTGTAGGAATCGATAATTTTTGGGTGATCTGCAATCCTAAATCCGGCGGGATATGCTCCAAAAGCATCGCAAAAGCACCCGCTTGTTCCAGCGCGATCGCTTCTTGTAAAATTTTCTCTGCCGCTTCTGGTGTTTTTCCCTGCTGTCGGTAGCCTAACTGATGTACCGATTGGGGAGTTAGACCCACATGACCCATTACTGGAATACCCGCTTGCACGACTCTGGTAATCGTTTCCACCATTGCCGGGTATCCTCCCTCCATTTTCACCGCCTGAGCGCCAGTTTCTTTTAATACTCTCCCGGCTGAGCGAATCGCTTGCTGGGGACTTTCTTGATAACTCAAGAAGGGTAAATCGCACACGACTAACGCCCGATTGGCACCGCGACGCACGGATGAGGCATGGTGTAGGATTTCATCAAGTGTCACTGGCAGCGTTGTCTGATAGCCGAGGGCTACCATTGCCAGAGAATCCCCCACCAGAATTACATCCACTCCAGCGGCGTCTAAAAGTTGCGCGATCGCATAATCCCAAGCTGTCAACACGACAATGGGACGCCCCTGTTGTTTCCACTGGATTAATTGCTGGGTGGTGACTGCCATTTTTTAGATGCGATTTTGAGAAGGTTGTTAATCATTAGTAGGGATAGGCACCGCCCACCCTACTTGTAAAAATTAACAACTATTTCAGCGCTCCGGTTTCATCGTTTGCACAAATCTTAGAAAATCCTCAGTTTCCCAGCCATCTTCAATATCTAGAGTCTCTACGTTAAAAACTCCTACAGAACCGTCAGTCAGTTCGACTTCCATTGGCACTGTTCCACCAAGACCATAGGTATTCACTACCTGTTCTACCAGAGTACAAGGCATATTGAACGTACCCATTTCAATTCTGCCGTTGTTGGCTCGGTAGTCCCAAACAACAACCTTTTCAATTCTGGCAGAGTAGGGTTGCTGACAGTAAAATCGATGACTCAAGGCGATCATCCGCGCCATGTGAACATCGTAGCGGCGCAACTCACCCCCAAAAGCAGAAACCGTTGTGTTTCGATCGGGAACTTCAAAGTAACCCAGTCGCACGTTAGCACTGGCATCCAGGGTATTTTCTAGCCGGATAGTATTGATCCGGATGTCTGATGGACGAGCAGCTTGAGCGATCGCAGAGAAAGCAGTAACAGCGATCGCTGCACTCACAACGGTTTGGGCAAATTTTTTCAGCATGGAAGTGTCAATCTGTTAATGACTCAAACAACCTGTAACAGACTTCAACTTCTGGCTGACTTATTCCGTCAAACTAGCGGTTGACCATTGTTCATTCTTCTCCCCGAACGAAAGCTAAGTGCGGGGTGACGCGCCCTGTAGTTAAGCTGATCCAAGCGAGTCCTTCGCTGGTTCCTACCCACAACTTATCGGCGACATCCGTGGATAAAGAAAGAATCCGACTGGAGGGGAGACCTGCAACTCGATCCAGCACCGCACCCGTCTCCGGATTTAATCTCAATAAACCATTATCCGTCCCTACCCAAACGCTGCGATCTTGGGCAAAGCGCACGGCGGTAACGTTGCTCCCCCTGAGTGGCGTCACCGACCGCAGTACGTCTCCGGTTTTGGGGTCAATTACTAACAAACTGCTAGGTGTTCCCGCCCAAACCCGTCCCTGTGGATCTAGGGCGAGGGCTTGCACTGTAGTACCAGGAATATCCCTCAGTCGCTTCATCACCAAGGCATTGGCGGTATTAATTCGCACTAATCCTTCTAGGGTTCCAACCCATAGCTGACCTTGTCGGTCGAGGGTGAGGGCATTCGCAGAGACTCCGGGAAGCTTTTGCACCGTTGTCATTAACAATCCCTGGTCGGGGCTGATCATGGCAAGACCGCGATCGCTCCCTACCCACAGATAACCCCGCTGGTCAGTCAATAGCGACAACACCCGGTTAGACGGTAAGGTGAAATTTTGCGCCGTCACTTCATTGCTGCGGGGGTCTACACGCAGCAGTCCTTCGTAAGTTCCCACCCAAACCCGTCCTACCCGGTCTTGGGCTAACGCGCCGATGGTGTAGTTGGGCAGAGCAATCCGAGCCAAAACGTTGCCTGTCCTCGGATTGATCCGCGCTAAACTCTGCCAGGAACCGACCCAAAGACTGCCGGTATAACCTGGTTGCAAGGAGGTGACGCGATAATCTGCGGGTAGGGGGGTGGCTTCTTGTCGTCGGCGTTCGGGAGGCAAGGGACGACCTCCTGGCGGCGGCGATGAGGGTGGATAGGTGCGGAGGTCATCTCCCCGGTCTATCTCAGTGGATTGTTGAGCCAGGACGCTGCCACTACTAGGGGTCTGCGGATCTGAGTTTTGGATGATTCCCCAGACGGGTACGCTCAAAGAAAGCAGTGTCGCACTAATAAACAAACCAATACGTGCACTCAAGAATGCCATCGCTAATCTCCTTAAAAGAGGCTTTGTTAACGCGCCTCTGGTCATTTAGCTGAAATATAAGATTTTCTTACTATATTTAAGCCTGTGTTCGCGACAGAGTGAAAAATTAGAACAAAAGGAGCGATCGCAGATTCGCTTAACTTGAGTATATGTACTCAAGAAATTAATCGCAAACACCAAATGTTTTGAGTTTGCCATCGACAAAGTAAAACGCATTTGAACAGTATGCAAGGGTGCCAATTTCTAAATATTGAGCTACACCTGCTGAATCAGTTGGTAGTGCTTTCCAGAGTTCAATTGCTGGTTTTGCTTTAAAAATTTGCTGTTCGGATGTTCCATATTTCAAAGGAGAATATTCGCGGGCGGCTGGTCCTAGCTCTCCGGGTGGTTTGAAGCTAATCGCTGTGTAAATAATACCTTCTGAGGACTCTGGAAGATGGCTGAAATCCTTAACCACGGCTGGGTTGAACTGCCCGTTTCTCTGGTTAATGGCAATAAAAAATCGGAAATTATTATTTTTAGGGTTGACTAATAATAGAGCGTAATCTTTTTGCCTATCTTCGTTAAAGTCAGCGGTGAAAATGCTACAAGTCGTTCGCTGTCCGGGATTTTCTCGCTCGTATGCCCGAATCGAAGCGACAAAGTCCGATTCTTGCGCCAAGCGATACTCGCTCAAGCTTGCTTTGAGGGATGGGGGGATTTCACCTTGGCACTGAGGTTCTGGTAGCGCTGCCACGGGTGGAAATGATTGAGTCTCCCTGGAAGCGGGATCGGGGCGAGAGGACGTCAAATCATTTAAGGTACTTACCGGCAGATGGTTGGATACAGCGATCGCACTACACGCTGCCAGCATCAAGGATGCGGCTAGGAGAGAAACTTTTTTTAGCATTCCCAACAAAAAACAACGACCCTATAACATTCGGTGCGCGATCGCTATTTTCAGGGATTTTTATTCGTTTACTAATTGTTTCCAAAAGTCAAGTCTTTATTTGTAACAAAACCTATAGATTTACAGGCAATAAGTAAAGCTTATGTTTACAAAAAGAAGATTAGAATATGAACTTATTACCTTGCTGGTATAGTTAAAAATTAATAAAGAAAAAAGTTATGGGATCGCTTAAACCCGTAACAACATTCAGGATTCCCTCAGGAAGGAAGACATGTCTTACTCTCAAACAAAAACTCAGACGAAGACTGGGTATAAGGCCGGAGTTCAAGATTACAAACTCACCTATTACACCCCAGACTATACCCCCAAAGATACTGATGTCTTGGCGGCTTTCCGGGTTACGCCTCAGCCTGGTGTTCCTCCAGAAGAAGCTGGAGCTGCGGTTGCTGCTGAATCTTCCACAGGTACCTGGACAACAGTATGGACAGACCTGCTGACAGACCTGGATCGTTACAAGGGTCGTTGCTACAACATCGAGCCAGTACCAGGCGAAGACAACCAATATTTTTGCTATATTGCTTATCCCCTGGATTTGTTTGAAGAAGGTTCTGTTACCAACTTGTTGACCTCTCTGGTGGGCAACGTGTTTGGTTTCAAAGCCTTACGTGCGCTGCGCTTGGAAGACTTAAGAATTCCTGTTGCGTACCTCAAAACCTTCCAAGGCCCTCCTCATGGGATTACCGTTGAGCGCGACAAACTGAACAAGTACGGTCGTCCTTTGCTGGGTTGTACGATTAAGCCGAAGCTCGGTTTATCAGCTAAGAACTACGGTCGTGCCGTCTATGAAGTCCTGCGCGGTGGTTTGGACTTCACCAAAGACGACGAAAACATTAACTCCCAGCCTTTCATGCGCTGGCGCGATCGCTTCCTGTTCGTTCAAGAAGCCATCGAAAAAGCTCAAGCTGAAACAGGTGAAATCAAAGGTCACTACCTAAACGTGACTGCTCCCACCTGCGAAGAAATGATGGAACGGGCTGAATTCGCTAAGGAAATCGGCACACCGATCATCATGCACGACTACCTGACGGGTGGCTTCACCGCTAACACCACCCTCGCTAAGTGGTGCCGCCGCAACGGTATCCTACTGCACATTCACCGCGCGATGCACGCTGTGATTGACCGTCAAAAGAACCACGGTATTCACTTCCGCGTTCTCGCCAAGTGTCTGCGGATGTCTGGTGGAGACCACCTGCACTCCGGTACCGTCGTTGGTAAACTGGAAGGCGAAAAAGGCATCACGATGGGCTTCGTTGACCTGATGCGCGAAGACCACATTGAAGAAGATCGTTCTCGCGGTATTTTCTTCACCCAAGACTGGGCGTCTATGCCTGGTGTAATGCCCGTGGCTTCTGGTGGTATCCACATTTGGCACATGCCTGCTCTGGTGGAAATCTTTGGTGACGACTCCTGCTTGCAGTTCGGTGGTGGAACCCTTGGGCACCCCTGGGGTAACGCACCTGGTGCAACCGCCAACCGTGTTGCTTTGGAAGCTTGTGTCCAAGCTCGTAACGAAGGTCGCAACCTGATGCGCGAAGGCGGCGACGTGATCCGCGAAGCTTGTAAGTGGAGTCCTGAGTTGGCGGTTGCTTGCGAACTTTGGAAGGAAATCAAGTTCGAGTTCGAGGCAATGGATACTCTGTAATCTAACGACAGAGTCATGACTGTTGAGTGCTGAGTTAAACTTAAACGAACTCAACACTCAAAATTCAGAACTCTTTAGGTCTGGGGTCAAATATGGATCTCAAGCAAATTGCCAAAGACACGGCTAAGACACTGATTAGCTACCTGACTTATCAGGCAGTGAAAAATATCGTGGCTCAGTTGAGCGAAACAAATCCTCCTTTGGCAATTTGGCTGAGTAACTTTTCTAAAACGGGCGTCATCCAAGATGGAGAAGCCTACGTCAAGGAATTACTCAAAGAAAATCCAGAGTTAGCGCTTCGGATTATGACTGTGCGCCAGCATCTTGCAGAGGAAGTAGCAGACTTTTTACCTGAGATGACTCGCACTGGTATTGAGAAATCTAATATCGAATATCGGCGTCAACATCTGGAGCGAATTACGCTACTTACTTTACCTGACCCCAGCTTCCAGCCGGAACAACAAACTGAATCACCAGGCGAGTCTGGATAACCTCGACCGTCATCTGACAGAACTCTTCAACTTTGGACGTTAGACCGCATCAAGCGTCCACTTAGCAGACATACCTAAAAGGAAGATCACACAACTATGAGAACTCTGCCTAAAGAGATTCGTTTCGAGACTCTTTCCTATTTGCCAGCGCTTACCGACGCGCAAATCAACAAGCAAATCCAATACATCCTCGACCAAGGCTATATTGCAGGGGTTGAATTCAGCGATAGTTCTGCACCGGAACAGCACTACTGGACACTGTGGAAACTGCCTCTGTTCAATGCTACGACAACCCAAGAAGTTCTCACTGAAATTAAAGCTTGCCGTTCTGAGAACCCCAACGCCTACGTCCGAGTCATGGGCTTTGATAACATCAAGCAGTGCCAAGTTCTCAGCTTTATCGTTGGGAAACCAAACCAAAGAGGTTACTAAACCTTAATTAGTCAGCTGGGCGCTGCCTTACTGACTCACCGTTAACTCGTTCGGGCAAAATTGGAGAGGCAGAGCAATCTACCTCTCCAATTTGTTTGTTTAATGCCTAGCAATCGGAGTATTCACTTTAACAGACTATGACCTACTACATTTCTCCGCGCTTTTTAGATAAGCTAGCGGTTCATATCACCAAAAATTTTCTTGACCTCCCTGGCGTCAGAGTTCCTCTAATTCTTGGAGTTCACGGACGGAAGGGAGAGGGAAAATCTTTTCAATGTGAATTAGTATTTGAGCGGATGGGCATCGAAGCCGTCCATATGTCGGCAGGAGAACTGGAAAGTCCAGATGCAGGAGATCCAGGGCGTTTGATCCGTCTGCGCTATCGGGAAGCAGCAGACTTGATCAAGGTGCGCGGCAAAATGTGCGTACTGATGATCAATGATTTGGATGCTGGAGCGGGGCGCTTCGATCAAGGCACTCAATACACGGTGAATACTCAGCTGGTGAATGGCACGCTGATGAATATTGCCGATAAACCCACAGATGTGCAACTTCCTGGCAGTTATGATTCAACGCCCTTACCCAGGGTGCCGATTATTGTTACTGGTAATGACTTCGCCACACTGTATGCGCCATTGATTCGGGATGGTCGGATGGAGAAGTTCCACTGGGAACCTGACAGAGAGGACAAGATTGGTATCGTCGGAGGCATTTTTGAGCCTGATGGACTGTCTCGCAGTCAGATTGAACAGTTAGTTGATAGCTTCCCCGATCAAGCGATTGATTTCTTTGGTGCGGTGCGATCGCGCGTTTATGATGAACAGATCCGCTCTTTTATCCACGATATTGGGATTAATCGGGTTTCTACTAGAGTGGTAAATAGTACTGAAGGACCACCAGTTTTTAAAAAGCCTGATTTCACCCTTTCTCGCTTAATGGAGTTTGGCAACCTAATGGTTCAAGAACAGCAGCGAGTTCAGAATTCACGGTTGGTACAGGAGTACAATACAGGGCGACGCTCCGTGACTCCAGAAGCTGGGGATGTGCCTCGGACGCCATCCATACCTCAGGAAAATCGGAAGACCGTCGTCCGTAATGAACTGGCGAATGAGCCATCCCACTCCCATGAGTCCGACCGAGGTAACGGTCACAGCAGCAACACTCAGGTAAATAGTGCCCGAATTAGCCCTGAGGTGCAGCAACAGATCCGGGATCTACTCGCCCAAGGGTATCGCATTGGTATGGAACACGCAAATGCACGTCGGTTCCGTAGCCAATCCTGGCAAAGCGGCGATTCCATTCAGACAACAAATGCATCGGAAGCGATCGCTGCTTTGGAAGCTGGCTTGAGCGAACACAGTGGTGAATACGTGCGCTTAATTGGCATCGATCCCAAAGCCAAGCGGCGTGTTGCCGAAACGATTATCCAACGCCCGAATAGCTAACGTTTCTAGTCCAGTTATTTGCTGGGAAAGCGATCGCCCCAAGAGGGCGATCGCTTTTTGTTTATCCTGGTAAATCAACGATCCAACAACAGAGAATGGGAACCTAAACCTGTTAATTTCGTCGCCCTTTACGGGTATGGATTTACAATTGCGAAGTAAGCGATCGCCCCAAAATGTAGAGGCTCATCTGAATCATAAATTCAATTCGATTTCTGTAAAGTTTAGGTAAAGTTGCCTCGTTTTTTTGCGATTTTTTTATGAAGTTTTCATGACGGAAATAGCGATTGTGTTCCAGTCCGCTATTTCCAGGCTTTGGCATACATTACAACACTGTATAGACAAAATGCCAACCGCTAAAATACAATTATCTTGCTCTGAAACCACCGATACGTCAGTGATCCAGGAGATTTCGATAATTTTTAAATTGCATAAGGTATAAGGCTTCTTTCCAGGGATACAAACCCCTAGTGTGCTTAATCATCCTCAAGGCTGATGGAGAGCCATCTAAAATGTTTTAAAATTGGAGTGCTAGTTTATAAGGTGAGGTAAAATGCTGTAGAAAAATCATTAATTTCACTCCTGCAAAAAGTAAAGTTAATTACCCACAAAATTAATTTTTCTCGGAATTATGTTTGAATCCTAAAAAATAACGTTTGGCAAACAAACAAACTTAAAGCTTAAAGGTTTATTTAAGCAGATTAAAATGTGATGGTGCCAGAAATAAAAACGCTCTCAAGGTTCTCGAAAGCTGGATATTAAAAACCTCTTTGAGTCAGAGGAAACCAGAAGTCTATAAACTCCATCCTTTCTTAAGAATACTCACTTTTGAGGTATTAAGTCTAAATCTGAGATAGTGTAGCTCATCCTAGCGCAAATCCTAAGGCTTTAACTTATGAAACGTTCCATTTTTTCTACCAATGAGGATTTTCAGAATAACGGTTCATTAGCTATCTCTAAATCTTCGTCTTCCCCAAAAGTAACCCACTCTTCATCAGTATCTAAAGGAGGTTGGAAATTTTACTTATTCCTAGGCCTACTAGGTTTGGCGATTAATTCAGCTCTTTGGGCAGCAGTTTTATTTTATTTAAAAACCGCAAAGCCTAATTATGTAAGTGAGATGGTTCTTGCCTTACCGGGAGCAGGTTCAGATGCGAGAGTTTCTTTGCCGAATCTGGGAAATGCCTCCTATGAAAATCAGTCTCCCTACGCAAATAGTGCTGTCCAAGATCCCAGAGAAGTCTACAAAGTTATTGCCGCAAGCGAACCAGTAATTAAGTTAGCGGCTAAAAATCTCAATGTACCGCTAGAAGACTTCGGTAGCCCCCGAATAAAATTAGTGCAAAATACTACACTGATGATGTTTGAATTTCAGGGCGACACTCCCGAAGAAGCTTACAAGAAAAACTTAGCTCTTCTAGAAGCTTTTCAAGAAAGGCTTAACAAACTCAGAAATCAAGAGATTAGTCAACGAGATGCCGGGTTGCAATCTTCTCTAATTGCTTCGCAAAGAAAGTTGGAAGTTGCTCAAAAGCGACTTTCTGATTACAAATCTCGTTCAGGATTAAGCGGTAACGAGCAAGTTACAAGTCTCGCAACTAATATTGAACTACTACGTAAGCAACGAGCTGAAATAGTTGCTCAGCAGCAACAAGCTACGGCTCGTCTGCAACAGCTATCAGGTAATCTAAATCTATCAGCTCAGCAAGCAGCAGACGCTTTTGCTCTTCAAACAGATCAGCTATTTCAGCAATACTTGCAAACTTATAATGAAGCTAGTTCTGCCCTGGTAGTTTTAGAATCCAAATTTTTGTCTGAAAATCCTACAGTAGCCAGAGAGCAGGCCAGACGAGATGCTGCAAAAGTTGCCTTATTACAGCGAAGCCAGTCTGTTCTGGGCCGGCCGGTGACCGAGGAAACCTTAGCACAACTCAACCTTAGCAGTACTACAAGTGGTGCCGCTAGAGAAAAGCTGTTCCAGGATTTAGTAGTCGTTCAGACAGAACAACAAGGGTTACAAGCTCAAGCTCAGGAACTAGACCGACAGATTAATCAGTTCGCAAGTAGACTCAAGGTTTTAGCTCAACAGGAAACTACTTTGGAAGCTCTCAAACGAGATATGCAGGTAGCCGAAGCAGTTTTCTCCTCTACCGTAACTAGATTAGACATTGGCAGATCAAATGCTTTAGGATCTTATCCTTTAATTCAAATGCTTGCAGAGCCTACGTTACCCGATGCTCCCTTTGCACCTAAAAAGAAATTTGCTTTACTAGGCGCAGGTCTAGGCTCTCTATTTTTAACTACCGGGTTGGTAACTTTGGGGCTTTATAAACACAAAAATCAAATGTACAAAGACCAAAAGATACCTTTACAATCGAAAACTATCTAGTTAAAAGCATACCTGAGTCAAAATCTCTTAAGGATAAAAAAGGCATTTTCTAAATGCAGTTTGTTGTGATGGGATTAAACTTATGAAACCTCAAAATTTTGAGGAAAAAGTAGTTTGGTATACCATGATAGGAACCTATGGGCTTTACTTCTTAGGCGCACAGTTTCCCTGGATATCGGCGATGTCCTGGTTTCTAACTATATATTTATGCAAGAAGCTTTGGAATCAACCGGAAAATACTCCAAATGAAGAAAGGATTTTTATTCCCTCAGGAATATGGGTATGGATTCTTTCCATGTTGGTTATGGCTGTTGCTTTAGTTGTTGGTCACTTGGACTTCAAACTAGGAAATTTTCAACTTATTGCCTCATTAGTTGAATTTACAAGGAGCTGGGCATTACTTGCATTAATTCCTCTTATTGGTTGTCTGAATATCCGACCCCAATTAATTTATCGAGCCGCCTGCATTATTTGTCTTCACAGTCTCATTGCCATTGCAATTAGCTTTGTGGCAATTAAATTGAATTTCACAATTTCATACCTTTCTCCCTTGCAACTTATAGGAAAAGGGGGAAGAACTTATTATCGGGTATTAATCGGAGCAGGCGGTTACGATCCTATGGCGGCGGGTGATGAACTTCGTATGCAGTTATTTACACCGTGGGCCCCGGCTCTGGGGCTGGCTGGCAATGTTTATTTTTTCCTGGCACGTGAAGAATCCAACATAAAATGGCGGTGGATTGGCATGATTGGTGCCGTAGCGATGGTTTGGGTTTCGGTCTCAAGAGCAGGTCTTGTATGCCTTCCAGCGGTCGCATTAATCACTTGGATATTGACAGTAATATTTAATAAACCGAAATACCAAATTGCATTTGGTATTGGAAGTTTCTTTTCAGGTATTGTTGCACCTGTAGTTATCGATTTTTTTAACAGTGCACGGGATAGTTTTACTAATGCTCGCGCTGGATCTTCAAGAGTTAGAAAAGTTTTAAAAGAGATAGAACTATATCGTTGGAAAGAAGCACCCATTTGGGGTCATGGAATCTCCGAATATCCAGGCCCTAAAGTAACAGAACATATGCCTATTGGATCTCACGACACTTGGATTGCTCTACTCTATGTAAGGGGAGCTGTAGGTTGTGCGGCCTTAGCATTTCCTATGTTATGGAGCTTTGTAACTTTACTTATTAAGGCACAAAGTAGTACTACTGCTAGGGCAGGATTAAGTATAGTCTTAGTTTTATGTATTTTTGGGTTTTCCGAAGGCATAGAAATACTTGCTTATACCTACTGGCCTGGGTTATTAATGATGGGTATTGCATTGAAAGAAAAAGTACCTTATCAAATGAAGGCTACTGAAGAATATGCCTTACTTTAATTCTAAAAATATTTTGAAACCTATGCATCTTATTGTTCTAGAAAATGAGCCATCTTCTTTACGTGGTGGACAAGAGTTGAGCCTTTTTGAGGTCTGCCGTGGACTCTCTCAAAGGGGACATACGATTAGCCTACTCTATCTAAAAGAAGGAAATCTACTTAAGCAATATCAAGAGTTTTGTGCCCAAGTAGTAAATATTAGCAGCTATATGCTAGACAGGAGTACAATTAATCAGACTTTTAATTTTTTTACTGATATTTTGAAAATTTCGAGAGGTAAAAATAGTGTAGTTTATAGCAATCGATATCATGACGTTTTCTTTGGTTATATTTTAGCTTTGTTCAAAAATATTCCATTTGTTTGCCATCTTCGGTTACCTCCTCCTGATGGATTTGGTCGTCCGCATACGATAGGATTGAACGGGGTAAAACAGTTTATTACAATCTCAAATCAAACGAAGCTGGATTGGATTAAAAGCGGCTTTAAAGCGGAAAAAATTGATGTTGTATACAACGCAATCAACTCAGAAGTATTTAAGCCCACAGCCAATTTTTCTTTATTGAGAAAAGAATGGAATATTTCTAAAGATATTCAAGTGATTTCATATGTAGGAAGATTAGATAAAGAAAAAGGACTGGAAACGCTGATTAAAGCATTTGCTTTACTTATAAAAAGTGGTAATAATAGTAAGCTATTGATTGCAGGAAAACCTTTAAGCACTGAGCCGGAATACAAAAACTCCCTAGAACAACTAGCAACTAATTTGGGTGTAGAAAAATCTGTGAGCTTTCTGGGTCATGTAACAGATACCCCTTCTCTCTATCAGGTTAGCGATATTACGGTCTTACCTAGTACATGGCCCGAACCTTTTGGGAGAACGATTATTGAGTCAATGGCTTGTGGAACTCCTGCGCTAGCTAGCCGAATAGGGGGAATTCCTGAAATCTTAACAGGAGAATTCCAAGCTGGGCTTTTTGAGCCGGGAAATGAAAGAGATTTATCAAATACTATAAATAAAATTATAAATTGGAGAGAGCGAGATCCTGAACTTGACCAAAGGTGCCGCGCTCATGTTCTAAGCAACTTCGATCAAGAAAAAATGATTGATAGTATTGAAAAAATTATAATGAAAATCGTAAAAGAATGAATGGTTAAAATCAGGAAGGTTTCAAAAACTAAAAAGCTAATACAGGTTGCCCTAATAGACTTATCTACAAATGCAAATTAGCAGAGGATACTATATATGGAGTTCTATCCTCCTCAATTAGCCAATCAATTTTCTACATATAGGCGGACTAAATATTTTCTAGATAGGTCTAATGGTTGAAAACTTAGTTAGGCAATATTGAATAAGAATTTTGCAAGAGGGTGAAAATCAAGATGGCAAGCATATCTGTTATTGTTCCGGCTTACAATGCCGAACGAACAATTTTGAAAACGATTGAATCAGTTCAGCAACAAACGTTTTCGGACTTTGAGCTAATTGTGGTTAATGATGGCTCAAGCGATCGCACTCTCGAATTGCTTAATACTGTGAAAGACCCTCGTCTAAAAGTTTTTTCTTACAGTAACGGGGGCTTGCCAGTGGCACGCAATCGCGGTATATCTCAAGCTGCTGGAGATTTTATTACATTTCTTGATGCAGATGACTTGTGGACTCCAGATAAATTAGAACTACAATTTTTAGCTTTGCAAGAGAATCCAGAAGCCGGAGCTGTTTATAGCTGGACGCGATTTATGGATGACAAAGGACTGTCCTTTCATGGATGTAAGCCAGTATTTTATAATGGGAATGTTTATGCAGATTTGTTGTTGGGGAATTTCATTGACAGCGGTTCTAATGTGATGATTCGCCGGGAAGCGATCGCGTCAGTAGGAGATTTCGATCCTACCCTAGCCTCCTGTGAAGATTGGGAATATTGGCTGCGGCTGGCTGCAAAGTGGCATTTCGTAGTAGTTGCCAAACCACAGATATTCTATCGGCAATCTTCAGGCGCAATGTCCTCAAAAATTGAGGTAATGAAAAAATATCATCTAATTGTCATTGAAAAAGCATTTAAAGCAGCTCCTGCTGAATTGCAATATCTAAAAAATCAAAGCTTAGCAAATACCTACCAGTTTTTAGCGCATCTGGGGTTAACGCGGATTCCCGGTTCCACTGGCGCTAAACAGGCTGCGGAAAATTTGCAGAGGGCAATTCATTCGTATCCGAAAATTTTGTTAGGCAAAACAGCCTGGACTTTAATGACAAAGCTGCTCTTGATCCGACTTCTCTCCCCTAGAATTGCTAGTCATCTTCTCCAGCTCATTAGTAAAGTTCGCGCTACTCGTATTCCAAACACTAATGAAGAAAAAGCTCTTATATCTTCTTAAGCTAACAATTAATCTCGATATAAAACTTTTAAAAAGAATCATCTAGCTGTAATTAATCTGTCCACAGTATCCCCCAAGGTACCAATTTGCCAGAATCCATAAAAAATATCCCTCCTGCCGATCCTAGCCAGCACTTTCGCACCGACCATTTGAAGGCTGACCTTAAGGGGCGCTCTGTTCGCGGCGGCGCGGTGACTATGATTACCCAGGCAAGCAAGTTTGTTCTCAACATGGGATCGACTGCTATTCTTGCTCGCCTGCTCACCCCCCAAGACTACGGATTAATCGGCATGGTAACGGCCGTGACTGGCTTAGTGGCTCTGTTCAATGATATGGGTCTGTCAACCGCAACGGTTCAAAGGGCAGAGATTAACCACAAACAGGTCAGCACCCTGTTTTGGGTTAATGTGGCGCTAAGTGCCTCAATTATGCTGCTGACGGCGGTTCTGGCACCCGCGATCGCTTGGTTCTACAAGGAACCTCGCTTGAGCGGAATTACCCTCGTCGTGGCGATCGCATTCATCTTCGCGGGGCTGTCTGTCCAACACCAAGCCTTACTTACCAGGCAGATGCGCTTTAAGGACTTAGCCGCCGTAGACCTCACGTCTATGTTTGTTGGCGTTACTACCGCCATTATTAGTGCTAGGTACGGCGCTGGCTACTGGTCACTGGCGTTTATGCAAGTGGCAATGGCGATCGCTTACACCGTGGGAGTTTGGACTATGTGTGGTTGGCGTCCCGGTCCCCCCGTTCAAGGCTCCGGTGTCCGTTCCATGCTAGCTTTCGGCGGCAACCTCACGGGTTTTAGTGTCTTTAACTACTTTGCCCGAAACCTTGACAATATCCTAATCGGGCGCGTATGGGGTGCTGGGGCTTTAGGTATCTACTCAAAAGCCTACGGTCTAATGATGCTGCCTTTGCAACAAATCAATGGCCCTATTACCGCCGTCGCTGTCCCCGGCCTTAGTCGTTTGCATTCTGAACCAGGGCAATTCCGAAGTCACTATCTCAAAGCGCTATCGCTGATCACAGGGACTACGATGCCTGTGGTTCTGCTGATGCTCATCCTATCTGATCAGATTGTCGGACTACTCCTTGGCCCACAATGGCGCGAGGTAGGCGTCATCTTCCAGCTTCTGGGTATATCTGCCTTTTTTCAACCAATCACCAACACCTCTGGCTGGCTCTACATTTCTACAGGTAGAGCCGACCGGATGTTCAAGTGGGGAATATTTAGTTCTGTGTTTTTGGTGATTTCTTTCTGGCTTGGTCTGCCTTATGGCGCACGGGGCATTGCCTTAAGCTACTCGATCGCCAAGCTTTTGCAGACCGCGCCATGTATGTACTATGCAACCCGCGACACCTCCATCACCATGCTAGATATAATCAATGCCGTAAAGCAACCTTTGATTGCTTCTCTTGTCGCAGGAGCGTTCGCTTTCGGCGTTCAGTTTGCTATCGGTTCTAGCTTGCCTGTGTGGGCGACAACAATTATCAGCGCGATCGCAATGGGTTTAATATACTTGCTGATCATGTTTTACATATTTGGTGCCAAAGAGCTTTACTCGTCTGTTCTTCAGCAATTCAAACGACGATAGGCGAAAAAATACTAGCTTTAGTTTAGGAGATTTGTATGAGAGTAGCTATGATCGTCGGACGCTTCCCTGTTTTGTCGGAAACGTTTGTCTTAAATCAAGTTACAGGTCTGATTGATCGCGGACACGAAGTTGATATCTACACGGAGGCACCGGGCGAGACTGCCAAGATGCATCCGAACGTAGAAAAATATCAACTTCTGGAGCGCACCCAGTGTATGGGAATGCCACTAAATCGCTTCTTGCGGTTGCTGAAGGGTATTTGGCTGTTTAGCATCAATTACCAAAAAAATCCAGCACTCTTGATGCAAAGTCTCAACGTTTTTAAATACGGCAAAGACGCTGCTTCACTCAGGCTATTGTACGCAGTAGTATCGGCACTTCCATCACTCGACAATGGCACATACGACATCGTCCATTGCCAATTTGGAACCTTCGGATTTTTAGGTCTTGCCTTTCGGATTATGACTGCTCCCAAAGGTAAGCTAATCGTGTCATTTCGCGGCTACGATATCAGCTGGTATCTTCAGTGGGCAGGTGATGATGTTTACAACCGACTGTTTAAGGTGGTAGACGTTTGCCTCCCCAACTGCGATTATTTCAAACAGCGATTAATCAAATTAGGTGCAGACGAGAATAAAATTGTCATCATGCGATCGGGAATTGATTGTTCCAAGTTTATTTTTACCACACGTCATCTACCCACTGATGGTCACATTCGGATTGTCACTACAGGCCGTCTCGTAGAAAAAAAAGGTTTGGAATATGGTATTCGTGCCGTTGCTAAGTTAATAACACTTCACCCGAATATCGAGTACAACATCATTGGTGATGGCCCTTTAGGAGAAGACTTACAGCAACTCATTCAGGAACTGAATGTTGGCGAAACCGTAAAGCTGCTCGGTCGTATGCAGCAGCAGGAACTGATTAAAATTCTCGATAACTCCCATATCTTTATAGCTCCATGCGTGACCGCTACAAACGGCGACCAAGACGCACCTGTAAACGTCTTAAAAGAGGCAATGGCTATGGGTTTGCCAGTCATCGGTACTCAACACGGTGGCATCCCAGAACTTATTGAAGATGGTATTTCAGGCTTTCTGGTTCCTGAGCGGGATGCCGATACTCTGGCTGAAAAATTGGGCTATTTAATCGAGCATTCAGAGATTTGGCCGGAAATGGGTCGAGCTGGTCGTGCCTACGTGGAAAAACACTACGACCTTAACAAACTCAACGATCTGCTGGTGGAAACCTATCAATAGATAAAGATTGATAGACTGCTTTAATTATTAACTATTGGCAATATACCATTAGGACTATATATTTATGTAGAGTCCACAATGGCTTGTACGGGTATTGCTTATGTAAAAAGTGGTTTATGGCATTAGAAATCTGAATCTTATGCTGTAGCGAATCTACAATTAGATAGAGATGAGATGAAATACATTAGTTAAAAATCCCCCATTAGGAGTATGTCTTCTGTAAATAATTAATGATAAAAGCTGGATTTTTTTCGAGTAAGAGAGAAAAATAAAAAAAGTTAAGCTTAAAGGGTTTTTAACGATTAAAACTTCACAATAACTTCACACAAACAGGAGTAGTACTCGAGATTTATTGAGTTATTATTTAAAAAACTTGGCTAAGTATTTACTTGAGTGAATGAAAATAAAATGCTAGCTCTGTACTGCCTGAAGAAATAAACATTTATTAGCTTGCTAAAAGCACAGTAAAATCATCATGCAAATCTTATTTTTAAGAAGGAAATTCATTGTGCAATTTTCCTTGTAAAGAAGAATAGGTAAAAATAAGTAATCGCGATTGATTGTTAAAAGGTTCAATTCTTGGGTAGGAAATATGAGTCGAAGTCAAACACTCGGTCGGGAAAACAGGTTGTTGGGAGCTAAAGCAAGAGTAAAATTTAGCTTAATGAAGCGATTCGGGAAATTTGATGAATTGGTGTCCCTGATTTTTCAAGTTCCTAAAAACTTTCTCTATCTAGGTTTGGGAGCGATGGTGTTATCGTCTGTGCTAGATGCGGTAGGCATTGGATTGATGATTCCATTTCTTAAGGTGCTTTTAGATGAAGGGGGTATTTTTGTTCTTCCTCGAATGGCTTTGACAGAGGGGATAAACAGTTGGTTAGTCCAGCAGAGCAAAGGAGTTATCGTCACATTATTTGCCTTGGTACTCATGGGTTCTTTGATACTTAAGGCTTATTTTTACTATTTGTCTCAAGCCTTGACTTCAATTTATAGAGAAGGTGTCATCAAACGGTTGAGAAAAAGTCTATATAAAACTTACCTATATTCTCCTATAGAATTTTTTGATAATGTGCAGTTGGGAAAAGTAACCAGCACTCTCCATACAGAGGTAATGGAGACAAATAGGCTACTAACGGCTATATTTTTTGGTCTAACGAACCTACTGATATTAATAGCGTATTTGGGAACGCTGGTGATAGTGTCTTGGAAAATGACTATTATGACTACCTTTTTAATAACGGGGGTTGGTTTAGGGCTAAATTATTTATTAAAGAAAATTGAAAAATCTGGAGGGTTAGTTGTATCTGCAAAACGTGGTTTGAACGCTTTGGCTCTAGATACTTTAGGAGGTGTTCGTGTAGTTAAATCCTATGGTGCAGAGGATTTTGAACTCAGTCGATTTAATAAGATATCTACAAATTACATGGAAGCGAGTACCGGATTAGCTAAGAAGCTTAGCTTGATAGATCCGATCACTGAGTTGGCGACTTTGGCGGCGGCTATGGTGGTGCTTGTAGGTAGCTACACTTTATTCATCTCCAAGGGTCTTCTTACTACTTCAGAGCTGCTGGTATTCATGCTAGTTCTGATTAAGATTGTTCCGGTACTTAAAAAGGTAAACACTTCCAGGGGTTCTATTCAAGAAGCAGTACCAGCTTTGACGAAAGTCACAGAGGCTCTGTCTTTGCCAGAAAAATATCCGGTTCCCACTGGAAGTCACCAATTTACAGGATTGCGCGATCGCATTGTTTTCCATGATGTAAAATTTGCCTACAGCGGACGTTCTTATGTCCTCAACGGCTTGGATATAGAAATTCCAAGAGGTAAAACAGTCGCGTTGGTTGGAGGTTCCGGAGCCGGGAAATCGACCGTTGCAGCTTTAATTACACGTTTCTACGAAGTTACCGAAGGCGTAATTGAAATCGACGGTCAAGATATCCGTAACTACGATCCTGTTTCCCTACGCCAGCACATTGGAGTTGTTAGCCAAGATACCTACATATTCAACGCTTCACTTCTCGATAACATTGCTTACGGTTTAGAAGAAATCAGCAGAGAAAGGGTTATAGAAGCAGCTCGCCTTGCCAACGCCCACGAATTTATCTCTCAATTGCCCAACCAGTACGACACAATAGTTGGAGATAGAGGTGTCAGGCTTTCTGGAGGGCAACGGCAGAGAATTTCAATTGCAAGAGCAATGCTCCGTGACCCAGAAATTATGATTCTCGATGAAGCAACGAGTGCCTTAGATTCCCAGTCAGAACACTTAGTGCAAGAGGCACTGGAACGCTTACGAGCAAACCGGACGGCAATCGTAATTGCCCACCGTTTAGCTACAGTCCGCAACGCTGACAAAATTGTGGTCATGGAGAAAGGTCGAATTGTTGAACAGGGGAATCATGACGAGTTAATTGTCAAGCGCGGACACTACTGGTCTTATCACAATCTTCAGTCTTTACCTGTGTGAAGAGGACTGGTTACTAGCGACTAGCAAAGAAAAGGGGCTGGGATTGGGTTAAAGAATTTAAACCTGAGACAAACAAACTACCGACCACCAATCCCGATAAAGGTTTTTTCCAGTAAACGGCGAAGTTGATGAAGATAAAACAGCCGAAAAACCGTTGATTAATTAGTAAGGAGTTTCTGATGCTAGAACCACAAATTACGATTGTTGTTGTACCCCGCGAGCGTTTCAGCTTCACCCGCGAGTCGTTGGAGAGCATCTACGAACATACACAAATGCCCTTCAAGTTAGTCTACGTAGATGGAAATTCACCGTCTCATATCAAGCGGTATTTAGAAGAAGAGGCGCGTAAGAGAAACTTTGAAATCATTCGGACTGATTACTACCTGTCTCCAAATCAAGGCAGAAATATCGGTCTGCGTCAGGTCAAAACCAAGTATCTTGTCTTCATTGATAACGACGTGCTAGTTACCCCGGGCTGGCTAGAGCGTATGTTTGAGTGTGCTGAAGAAACGGAAGCCTCGGTAGTCACGCCTCTTACTTGTGAAGGTACCCCCGCACACGAACACATTCACTGTGCAGGCGGACAAGTCCACGTGCGAGAGGAAATTAAAGACGGTACAGTTCGACGGCGGATGCGCGAGAAAATGTACAAACAAGGTAAAAAAGTCGAGCAGGTACGCAACCAGCTTAAGCGGGAACAAACTGAGCTTGCAGAATTTCACTGTATGTTCGTTCGCACCGAAATATTTGAGCGGATTGGTGGTCAGCTTGATGAAGGCATGATGAATACCAAGGAACACCTGGATTTTTGTATGACGGTAATTCAGGCTGGGGGTACTGTGTACTTTGAGCCTGACTCCCTAGTGACATATGTTCCCGGTCCGCCACTAGAGTTGTCAGATATGACCTTTTATATGCTTCGTTGGAGTGATGCTTGGGAACTTGCTAGCTTGCACCGCTTGCGCGACAAGTGGAATGTAGAAGAGGATCAATATTTCACAAATCGCTATCGACGGGTAGGATGGCGGCGACACATGACCATTACCAGACCTCTAGCTGCTCGTATTGGCGACCTTGGCAACCGCCTGGTCATTTTTGGCAAGAAAAAAACCAGACTTGAGAAAATATTGGTGCCTATGGATAAGGCGCTAAACCGTTATCTCACTACTAGTCAGGCTCGCCGTCTATCTCAGATAAAAAAAGAAGCTCAAACCCTAAAAGAGCCGGAAAAAACTCCAATGGGAGCATCCTCACGTTAGGTTAGCGTGTAAGCGTGTAGAACGAAGAAACGAAGGTGCAGGGCGATCGATTCGACGAGAAATACACTTACACAGCTAAAACCTAAGTCTCCATCCATATAGAGAACAAATGGGGAACTCGACAGCAAACCATAAACTGTTTAGTTGTTAAGTGGTTCTCCGCTTTTTCAGTAACGCACTTGTTGAAATTAGAAATGCTGTTGTTGGGTTTTTGCTTCTTAAGAGAGATGTTTTGCCTAAGCAGTTGAATGATTGTTGATTTTTGTAAATGCACTAAAACAGGCAAAATCAATGGAATTTGCCTAAGCGAAGTGCAACAAAAATGAAGCATTCGAATCAAAAGCAAAACTATGCACTCTTTTTCCCAAACAAACATCCAACTCTTCAACCAGCTACGCGCAGAAGGCTACTCAAGCAACGATCTTAGCTGCATCCGCGATGCTTATCAGCTAACAATGCAGCTTTTCACAGGTGCCTTTCGAGCCTCTGGTAAGACGTTTATCGCCCATCTAGTTAGTACTGCGAGTATCCTAGCTTCTCTTCGTGTACCTGTGGAGGTAGTAGCGGCAGGCCTGCTTCATGCTACCTATACTCATGGCGACTTTGGAGACGGGAAAAAAGGCATTTCCGATGCCAAACGGGAACAGGTAAAACGTGCTGTTGGCAAAGAGGTCGAGGAGTATCTTGCTAGATATGCCATGTTCTCCTGGAATAAAAAAACAATTCCCGCTATTTTTCACCGCTTTGATACGCTCGATCCGCTTGACCGCAATATTCTTTTAGTACGCTTAGCCAATGAGCTAGAAGAATACTTAGATTTTGGTATTGTTTATTGCGGAGATTTCAAACATCAACAATACATTAATTATGACGGTCATCTCATCATAGAAATGGCACAAAAGCTAGGTTTTCCTAATTTAGCTAATCATCTGGCAGAAGCGGTTAAAGAAACTGCACTTGCTGAAATACCCAGCGAGTTCTGCAACACAAACGCTCAAGATGTTTCGTTTCGTATTGCTCCAAAGTCCTACCAGAAGAGGCTGTCACTCACCTTTCATAGCTGGTTGATTCGTAAACCGCGCCGTTTAGTTTCTGCAATTGTTCGTAAGTTTGGTAGCTTACATCTCAGTATCTCCTTGAAGAGAAATGCTGCGGCTGGAAGCCAGCCAGACTAAGCCAGAGATTCGTACAGGCTGGCTCTCTAGTTATAAAATGTTGGCCGTAGCAGATATAAAATCAAATCAGTTTTTAAAATGAAAAAGGTTTCTGTCATCATTCCAGTGTATGGCGTTGAAAAATATATAGCTGCTACAGTGCAATCGGTTCTCGATCAGAGTTATAAAGAGTTTGAGGTTCTGATTGTTGATGATGGCTCTCCTGACCGAAGTGTAGAAATTTGCCAGCAATTCACAGATCCTCGAATTAAAATTATTCGCCAGCCAAATAGCGGAGTCTGCGCCGCTCGAAATACAGGGATTCGCCATGCCCAAGGAGAATATCTGGCTTTTTTAGATGGGGATGACCTGTGGTTGTCAGAAAAGCTAGAAAAACATATTGAGCATCTAGAAAATTCGCCAAGTGTAGGGCTTAGCTTTAGCCGCTCTGCTTTCATTGATGAAGCGGGACAGCCATTAGGTATCTATCAAATGCCTAAACTTAAGGAGATTGCCCCACCCTTGATCCTCTGCCGCAACCCAATTGGAAATGGCTCAGTTCCAGTGATTCGGCGAGAGGTTTTTGAAACCATTAAATTTCAAGATGATCCTCAGGGTAATGCTAAAGATTGTTATTTTGATGAGCGATTGCGACATTTTGAGGATGTCGAATGCTGGCTTCGCATTTCCTTGAAGACTGATTGGCAAATCGAAGGCATTCCTGAAGCTTTGACGCTGTACCGAGTAAATTCTGGGGGCGCTTCAGCCAACCTACTCAAGCAGTTAGAGGACTTGGAAAAGGTGCTGGAAAAAACTCGCTCCTACGCTCCTGCTTTGATTGCTCAGTATGGAAAACCAGCCAAAGCGTACGAGTTGCGGAAATTAGCTCGCTGGGCAGTCCGGCTGAAAGCTGCGCCAACCGCTGTAGACATGACTCACCGAGCCTTATCTACCCACTGGCGCATGATTCTTGATGAACCCCAGCGGACACTTTTAACTTTGGGCGCTGCCTATTCGCTCTGGTTACTGCCACGCCCTCTCTACCGCCAGATAGAAAGTTTCGCCTTAAAAATGACAGGAGCCGCCCAAAAACGGCGCATTCTTCGAGATCGCTCCCGTCAATTAGTATTATGATCCACAAACCCAATTTTTTATAAACACCTAATTCCTATCAAAACAGGTTGCAGACTATGAGGGTTATCTACCTAATCCAAACCCATACTAATCCAGAACAAATTTATCGACTGATTAAAGTTATCAAAAAATCAAGTGATAACGCTTACATAGTTATCAGCCATAACTTCAATGCTAGTGAATTAGATGTAGAATGCTTCGAGAGTATATCTAATGTTAAGGTGCTAAGGGCTAAGAAAGTTGGAAGAGGCGACTTCTCTATTACCCAAGCTTATTTAGATGTTGTTGAATGGATTTTAAACCAGAAGATTCAATTTGATTGGCTAACTAATCTCACAGGTCAAGACTATCCGACTCAACCGCTCTCAAAACTTGAAAAATTCCTGGCTACAACCGAGTACGATGGATTTTTTGATTATTTTAATGTACTTTCTGACAAGTGTACTTGGGGAGTCAAGGATGGGCGCGATCGCTACTTCTATCAATACTGGTGGTCAGGTATAGAAGTAGCTAAGTGGCAGAGAGGATTATTCAAGCCTTTTCGATTATTTATTAATAATGTTCAGCCCTTCGTTCGGATTGATTTTTCCTATGGACTCATCATTGGACAGCGGGCTACTTCAACTCCATTTAACGAAAATTTCTTGTGCTACGGAGGCTCTTATTTTAAAACAATTTCTAGAGATTGCGTTCAATACCTTCATGCTTTTTATTCTGCCACTCCTGATTTGGTGAACTACTACAAGAAAGTTCGTCTTCCCGATGAATCTTTTATGCAAAGCATCTTAGTGAATAGTGGATTATTTAATTTTCATCCTCGCAATATGCGCTATATTGAGTGGAAAAATAGCCGTCACGGTCATCCCCGAATCCTGACATCTGAAGACTTTCCCACTTTAATTAAAGACAAATATTACTTTGCGAGAAAATTTGACATGAACCGAGATAGCAAAGTGTTAGATTTGCTTGATGAAAGAATTTTCCAAGCGACTTAAAAAAATGGTGTTGTCCATGAAAAAGTTTTCGGTTATTATTCCAGCCTATCGAGTAGAAAAGTATATAGCTGCTGCGATTGAATCAGTTTTAGCTCAAACCTACCAAAATTTTGAAATTATTGTAGTTGATGATGAATCTCCCGATAGAACTGTAGAAATTTGCCAGCAATTTATAGACCCTAGAATAAAAATTGCTAGCCAAAAAAATAGAGGACTTGCTGGGGCAAGAAACACCGGAATTCGTCATGCTCATGGTGACTATTTAGCTTTTTTAGATGGCGATGACCTTTGGCTACCAGAAAAATTAGAGAAACATCTTGAACATTTAGAAAAGTCTTCTAAAGTAGGGATCAGTTTTAGTCGCTCTGCTTTTATAGATGAAATGGGAAATTCCTTAGGTACATATTTGATGCCTAAGTTCAAAGACATTACACCTTCTGATTTACTTCGTGACAATCCAGTTGGAAATGGTTCGGCTGTCGTAGTACGGCGAGAGGTAGTTGAAGCAATTAAATTTCAAGATAATCTTTACGGGACTGTTGAAGAGTTTTATTTTGATGATAACTTTCGTCAAGCTGAGGATATAGAATGCTGGCTTCGCATCCTCCTTCAAACAAACTGGCAAATTGAGGGCATTCCTGAAGCACTGACACTGTATCGAGTAAATGCAGGGGGTCTTTCAGCTAGTTTGCTGAAGCAATTAGAAGCCCTCGAAAGGGTAATTGAAAAAACACGCTTCTACGCTCCAGAATTAATTGCTGAGTGGGAAAATCCTACTAAAGCATATCAACTGCGATATTTAGCTAGAAGTGCAGTACGTTTAAAAGCAGGCTCAATGGCTGTGCAGCTAATGCACCGAGCCTTAGCCGCTCACTGGCGTATTATTTTGGAGCAGCCCCGTCGTACGCTAATGACTTTAGCGGCTGCCTACTTGCTTTACTTTTTACCGAATCCTGTTTATTACCAAATAGAAGCTCTTGCTAGCAAAATGACTGGGCTTATTCAAAGACGCCGCATTCTTCAAGACCAGTCTAGGCAATCTTTATAATCACTGACCTTTTTTTCCTATTAATAAAGTTAACTCAATTGCTCCATCAAAGACTTGACATGGCAAGAATTGATGTTATTATGATGGCGTTCTAGCAACTGGAGCAACCATCCATGAAAGTATTGTTGGAATTAAAAAATTTTTTCAAAGAAACAATCAAAGGTTCATTCCTCGATCCTTTTGTTAGACCAATTTTAGATATAGTCACTCCTCCAAAGCGCAGCGATATTCTTAACAGGCAAGACAATGCTTTCACAATTGAAATCATGTCTCGTGTTTTAGCAAAAGACTCAAACTGTATTGATGTTGGTTGTAATACGGGAGATTTGCTTGGTCAAATTTTACACTATTCACCTCTAGGGTTTCACTACGCATTTGAGCCAATACCTAGGTTAGCGAATAGGCTGAGAAAAAAATTTCCAAATGTTGAAGTTAAACAAACAGCTTTAAGTGATTCAGAGACAGAAGCAACTTTTTGGTATGTGGTTAATGCTCCTGCTGTAAGTAGTCTAGATAAGGAATGCTGTGAAAGCCATATTCCTAATGCACTAATGGAACCAATTATTGTTAAAACGCAGAAACTTGATGATGTACTAGCTCCAGAGCTTAAAATTCATTTTATCAAGGTAGATGTAGAAGGGGTAGAATTGCAAGTTTTCAGGGGTGCCAGCAGAACATTAAAAACTTATAAACCTTACTTAATCTTCGAGAGTGGCTTAATTAATTCTCAAGAATGGGTTGATGGTACATTGAAAGATGGTAAATGGCACGATAGCAGAATTTATGACCTGCTTGTAAATGAGTGCGGGCTAAAAATTTTCAAGCTGAAGAATTGGATTGAAGGTTTAGCCCCCTTGAGCCAGGATGAATTTCTTAAGTGTTCTGCCTGGAATTTTGTAGCCACCCCTTAGAGGTTATCTATTTTTTAAAGATTCAATTACTGTAGGGTGCGTTAGGCGCATTCCATAACCGTGTTTTTTAAGACTCTGTTAATTTTTGTACCTAACTCACCCTTTTCAAGAGTGACAATAAAGCAGCCTATGAATTTAATTGGATGTTGGATGTTAGTAAAGTACATTTTAGTGTCATCATATAGCTGGCTTCTTGAAGGATACGCAGCTAAGCTTAGTAAAGTATCTCAGTCAATTAGGTAAAACCCTAAATTCTTAGAGCATCCGCGCCGCGAGAGCGCCTCCACTTTGTTGCGCTCAGAATGGGAAAGCATACCCTCTTTAACTTTTAAAATATCCTCTAACAGTTACTTTATAAATCAGCTTTTAATGACAATCAATCTTATTTAAGTAATTATTCGAGTAATTGTTGTATAGATACACAGTACCGATTGGATGATTTCATGGTACTCCGTAAACATACCACTTTTGTACGTGCAAAATTGGTATTATTTGTTACGATTAATATTTTCTGTAAAAAAATATATTAACTATAACTGTAGGTAAGAAAAACATGATATTGAAAGTCTACCTTAAGGAGGACGCACCTAAGTAAGCAGTATAACAAGATGTTAAGCGTAAACATTGCTACCAGGGTTGTAAAAGGTAACTTCAGCCTCTTAAAGGGTTCTTTAAGCTGGAATTTTAACGATGACCATAGCTCTAACTGTAAAAAACTGGATAGATGTAACAAAAACGTCACAGCCAGTTGCTACGACCCTAGATTTTGTAAACCATTACTAAATTTGGACATGGTCAAAGAAAAGATTTTTTTCCTGCGTTGCAGAGTTTTGCATCTATCTAGGTTGGTTAAACCACAAAATTAATATTCGTTGAGAACCTGGAACAAAATAAACCCACATTTCGTCTATATACAACAGGTTTGGCATTTACCATTTTGGACTTAATAATCTAGAGTGCTTGGTTTGTGGTGAAAGCACCTATGGATCTCTGTTTCACTTTCGTGAATGCTATTGCAGTTAAGCCGTTGTAGTTAAGTTTCTGAGCCAAAGTTTTTCTGTCAGCCCATAGCCTTGGTTATCAAGAATTACCAATACTGCTTATACAGGCAGTGCTAGTTTTTCAATTATTGCAAATTTTGTTGCTACCGCATAGAGAGCAAATCATCAGTTTTTTCTATTACCGTGACTGGTTGATCTTAGCTATCTCTTCTTGTAGTATGCCCAAGCGATCTCAACAACAATTGGGCAAATAACCCCTGTCCTTCTGTTTTTGTACAGTTTTTTCCTGGAGGTCAAAAATCATGAAAGTTCTATATCTGATTCAAAGCCATAAGAATTCCGAGCAGATTTGTAGACTGGTACAAACTATTAAGAGATCAAGCTCTAAAGCTCAAATATTGATCAGTCATGATTTCAATAGCTGTCAGTTAGACGTAAAAAATCTAGAAATTCAGCCAGGAGTTTATGTCATTAAAAAGAATACCAAGGGAGTACGGGGAGATTTTTCTTTAGTGCAAGCTTACTTGGATGCTCTGGAATGGTTGTTTACTCATAAGATTGACTTTGATTGGCTGATCAATCTATCTGGTCAAGACTACCCAACTCAACCACTTTGTAGATTTGAACAGTTTCTTGAAGAAACGAAGTTTGATGGTTTTTTACAATACTCTGCTCTATTATCAAAAGATAGCTATTACGGTCTAAAAGAGAGCCGCGATCGCTACTTATATCAATACTGGCACTCTGGCGTACAATTTTCCAAGTGGCAGCGGGGATTAGTTAAGCCTTTCCGCATCTTGTTGAATAATATTCAGCCTTTTATCAAGCTAGATTCTTCTTACCAATTTTCTTTAGGAATCCGGGCTTATTCCAATCCATTCAACAAAGATTTTATTGGCTACGGTGGCTCTTATTTTAAAATTCTATCTAAAAATTGTATTAGCTATCTCTACGAGTTCTTAAAGAATGACGAAACCCTTATTAATTATTATAAAAAGACGCGAAATCCAGATGAGTCCTTTATACAAACTATATTAGTAAATAGTGGTTTATTTAATTTATGTAACAATTATAAATTTTACATTGATTGGACTGGCAGCCGCCACGGTCATCCTCGTACCCTGACTTCTGAAGATTACTCAGCAATCATTAAAAGGGATGTATACTTTGCCCGAAAATTCGATATGGCGAAGGACAGCATGATTTTAGATATGCTTGATGCGAGAGTTTTAAAAGAAAGCAGCCCAGTTACCTTAAGCATTAGTTAAGACACAATCCATCAAATCTCTATAGTCAGCTATAATTCCTTAGTTGGAAGTAGCTGATTCTGGGATTTGAGGCTCAACGATGTTTAATGCTGCTATTAATCATTGGTTAACTATTGAAGCGATCGCTAATGTTACATTTGCCGGACTGGCAAGCGTCCAGCCAGTTTTGACAAGCTTATTAGTCTTCGCTATCGGAGTATGCTTCGCCCATATCGCCTTCAAGCTAATTACCAAATTTACCCCGCAACAAAGCCTTTCGTTAGCTCGAACGGTTCGCCTTGCCGTCATTGCTCTGTTTGCCACAGTATCACTTCAACACATCTGGATGGTTAGCAGCATTCTTGAAAGTGCATCAGGGCAGGCAGAAGTCGCCATTTCCCGAAATTATCAAACCGATGTGTCTCTAGGAGAGACTAATGTGGCAGTGGGGGGAGGGGGTTTTGTTACGGGTATTTTTCTGCATCCTCTACAGAAGGATCTCGTTTACATCAAAACTGATGTGGGTGGTTTCTACCGTTGGAATTCAGTCGATAAAAGTTGGATACCACTAACTGACCACTTTCCACTAGATAAGAGCCACTATTACGGCGGAGAAGCCCTCGCCCTCGATCCAAAAGATCCAAATATTGTTTATATTGCTGCAGGCAAATACGTTTGGGATGAGCCTGGAACTATCTTTAAGTCTACCGATCGAGGTGCAACCTGGAAAAGGCTGGATTTGGACTTGCCAATGGGCGGCAACCAAGATAGACGGGATGTAGGCGAAAGACTCGTCGTCAATCCATTTAATTCCAAGATGATTTTATTTGGTTCACGGCGCGATGGACTTTGGAAATCTTTGAATGCTGGCGCGAATTGGACTAAAGTGACTTCTTTTCCCGGAAAGCCGGAAAAAGATATTGGCATCGCAGCAATTGTCTTTGACAAAGATAAGCCTGGCTTAGTCTACGCCAACGCCTACGGCGATGGGATTTATAAGTCTACTAACACAGGTGTTACCTGGAGCAAGATTGACGGAAGCCCAAAAAAAGCGATGCGACTCGCCACAAGCCCCAGCAACACTCTCTACATAACCATTAATGGAAGTCCTGGCGTCAAAAAGTATGTAGATGGCGATTGGAAAAACATTACTCCACAAGACTCCAAAGCGGATTTTAATGGATTGAGCATTAACCCTGCCAATCCTAAAGATATTCTTGTTTCTACGAAAGAGAGAAAAAATACTAAGATTTACCGTTCATTGGATGGCGGAACTACGTGGAAGGAGCAGATACGCTCGATCAACAATAGCGTTCCTTGGTGGTCTAGCTATATGCTCTCCAATCCCTCTGTATCTGCGATTGAGTTTGATCCCCAAGTTTCTGGAAGAGTTTGGTTCACCGATTGGTACGGAATATGGCGGACAGATAATGTTAACAAACAGCCGTCTATCTGGGTAAACTATCAAAAAGGACATGAAGAGATTGTCACCTTTAGCTTGGTTGCGCCTCCGAGTGGGGCTTTGTTGTTGAGCGGGATGGCAGACGTAGACGGCTTTTACCACAACAAGGGACTAGACACTTATCCATCTAAAACCTTCGGTGGCAATGGTCCCGGCTTCCAGGACACCTACAGCATTGCTTACTCTGAAAAAGTTCCGTTGCAGATGGTGCGCGTTGGCGGAAATCGCTGGAACAATATTTATTCGGGAGCCACTTCGAGCGATGGCGGCTTAACTTGGAAAGAATTTGCTTCATTTCCAAAAGACACCATGCCGATGCGCGTCGCGATGTCAGCGACTAATCCAAAGCTATTTGTTGTTACTGTTAGTGGAGATAAAGCTCTCCGCACAGATGATGGTGGCGCTTCCTGGAAAGAAGTTGCTGGCTTACCCAAGGGTTCCAAGGGGCCTTGGAATTGGTCTTTGCCACTGGTAGCAGACAAAGTGGATGGTGACACGTTTTATTACTATAAGAATGGCAAATTCTATCAAAGTACCGATGGAGGTTTGTCTTTTAAAGTAGTGAATTCGTCACTTCCCGATGAAAGTTGGCACTCGCTGAGAACTGTATCTGGAGTTAAAGGTGAAATTTGGCTGAGTCTCGATAAGAAAAAACTTTACCGTTCGATAGACGGTGGCAAGAAGTTCTCCAAAATAGATGCAGTTAAGAGATCCTATTTGTTTGCTATAGGAAAGCCACAGCAGGGAAGCACGATTCCGGCGATGTATTTGTATGGAGAAATTGATGATATGGGCAAAGGAATTTTCCGTTCTCTAGACAGAGGGAAGACATGGATCAGGATTGGGAATCCAAAAAATCCGATTGGTAATGGTCCGAATGCGATGGAGGCAAGTATGCAGCAGTTCGGCTTAGTTTTTATTGGTACGAATGGTAGAGGAATTTACTATGGCAATCGGTAATTCAGTAGCAATATCCTCCTAAAGCAGCAAGCAAATACATCTTGTGGGGATATCCTGTGAGGCAGTTGTAGCGGAGGAATTTGGAATGCGATGGACTCTTACAACATATTTTCAACCCCATTCCAACATTCCCCGTTTACAAAGAAGAGATTTGAGGGAAGTTGGAACAATTGTTTAAGCTGTCTAATCGCCTGCGAAGATATCTAGGTGCAAAAATAGACGTTCCAACGGAAAGTCGTCTATCTATACGACAAAGGCATTGACCTAAGCTCCAAACTAAATTTAGGGCTAAAAGCTAAAACCCATGAAACGGGTTCTAAAGTTGGCCTAGGGCATAAATTTGAGCCGAGAATTCGTTTTCCGGCTCTTTGCATCAGTGAAATTCATTTACACGGCAATAAATATTAAAATTTATTGCCACTTAACTCTTTCTAATTTCACAGCTTTCTTTTGCCTTTGAAAGGGCTTTTTGTAAAGATTAAGCTTTTGTTTCAAAACTAACCAGAAGAAAGGCATATCGTCTATTAAATACCTTTTCCACAGTCTTTGTGGCTCGGATAAAAGTCTATGTAACCACTCTATCCCAGCGTCACTCATCCACTGTGGGGATCTTGGTTTATGACCTGCTTCAAAGTCAAGAGATGCACCAATAGACAAGAAAACTTTGATATTGGGTAGCTTATTCTTATACTTCAATATCCACTTTTCTTGTTTAGGCGCACCTACGCCTATCGCTAATACCGTGGCACCTGACTTATTAATCAGATCAATAATTGCTAGGCATTCTTTTTCGCTCTTTTCAAATCCAAAAGATGGAGAATGAGAAGCAACTATAATATTTCTGCCTACTTGACTATTGATTCGCTCTTGAGCTTTACTCGCCACTCCTTCAGCGGCACCTAGCAAGAAAATCTTAACGCTTCCATTATCCTTGTGGTGCATATAGAAAGCGGGAAACAAATCGGAACCCGAAAGCTTTTCTTTAATCGGTGTACCCAAAAACTTTGAAGCGTACAATACTATTTGACTGTCACACACTTTATAGGTAGCGATATTGTAAGCCTTATAGAAATCCCGATCGGTTTGTAGCTTCATCAGGTGGTCTACATTTGGCGTAAATACAATACCACCTTCCTGATCGAGTTTTGTTAGTAGTTCTGCCCTTGACAAGTTGTCAATGGATACATTAAGTACATTAACTTTTTTCATTGACTTCTCTTACCTTAGCAATCTACTCGTGTGGGCACAGCACAGTAATAACGAAAAGAATAGTCAGAGTCTGGCTATTCCCACCTCTACCGTGGGACAGGATGAATCCCTATAAAGATTTATGACTCTGGATAGATTTAAAAATCAAGTGAAAAAGCTTCGCTATCATTGACAGGTCTTGCCTGATTGAAAAAGCAAGGTTGCGATCGCGCACACCATAACTAGCCACAACCCCCTTGGTGAAAGGATTCCCAGTTCACATCTGACGCGCTAAGCAAGGAAATTCGCTACTTACTTCCCATCGTTCGCCAGAATGAATCAGTAGCGTTAGCTGACCAGATGTAAACTCAAACTGTAATGGTCGCTGCTGAAATTCAGTCCAAGCTAGCTTAAAGTTCTGCCGGGTCAAGTCTCTAAAAGCAACAGTCATGTGAGGAGCAAAGGGACGCTGCTTGGAAACCGAATCGGCAATTCCCAAGTTTGTCTCCATCTCGGTCATTAAATCAGCTTGTAACGCTAGCAGTTCCGGCGTCTTAAGAACATTGATGAAAATAACCCGCGGTGGAAATGCTCCAAACCCTTCCAGGGTAATGGAGACAGGTGAACGATGGGAAGCAAACGTTCTCAAGGATTCTTCCAGCACTGGTACTGCCTCTACCTGCCATTCAAACGGCGGTTGCAGCGTGATATGCGGGGGAGATTTCTGGGCACCTTTGCTAGCAAAGGTTTGGGCGAAGTGCTGCTGAATCTCTTTGGCGTAGTCTTGAATCTCTTGCGGCGGCAAGAGAGCGATAAAGAAGCGGCGTTTTGTATTGTCCAAGAACTTCCAGGGGTAGTTTACTTGTTAAATAGATATAGCCAGATAAGGGAAGAAAGTGAATGCCCTGGTTTGTAAAGATTGAAGAAGGCATCGTTGATAAACCTATCTTTGACAAATCTGTACCGGCGCACAAAGCTTATGTCCAGGATTTGATTGCCAAGGGATACCAGGCGCGTAGCGGCTACTGGCTGGAGCGGCGAGGCGGCATGATGCTATTTGAGGCGTCTTCAATGGAGGAGGCGCGTGCCATTGTCTCCCAAGATCCCCTAGTGCAAAACGGCTGCGTCAAGTATGAACTCTATGAGTGGCGAGTCGTTGCCGAATAAAGGCTAATGCATAAAGGCTAATTGCTGATTGCCGCCAGAGTTTTGAGTTTTCACTGAATGATGTTATGCTATAGATGATCTGGACCCACGCGATCGCAACGCCTAAACCTTGTCAGAACCGGAAGGTAGCAGCAACACGGGATGCTTGTGATAGGCGTGGTATCCGGATCACTCGAATCGCCACATCGTCCTCGTTGGTCTTGTAATTGGTGGGCAGTTTCTGGATTTCACGCTTATGCTGGAATCAGCAGATACTTGCAGATTCAAGGAGCGACTCATTGCGATGGCTGGTTTTGGAGATATTGTTCAAAAAGCGTTTTTCTTAGGAGTCGGCTTAGCTGCCTCTGCGGGTGAGAGAGCTGGGGGAAAATTATCGGAGTTGCGATCGCAAGCTCAAAAGCTAGCCGATGAAATGGTGGCAAAAGGCGAGATGACAACAGACGAAGCCCGCCGGTTTGTCGATGAGATGATGAAACAAGCCCAGCAGGCACCCGTTGAGCCGTCCAGCAGCACCCAATCCGGTGAGCCGCGGCGGATTGAAATTCTCTCAGATGATGAAGAGCCAAAGCCAGCAGGGTCTCCAAATAACGATGTGGACGCGATGCGCCAACAGGTGCAAGCACTACAAGACGAACTGCGTCGGCTAAAGCGCGATTAGCTTTCTAGTCATGAACGGCAAACCGCGAACAGCCGAATCACCGATGCGTCGGTACAGAGGAAAGAGCGATTCGCTGCAAGGTGCATCATATCGCCTTGTGCGATCGCGCAAGGCAACGGGTGCAAATTTACCCATTGCGATCGCATCATTGATTCGCACTATTTAGAATAGAATTGCAGATTAATTGGCGTCATCGTGTCGCCGGTCAAAACTAAGCCTTTTGTGCTGAGTATCCAAAATGGAAGAGTGGCAAAAAGATTTTTTCGAGATGATGGAAGCGGTTGCTGATGAAGTAGAGCAATTCTTCATTGGCATCGCAGAAGTAGTAGACGCTGTTGCCGAAAGCGTGCAAACTACAATTGCAACCGATCTCAATCAGGGTTTGCAAGAATTATTTGAGCCAATCGCTGAAATTTATTTAGAATTTGAAGAAATTATGGGCGAAGGTGAGCAGCCTTTTTCCTATATGGTGGATACTGTTGAACCAACCCCACAAAAAAATCCTGCGTGTATGGGTTGTCACCATTATCACGGACAAGCTTATGGGGGAAACTTATTAGTCTGCGCCATGCATCCCTACGGCTGGGACGATAAAAATTGTCCAGATTGGGACGGTAGCACAGACCCGTTCAACTCTAGAGATATTTTCTGAACAAAGCAGGTGAAGAAGGCTAAAAAAGCTTGACCTGCATTCATATTCAAAAGTTCTTAGTCCTTTGTTTGTTATAAATGACTAATAACGAATGCCTAATGTCCCACGTTTGCTAACCACTACTGATGAGTCAGTCGCCACTACAGCAGCAATTATCACCTGAAACGCCGCTCTCGGAAATGAAATACGGTGAGCGCAATATTGCTGAAGGACAATTAATTACCTTCCCCAATCCGCGAGTCGGACGCCGCTACGACATTCACATTACTCTACCAGAGTTTACCTGTAAGTGTCCGTTTTCTGGCTATCCTGACTTTGCGACCATCCATATTACCTATGTTCCCGATCAAAGGGTGGTGGAACTGAAGGCGATCAAGCTTTATATCAACAGTTACCGCGATCGCTACATCTCCCACGAAGAATCTATCAATCAAATTCTGGATGACTTTGTAGCAGCTTGCGAACCTTTAGAAGCCACTATCAAAGGGGATTTTGCACCGCGCGGTAACGTCCACACCGTTATTGAAGTGCGTCATCAGAAGTCGCTTGACGCCTAGATAGCAGCCCAAAGACTCACTTATTACTGCTAACTCTACTTAGGTTAAAACTTATCTTTTTCAAAAAGCCCGTTGGACGGGCTTTTTGCTTTATGTCATCAAAAGCCTATTTATCGGTTCAAAATATAGATACAAAATCAGTCTATAGGTGAGTGATAACTTCTCTTGCCTCCCCTAAAATTTCGCACAGCTTCGCAGCTTTTTCGATTGCGAAATGGAGGGTTTATGACAGTTGCACAAACTCTTAATCATGTTAAGAATAGGTTAAGTCAAACAAGGCTACTTCCTCCAACTTGGTTAAAATTTTTTATTATTGTCTTGCTGGTACTAGGAATATTCTTTCGAGTCGTCAACCTAGACCGAAAAGTTTACTGGGGCGATGAGACTCTGACTTCATTACGAATTGCTGGTTACACCAAAGCAGAATTAACCCAAGAACTCTTTGATGGGCATCTGATTGGGGTCGAGGATTTGCAGAAGTTTCAACAACCCAATCAGGAAAAAGGTGTAAGCGGAACTATCAACTCGATAGTAGTCGATACCCCCCAGCATCCGCCCCTCTATTTTTTGATGGCAAGATTTTGGGTGCAATGGTTTGGTTCTTCACCAGGCACAGTCAGAAGCTTGTCTGCATTCATTAGCTTGTTAGTATTCCCCTGTATTTATTGGCTATGCCGAGAATTATTTGGATCTTCCTTAGTAGGATGGGTAGTAATCGCACTCATTGCAGTCTCCCCCTTTCAAGTTCTCTACGCCCAAGAAGCACGGCCTTATAGTCTGTGGAGTGTGGCAATCTTATTATCGAGTGTAGCGCTGCTACGAGCGATGCGGCTGGGAAATAGAGACACTAAAACCCTTATTTCTACTTGGGGAGTGTATGCAGCAACGCTAACGCTGGGGATGTATACGCAGCTATTTTTCGTGCTGGTTGCGATTGGGCATGGAATTTATCTATTGACAATCGAGAAATTCCGATTTTCCAAAACTGTCTTTGCCTATTTGCTAGCATCTTTAGTTGGGTTTCTCACTTTTGTGCCTTGGGTTTTGGTGATTCTTAGCAACTTGTCTACTGTTGAAAATACAACAGGTTGGTCTCGCCAGAAAGAAAGCCTGTTTTCTTGGGTGAAAGCTTGGACTCGCAATATTACTCGAACGTTTCTTGATGCAGACCCAGAGGGAGGAGCGATCGCGTTTGGATTTGACAATCAATGGACAGAATTAATCCGCCTGACCTTGGTAGGATTGATTGTATTTCTGACAGGATATTCAGTCTATTTCCTGTGCCGCAAAACTTCTAAACGAGCTTGGCTATTTGTCTTAACATTAATTGGAGTTAGTTGCTTACCGTTTATCTTAAAAGATTTAATTTCAGGAGGAGGATTATCAGGTTCAACTCGGCATCTCGTACCATTATTTTTAGGGATTGAGATAGCAGTTGCTTACTTGCTGGCGAGTAAAATTAGCTGGGTTTCCATGAGTGCCAGAACACAAAAATTATGGCAAATTGTCCTGATTGCGGTGGTTTCAAGTGGTGTTATCTCCTGCGCTATCAGTTTTCAACAAGAAGTTTGGTGGAATAAAACCCTCTCTCAAACTAAATACAATCCCCAGATAGCCAGAATTCTCAACCAAGCAACTCAGCCGCTTTTGGTAAGCGATGAGTTGTTAACCATGATTCTGCCTTTGAGTCATGCACTCAACCCTGAAGTGCGGCTTCAATTAGTAGTTAAGCCAGATGTGCCTCAGATTCCAGATGGGTTCAGGGATGTGTTTTTATATCGGAGTTCCCAGAAATTAAAAAATGCACTGAAAACGCAGAACTACACAATAGAGCCTGCATATCAATCGGGTGAAGTTTGGCTTTGGAAACTAGAAAAAAAGGCGTGAGTGGAAGATATGATTTCTTGGTAGAGACGTGATCGCCCGCGCCTCTACAACCCAAAATCAAAAATCAAAAATGGTTTAGGACTGGGTAGCGATCGCTTCTATCTCAACAACGGGCACTTCATCCGGGGATTGTTGACTGACTCGATCCAAAATTTCCAACAGTTCCCGTTCAAAAGCAACCTGTGCGCGGTTAGTTCTGCCGCCGACATAGAAGCGAATCTCCTTGTGAGACGCTGCGCTAACTCCTTCTTGCAGTGCCCAAATTTGCGAATGAGAAAAATAACTCATAACCACACCCAGCATTAACAAACCAAACCCCGCATAAACAAACGGGATACCCGGATCGGCTTTTATTTGCAAGCCAGTGCTGCCGATCACTTCATCAATGCTCAGCCTGACTTCATTCACGGGTACTGACATCCCAGCACGAATAGTATTGATTAGCTCACCCTTTGGGTTATAAAGCATCAGTGTTCCCTGCAAATCCTTGGCAATTAAGGCAACTCCCTCACTCAAATCTGGTTTAGTGGGAATCCAAGTTCCCCAGATTCGACCCTTGCCGCCAGTATTTAATGACGCCATCGGCAACTGTAAAACTGGGCTATTATTCAGCCGCACCTGGATACCTGCAATACCCCAATCCGTTTGATAAAGTGTCACGCCTCGGTAACGCAACGGCTGATTGACGTGAATCGTTTGCCGATCAACTTCTTGTCCTTGTTGATCCAAAACCGACAAATCGGAATAAAACTGGTCGATTCTGCCTTCAGGTGTATAGTCGATCCAAAAGCGATTTACCCGCACCGACCAATCTTTGGGAACTTGTGGCAGCGCCCAAGTACCAGCTTCGATGATGTTTTTTATCTGAAACGTATCGCCGCTGGCAACCATTTCCTGGGCGACAAAACCCGTGATACTCCCCCAAATTGCGCCCCCCAGAATAATTAACATACTGGCATGAACAACAATCGGGCCAATCCGCCCCACCAGTCCTTTTCGAGCGTAAAGTTTATCTCCTTCTTGAAAAACTTTATAGCGCCGCTGCTGCAATAACTCGGTAAGTTTGTTTAGCGAACCTTTTTCTAGTTCCGCACTCAGGGCGAGTTTCTGAAATTGGCGCGGTTGGTCGTAAAACTTCCAGTGCTGTGCTGCTTTTAAAGCTGGAAACTGGCGGGTGAAGGTACAGGCAGTTAAACTGCTGCCAAACAAAATTAGGAGTGATAAAAACCACCAGGTGCGATAAACATGATCCAATCCGACTACCTGGATTACCTTCCAGGTCAGGAAACCAAACAAAGCGGGATGCTCCGGATAGTTAGCTTGATAAAAAGCGGGCGACTGACCCTGCTCAATGACCGTGCCAGAGATGCTAAAAAGCGCGATCGCTAATAGCAATGCGATCGCTAACCGCAAATCTGCCAGTAATGGCAACAACTCCTGTCGCCAAAACCGATAGGATGTTGCTCCAAAGTTTGAGAAAAAAGAATTTTTTGCAGTCATTTTTTGATAATTAATAATTGGTAATTGGTAATAGCGAGTGCTTTTGATTACCTTTAACCAATTGGAATCCGAGACAGCAGCGAAAATACCCCAAAGCCAACTAAAAGCACACCACTAACGGGTGTAATCCAACTCGACCACTGGCGCAACTCCAGCAACTTCTTAATCGAGGCTGTAAAAGTTCCTGCCACAATCAACGGTGCCACATAACCTGCTGTGTAGGATAGCAGCAAGACTGCACCTAACACCATGTCTTGCGTTGTGGCAACCCAACCCAGTAAGGTTCCTAACACGGGAGTACTGCACGGGGACGCAACCATCCCAAAAGTTAGACCAATCAGATAGGAACGCACTCCCTCTGGTAATTCTTTGGAAATCCACTCTATCCCACCCCACGCAGGCAACGGAAGGGGCAAAGCTTCTAGTAAATTTAGCCCCATTGCGATCGCGAGAATGCTCACAAGGATCGGCAAACCAAATCCCACTTGACCGTAGACGTTCCCTAGCAACGCCGCTAAGATACCAAGCCCTGCCAACGTTGTTGCTAATCCTAAGGAAAACCAGGTTGCTTGGGCAGCTGCTTGGAGGCGGCTTTTAGTTTCATAGCCCCCAATGTAGCCAAGGGTGATGGGCAACATGGAAAGCATACAGGGGGTCAAACTGGTGAGCAACCCGGCTGCAAAGATAATGCCAATACTGATAATGCTGAGATGTTGCAGCTGGATGAAAACGAGACTGTTGGCAAATTCACTGAGTTCGTAAAGCTGGGTTTGCAGACTTTCAATCATGAGGAGGCTAGTTCGTGGAATGCTGATTCTGCTTGAATTCTAGCTTACTTGGAAGGGCAGAATCGGCGTGAAGGACGGCGTCCGCACAGTCTGCTTGACAATACCACCCATCAGTGTATTTTTATCAACGCCGGTTTCTCAAAAAATTTTTAAGGCTGTTTCCACGAACTCCCCCATTAAGCTTGCAGAGAGTCTTTTATTCAAATGTTTTTAATAATTGTCAAGTCTCAAAGCGAAACCTTTTATTCTTTTTAGAAAGTAAGACTAAAAAATTTGTTTTTCTTAACATTAAACAGCATTTAAGGTTAGCGTTTTTTTCCAAATTTAGGGAACTCTAAATACGGACACATATTCGGGAGCCTCTATTGTGCCTCCTTCCCCTAGCAGACGGATGGCTTAGCCAGCGCACAAGATAAGCGCCTCATTGACTATTTAATTGGGAACTCCAAGAAAGTCGAAGAGAGTGCTATGTCTGTGTTGAATGTTGAATTTGAGCAATTTAACTTAGTTTCGATATATCTGAAACAAAGAGGTAAGTAGCTGGGACTAATTAAATATAAGATGGGATAGGTTCTCTAAACGGAGTGTTCCATTATTTATGCCAGCTCCGATTCGGATTATCTTAAGCGAAGCAGAGGACTCGATGTTGAGCGAGTTGCGAGTTGCCCAAACAGTGCCGCAACGCACTCGTGAC